>NZ_JBWXVA010000003.1:0-197267 GCF_059901235.1 Fructilactobacillus sp. X3R2C1
AATTTTAAGTTCTACAACTTAAAATTACCTTACACTTGTAATCAAAATCTTGTTCAGTTTTCAAAGATCTACTCTGATTTGTTGCCGTTTAGTTCTCCCTTAACGCAACATGTATAACTATACTACGTTGTGTTTTCAATGTCAACAGATAAACTCAATTATTTTAAATTTATTTGTTAGCAATCGGCAAAACCATTATTGCAACATCAAATATAATACAGTATTTTGCACTTTAGTGCAAGAGCAATATTTATGATAATTAACTTAGTTCATAATCAGTGACTTATTAATTATTATCAAATCATTTTTCTCTCTCACTGAGCATTTACTACTATACATGCGCTCAAATACTTTGTCAACACTTTTGGTCAAAAAAGGTCAAACTTTTTTCAATTTTTATTTTCCATCTAATAAATGAACGTAATCGTACAAGTGATCAATCTTTACAAAAGCTACTCTAACAATGTTTCAAATCATTTTTGTACAAATAAAAAGAGATGATTTTAATCATCTCTTTTCTTTTTCTATCAAACAAATCTATTTTTTATTATCTTCATCCTGTGGATTATCAGAATTATCTTCTGGTCTCATAGTTGGGAACAAGAGAACATCACGAATGGATGGTGCGTCAGTTAAAAGCATTACCAAGCGATCAATTCCGATTCCTAATCCACCTGTAGGAGGCATGCCATACTCAAGTGCTTCGATAAAGTCTTCATCGATACCCTGAGCTTCATCATTCCCCTCTTCACGTTCCTTAGCTTGAGCTTCAAAACGTTGACGTTGATCAATTGGATCATTTAATTCAGAAAAAGCATTAGCATATTCATTACCAAGAATATATAATTCAAAACGGTCCGTAAATCTTGGGTCATCAGCATTTTTCTTTGCCAAAGGAGAAATTTCAATTGGATGACCATAGACAAACGTTGGCTTCTTTAGCTTTGGTTGAACGAACTGTTCAAAGAAAGCATTAATGATATGACCAACTTTCCAGTATGATTCATAGTGCACACCGTGTTTATCAGCCAACTTCTTAGCGTCATCATCCGACATCTTAGGCCAAAAATCAACTCCCGTATATTTTTTCACGGCATCAACCATATGAATTCGATCGAATTCTTGGTTCAAATCAACTTCTTCACCCTGATACGTAACCTTACCATTATCACTAACGGCTTTGGCAGCGGCTCTAAAAATTCCTTCGGTTTCATCCATTACATCATGAAAATCAAAGTATGCAGCATAGGTCTCAAGTTCAGTAAATTCAGGATTGTGTTCCTTATCCATCCCTTCATTTCTAAACACACGGCCAATCTCGTAGACACGTCCCATGCCACCTACAATCAAACGCTTCAAATGAAGTTCCAGTGCAATTCGCAAATATAAATCAATATTTAAAGCATTATGATGAGTTATAAATGGACGAGCGGATGCTCCACCGGCAGTAGTGTGTAATACTGGGGTCTCAACCTCAGTAAAGTCCATCTTATTATCCAAGAAGTTTCGAACTGCCTTAATAATTTTACTGCGCTTCTGGAAACGCTCAAAACTATCACGATTTGAGATTAAATCAAGGTATCGCTGACGATACTTTTGTTCTTTATTTTGTAATCCGTGATACTTATCAGGAAGTGGACGAAGTGCCTTTGATAGGAAAGTGATGGACGTCGCACGAACGGTTAGTTGCCCCATGTCTGTCTTAATTACTTCACCAGTAAAGCCAAGAAAGTCCCCGATGTCAGCACGTTTAAAGATATGATACTGTTCTTCTCCAACAACGTCTTTTCGAACGTAAACCTGGATTTTACCCGAACGATCAAGGATATCGGCAAATCCAACTTTACCTTTGCCCCGTTTAGCTACCATTCGCCCAGCAATTGTAGCCTTGACATCTTTTTGTTCTAATTCTTCCTTATCGTACTTATCAAACTCTTTGTCTAAATCTTTTGCCAAATAAGTTGGCTTAAAGGCATGACCAAAAGGATCAATTCCCTCATCTCGTAGCTCTTGCATCTTTTCTCTACGAACTTTTAATTGGTCATTCATTTTCTTCTCTTGTGCCAATTCAAATCCCCCAAACTAGTAACTTACATTCATAATAACATAGTTAAGCATCGTAATTATGCATTTTTCCGTGCGTTTCTCATCGCATCTTTTTCTAGAAAATCATCGAAGATCTGGTCCATCTCTGCTTCAGACTCAGCATTGTTTAACTTTACTTTGGTTCGAGCCGAATGAGAAATTCCTTTCAAGTAATAAGCTGCCTGACCTCTGAATTGTCTTGGCCCAACATATTCACCCTTAATTCGAACCAGCCCATGCAAATGTTCCTTAGCAGTGTTGATTTTTTTCTCAACACTTGGTTCCGGGATTAATTCGCCAGTTGCTAGATAGTGCTCAGTTTGCCTCAAAACCCAGGGATTTCCTTCAACGGCACGGCCCATCATTACTGCATCACAACCTACTTCATCAATCATTTGTTTAGCCTGTTGTGGAGTAGTCACGTCACCATTTCCAATGAACGGAATCGTCAATGCATCGGCAACTTCTTTTAAAATCTCCCAGTTAGCATGACCGGTATACATTTGTTTTCTAGTTCGACCGTGCATCGCAACAGCAGAAGCCCCAGCCGCCTCAGCAGCAAGCGCATTTTGCACCGCATAAACATGATCCTCATCCCAACCAGTTCGCATCTTAACCGTTACTGGCTTTTTAACGGCAGCAGTTACATAAGACACCATTTCATAAACCTTATCAGGATCAAGGAGCCACTTAGCCCCGGCATCGGTCTTAACGACCTTATTTACGGGACAACCCATGTTGATATCGATAATATCAGCAGCCGTCTTCTGATCAATAAACTTAGCAGCCTCCACTAAAGTTTCTTTGGTTCCACCAAAAATCTGAATACTCATTGGGTGTTCATTAGGATCAACGTTAACCATGCTTAACGTTTTTTTGTTGTTATACATAATTCCACGATCGGAAATCATTTCACAGACAACTAATCCCGCACCAAACTTTTTACAAATGATTCTAAAGGCTGAGTTCGTAACTCCAGCCATTGGAGCTACTACTAGTTGATTTGGAATCGTTACGTTTCCAATTTTCCACTCCATTTTTTCACCTCATCTAAATTGTTTCCAAACATTTTATATAATACCATACCCGTACAAAAAAGAGCGAACCGTATGACAGCACGCTCTTTGATACTACTTATCCCTCTCATTCAGTAAATCAACCAATTCATCTTCCGAAAAGTTATACTTTTTACCACAAAAATTACATACAACCTGTGCCCCATGATCTTCATCAATCAATTGCTGCAGATCCTTCTTACCAATTCCCGCAATGTCTTTGGCAAATTTTTCTTTGGAACAATTGCAGACAAATTCGACTGGCATATGATCAATAACGTTCAGATTATCCGTGCCAAATAACTCATTCAAAATGTGATCAGGATTAGGATCCTTTTCTAACATGGACGAAATACTGGGCGCATTCTTTAAAGTCTGCTCCAACTTATCAATTGCCTCGTCAGAAGCACCAGGCATGACTTGAATCAAATATCCCCCGGCACTTTGGACGTTGTTTTCTCCGTCAATGTCAACTGAAACTCCAACGGCTGATGGAATCTGTTCTGACTTTGCTAGATAAAAGGTAAAATCATCACCAATTTTACCGCTTGCGAGTGGAACATCACTAGTGTAGGGTTCACTTGTTCCCTGATTTTTAACAACTTCTAAAAAACCATTCGTTCCTACACCCTTAGAAACATCAACTTTCCCATCCTTTGTGAGTGGCAAGTTAACGTGAGGATTCTGAATGTATCCCTTAATGTGTCCCTTAGCATCAGCATCAATAACCATTCCGCCGACTGGACCACGTCCATTTAAGCGAACGGTCATGCTTTCTTTTCCCTTTAACACTGAGGCCGACAGCATCAAGGTTGCAGCAATCGTTCTTCCAAGTGCTGCCGTTGATGTACTCCAGGTATCATGAATTTTTTGAACATAACTGACAATTCCAGTCGCGTTTAAGCCGTAAACCCGAAACATCCCATCTTTAGTAAGTGCCTTAACTAATACATCATTTTTATCATTCATTTTATTCCCTCCTTAGATTAAAAAAGAACGTGGGCTTTGATCCCAACGTTCTTTTCGTTTATTGATCTTGATTATCAGAATTTTGGTGATCTGAATTACTATCATGATTTTCATCGTGTTTTTCTTCAGAATGATCAATTTCTTGTTCAAGTTTCTTTTCGTGCTCGTGCTCCTTAGCGTCAATGGCTTTTTTAGCTTGTTCAAAGGTTTCATTTTCACTAGGGTACTCATCACTATTAGTTGAATGTTCAGGCATTTTACCGGTCTTGTAGAGACTCAAAATTTCCTTTTCATCCAACGTCTCGTATTTAAGCAACGCATCCGCAATTGCCTTGTGCTGATCACGATGACCCTCAATAATCTCCTTAGCTTCACCATGAGCTTCATCAATAAAGTACTTCACTTCATCATCAATCTTAGCTGCGGTTTCCTGTGAGTACTTAGGAGCAGCGTATGGATCTTGGTTAGGACTTTCGAGTTCCACGGTTCCAATCTTGTCACTCATTCCATATTGAGTAACCATGGCACGAGCAAGATTAGTGGCTTGCTCAAAGTCATTTGAAGCACCAGATGATTCAGAATGGAAAACGACTTCTTCAGCAGTTCTACCACCCATTAACCCAGCTAATTGTTCTTGAGCGTTCTTCTTTGAGATCAATTGTTGGTCTTCCTTAGGCAGCATGATGGCATATCCACCAGCACGACCTCTTGGAACAATGGTAACCTTATGAACAACTCGAGCGTCATTTAATACTAAACCAACGATGGTATGACCAGCTTCATGGTTAGCCACAATTTGACGTTCGTGTTCGTTAATAACCTTATTACGTTTAGCTGGTCCAGCAATAACACGATCCTCAGCTTCATCCATATCAGCCGCATTAATCTCATTATCACCATTTCTCGCGGCCAGTAAGGCAGCTTCATTTAGCAAGTTCGCTAAATCAGCACCAACAAATCCGGGAGTCTGTTTAGCAATTTCATGAAGGTCAACATCAGAAGCAAGTGGTTTGTCTTTGGCATGAACTTTCAAAATTGCTTCTCGTCCACGAACATCAGGCTGACCAACTAAGATTTTCCGATCAAAACGACCTGGACGAGTTAAGGCTGGGTCTAAAACATCAGAACGGTTCGTGGCGGCAATGACAATAACACCTTCATTACCAGTAAAACCATCCATTTCAACCAACAACTGGTTAAGGGTTTGTTCACGTTCATCGTGACCGCCCCCCATTCCGGATCCACGTTTTCGTCCAACGGCATCAATTTCATCAATAAAGATGATGGCCGGTGAATTCTTCTTAGCTTGAGCAAACAAGTCTCTAACACGACTCGCACCAACCCCAACGAACATCTCAACGAAATCAGACCCTGATAATGAATAGAATGGAACGTTTGCTTCACCGGCAACCGCCTTGGCTAACAGCGTCTTACCAGTACCCGGAGGTCCTTCAAGCAAGACACCTTTTGGTATAACGGCACCCAGTTTAGTAAACTTCTTTGGATCCTTTAAAAATTCAACAACTTCGACCAGTTCTTGTTTTTCTTCATCTTCACCAGCAACGTCACTAAACTTAACATTACTCTTAACTGGTTTAGCCTGGCTCTTTCCGACTTTCATGACACCACCAGCGCCACCACCTGCTCCACCAGCTTGCTTCATCATAATGTAGAACAAGTAAATGAAGATTAATAATGGTAGAACTGAGATTGCTAAGTTTAACCAAAAGCTATTCGATTGTGTTTCTTTAGTACTCATCGGCACCTTATTCTTATTAGCTAACTTGGTAATCTGACTAACCGATGAGTCATTCTTTAAAATGCTAGTAGTGAATCCATTTACCTTAGTGTAAGTATTGTTGCTCGACTTGGTAAGTTTTCCATTACTAAAATTAAGCGGAATTCCGTTATTTTTCTGCTTAACATTTTGGGGCTTCTTGTACTGACCAGTTATTTTATATACACCGCCAGAAGGTTGAACAGAGAAGTTTTTAACCTTGTTCGTCTGCAAATCATTTGTAAATTGACTTGAACGAATTCCCTGAGTTTGAGTGCTTTGTGATCCGCTGCCACCACCAGTGACAAGCATAATCACACCCATGACAACCACAAAGATGATGATATAAAATAGGCTACTCTTAAAAAGCCCATTTTTATTATTTTTCATTTGTGCCTCCCAATCTAATTTCTCGAAAAGATAACAAATAGAATGTTATCACTTTTACTTTAAATGGACGACCGTTTAGGCCGAATAAATTGAAGGTTTTAAAATTCCAATGTACGGTAAGTTACGATAAAAACCCTTGTAATCAAGTCCATAACCGACAATAAATTCATTTGGAACGTTAAAACCCACATAATCTGCCTTGGCAGGGACAACTCTTCCCTCAGGTTTATCAAAAATGGTACAAACTTTAATTGAATTAGCTCCTCGATCTGAAACCAAATCCTCAAGAAATTGAAGGGTGCGTCCTGTATCAATAATATCTTCAACAAAAATGATATCACGGCCACTAACATCACCATCAAGATCACGGATGAGCTCAACTTTTCCGGTTGAAGCAGTCCCACCCTTATAGCTTGAAACATCGACAAAATCAAGATCTAGATATATGTCCATCTGGCGAATAATATCGCTCATAAATAACACTGCACCAGTCAGCACACAAACCACTAGTGGCTTTTTGTCTCGATAATCATTACTTAACTGCTTCCCTAGCCTTTTTACTGCAGAAGCAATGTCTTTTTGACTATATAAGACCCGCTCAATATCGTCATTCATTTGTTATATCCTTTCGCGTAATTAAAAGTTCATACCCGTGAGTTGCACCCTTAGGCAACCACTTGCTTTCCTTATAACCAATGACGGCCAACACACTCTCCTTACTGTCCACCAGTACTTGCACGTGACGTCGCTTGGCACTTGGAACTTTCTGATTAATTAACAATCTTCTTAAACTCTGATGACCGCCATTCTTGAGTTCAACGGTATCATCCGGTTTAAAGGCTCTTTTGGACAATGGAAACTGAGAGTCCGCCAAATCAAAATGACTTCGACGCCAAAAGTTTCCCTTTGGAACATGATTTTCATCAAAAATACCAAAATTAAATCCGTTAACGTTGCGGTTCCACTGGTTTAATTCTACCACAAACGAACTTTCATCACGGTGATCATCGTAATTGTTAGGAGATTGTTTAAAAAACATGATTTTATTATAACTTTTTTCAAAAAAATAAGCATTTGAAATTCGCAATTTTCCCTGTGGTTTTCCAAAATCTTTAACTAAAGTCAAAATTTCAGCAATTTGATTATCAGAAAGAGTAACCGTTGACGTCAACTGTTTTAACAATGCGCGAAGTAAAATAGAAAGTTGATTAATTGACGCTGTATCGTACTCGGCACTTACGCAGTCTCTTTTAATCTTTAAGTCATGTCTCAAAAGATCAGCTTGAGCGAAACCACTTGATCCGTCGAGTTCCGATTGCAAATTACTAGCAAACTTAGCAAAATGAGAGATAACATTAGGATTTTCTTTAATTAATTCTGGTAAAACCTGGTTACGAATCCGATTACGGAGGACCGTATTTTCAAAGTTAGTTTTATCATCATACCATGTTAACGAATGATTTTTAGCATACAAACGGATGGATTCTTTCGAAAACTGTAGTAATGGTCGAACCATCGTTCCTCCATTAAAGGGATGACTCTCTTTAATTCCTTGAACCTCAAACAAATTCCCACTGCGAATGAGTTTCATAAGGATGGTCTCGGCTTGATCATTTTCTTGATGAGCCGTTAACAAGACTGAAGCATTAAAATCATTCATGACTTCCGCAAAAAAATGATAGCGAAACTTACGAGCTTGATTCTCCACCCCACTACTAATCTGGTCGTGATTCCAATTGCCAACCCGCAAATCAAGGTGGTGTTTCTTACAGTAATCAATCAGAAACCGTTCTTCAACCTCACTTTGTTTTCGTAAATGGTGGTTAACATGAGCAACAATAATATGAGGTTTAAAATCTTTTAAGTGTTGGAGTAAATCTAACAAAGCCATGGAATCAACTCCAGTTGAGACCCCAATCACAACATTTTCGTCTTTTTTCCACCACTGTTTCTTCTTAACCAACGAATTAATTTGATTACGTAAATTCAAATTAACCTCCAAAACAAAAAAGCCGAGCAATTTGCCCAGTTATTCGTTCATTAACTACGACGACCACCACGACCGCCGCGTTTTCCTTCTGTGTTTTTCTTAATGACGGACATCCGACTTTCGCTTTCTTTCATGAAGTCTGAAAGCAAATCATCAAAGCTTTCATTCTTACCCTTATGGCCATTACGATTGTCGCGGCCACTGCGATGTCCATGATTCCCGTTATTTGAGTGCCCGTAGTGTGAATGCTCATCATGATTATGTTCACCATGATGTTGATGTGATTCTTTTTCTGGATGATCGGAAGCTTTGCGAATTGATAGGCCAATCTTACCATCATCCCCAATGCTCAAAACCTTAACGGTCACTTCATCGCCAACCGACAGAATATCATGAATATCTTTTACGTAACCATCAGAAACCTCACTGATATGAACTAGTCCAGTCTTATGATCGCCTAGATCAATGAAAGCTCCAAAATTAGTAATTCCTGAAACTTTCCCAGTGACCTTCTCTCCAACCTTAATTGTCATAAAAAAGCCATTCCTCCTAATAAATGTTGTGTTAATTATAACATAATCCTTTAAAGTAAAATAAAAGAAGATTACATCCTAGTAATCCTCTATTCATTACCAATCTTACTATTCTGTGGGAAACTGTAAACAGTTTCGCCTGGTTTTGTATAATAATATTTAGCTCGCATCAATTCTTGAAGATAATTCTTGTTATTTAAAAGCTTAATTTGTTCATTAAGATTCTTTTCTTTTTGTTTTTCAACCTGGTAATCCTGTTTTTTTCTGGTAATTTGGGCATTCACACCGTGAATTTGATTCATTCCACTAACAATTTGCCACCCGAGCGCCAAAAAAGCCACGGCAAATATTGCCACGAGAGCAACCAGTCGCTTGGTTCTTTTACTTAACTTCTTATTATCTCTTTGATGTTGGTTTGCTTTACTTTTCCTTGAAGCAGAATTCAAGTATTCAACGTTGTTATTTCTGTTCATCAGGAATGCCTCCACGAATTTATATGAACATAGTACCACATGTAAAGCCAGAATATAATATTAATTCAACAATAATTATTCTAATTCATCATTTTCAGCCCGATAGTCACGATCATAGGTTTCACTGATGGTCTTATACATCGTGTCTGAATCAGACTTTTTGGTGGTGTCTAACAGTTGTAGCACCTCTACGGTTAAATTTTTATTTCCAAACTTAATCAGAATTTGATCGCCAACCGAAACCTTACTCGATGATTTGGCTGGCTCACCGTTTACAAAGACTCGCCCTTGATCGGCAATCTTTTTGGCAACTGGACGACGTTTTATAATCCGTGAAATTTTTAAAAATTTATCAATTCTCATTTTTGCTTATCTCCTACAAACCGTTTCATAATTGGAACCATCGCTAACTCCGAAGCAGTCAAAACTTTTCCTTTCAGACACATTCCTAAAAACACGAATGCCCCAATCGGAATAACAACCATTAATTTAATAACATCCACCAGTCGACTGGTATCTCCAAGGACGTGGTTCAATCCGAATTCAGTTAAAACAACGACAATCACCATTACTATACTGATTAATGATACCTCTAATAGGAACTTCCAACTAAAAATGTGCTCATGAACCCGCTTTGGACTAGTATACCAGTTAACTAATAACACTATTAACAGAGCAATGATAGTTGATAATGAAGCACCAATGATTCCGAAATGAATTACGCACCACTTAGTGATCATTATTTTACAAATTAGACCTAACAAAATAGCGGTCACCGTACTTTTAAAGTCATCGATACTCTGTAAAACCGAGTTAAGGGCTGTCACCATCGTAGCGAAGGGGATGCTCAAACAGTATACCGAAAGCGTGATGTCTAAATCATAACTCCCAAACAAGAGATGATTTAATTGAGGCATAATACTAATCAGTCCGAAGGTAACTGCCATCGTCACTACCAGTGTAATGCGCATACTGTGGTTTACAAGGGTCTTAAATGACCTTTCTTTTCCAGCATGATGATAATACGCCATCTGCGGCAAGACGGTTGAAGAAATGGCCGTTCCAATCACTAATCCTAGTTGAACAATGGGCTGAGCGCGATCATAAATCCCCTTTTGGGTCTGAGCCATTAGATTACTTACACCACTTACTACCAGCCCATTTTTTACCGTAAATGAATCGACCAACTGCATTAACACCATTAGAGCAGCTAAAACACTAAGCACACCACCTTGTAAGATGATTTGCTTCGCTAATTTCAGGTAGTTAAATTTCAAATCTTGAAAGTGAAAATGAGCAAGGATGTCACGTGCATAATATCCCAAGATAAGTGCTGAAAAAATCGCTGCTAATGGAGCCGATAACATTGCTAACGTCCCCATCTTATATAAGTTCCAATGCTGGACGGATGCTAAATAGGCTACCACAATGATCATTGAAACCCGCACAAACTGCTCTACCACTTGAGAAGTCGCCGTTGGAATCATCTGCATGCTAGATTGAAAGTACCCCCTCACATCCGCTAAGAGGGGCATCAACAAAAACATCCAGCTTACCGCTTGAATTACGGGTTTTAATTCAAAGTCTCCCATTAAAGCAGCAATTTCTGATGAAAATAACTGTAATCCGCCAAAAATAACCACCGAAATGATCATTAAGATCACCATGATTTGGAAAAACAACGTTTGTTTCTCCTCTTCAGTCTCCCGTTCCACAATCATCTTGGAAACAAACGCTGGAAGACCGGTCAAGGCAAACGCAACCCCAATCCCATAAATAGGATAAACCTGCTGATAGATGTAAAATCCAACGTTTCCAACAAAATTTTCCAGTGGAATCCGATAAACAGCACTTAGTACCTTTGAAATAATGGCAGCTACCGAAAGGATCAAGGTTCCACTAACAATCTTTTTACTTGTCTTTTGATTCATGTTCTTCTTGATCCAATCTTATTTTACTCAAGCTTTTGACAAATTGATAAAGCTGTTTCAACCAATCGGCATCTTTCATCGTTGGTTGAACAACTAACTTAATTTGAAAACACCCGTTAACCACTTTCACTGAGGAACGAAAATCCGTATCAGCAATGGCTTTCAAAATTTCCTTACTAGTGAATTTTTGGGTTCCTACCTTACTCATGGTAACGGTTAAATTATTTTGATCTTTGCGAATTTTATCAATCAGATCATAATCGGCAAGCATCTTAATGCGGTCAATTTCAAGCAGATTAGCTACTTCATCAGGATATTCACCAAACCGATCAATTAAATCACTTTGTAGTTCGGTAAATTGTTCCTCACTATCCATCTGTCGGATTCGCTTGTATAATTCAATCTTTTGTTGCTGATCCTCAATGTAAGTTGCCGGAAGATAAGCTTCAATCCCGAGTTCAACCTTTGAATCAGACTTTTCAACCACGCGATGCTGGCCCTTCTTCTTGGAGACAGCATCAGACAACATCTTAGTATACATATCATAACCAACTGAATTAATAAAACCGTGCTGCTGCTTTCCAAGCACGTTTCCAGCCCCACGAATCGAAAGATCACGCATGGCCACCTTAAATCCTGAACCCAATTCAGTGAAATCCTTGATGGCTTCTAGTCGATTCTCAGAAACTTCGGTCAACACTTTATTTGGCTGGTACATAAAGTAAGCTTGTCCTACTCGATTACTTCGACCAATTCTTCCCCGAATCTGATAAAGCTGGGAGAGTCCCATCCGATCCGCATCCTCAACGAACAGGGTATTCGCATTAGGAATGTCAACTCCCGTTTCGATGATGGTCGTCGTAACCAACACATCATAATCTCCGTTAACAAAGTCGTACAGGATCCCTTCCATTTGATTTTCGGACATCTGGCCGTTGATGGAAGCAATCCGCGCATCAGGCAAAAGGGTTTGCAACTTATCGACCGTCTGATCAATATCTTTAACCCGATTATGCAAATAAAAGACCTGTCCCCCGCGTTGCATCTCCCGTCTGATTCCGTCCACAATCGAACCCTCATTTTGCTCCATCACGTAGGTTTGAATCGGATAGCGATTAGCCGGAGGCGTTTCAATAACTGATAGGTCACGAACGCCCATCATTGACATGTTTAAAGTCCGTGGAATTGGTGTGGCAGTTAGCGTCAACACATCGACATCCGACCTCAATTCCTTGATTTTTTCTTTGTGTTTAACCCCAAATCGTTGTTCCTCATCGACGATTAAAAGACCTAAGTCATTGAACTTCACGTCTTTAGACAGCAAACGGTGGGTGCCAACCACGATATCAATTTTTCCGTCCTTTAGGTCTTGAATGGTTTGGCGGGTCTGTTTGGGCGTGTCAAAACGCGAGAGAACTCCGATTTTAACCGGAAAACCATTAAATCGTTCAACCATGGTCTCATAATGTTGTTGAGCTAGTACCGTTGTCGGCACTAGAAAAGCCACCTGTTTCCCGGCTTCAATGGCTTTAAAGGCCGCTCTCAAGGCTACCTCAGTTTTCCCGTAGCCCACGTCTCCAACCAGTAAACGGTCCATCGGATGGGGACTCTCCATGTCTTTTTTAATTTCATCAGTACTTCGAAGCTGATCGGGTGTCTCCGTGTATGGAAACGCCTGCTCAAACTCAGCCTGATATTGGTCATCAACCGGAAAGGCATAACCCGACTCGGCCTCCCGTTTGGCGTATAAGTCAACCAGATCATCAGCAATGTCTTCCACCTTAGAAGCGACTGACCGTTTGGTCTTAGCCCATTCCGTTCCACCAAGTTTATTAATTTTTGGATGTTTATCTTCAGATGAAACGTATTTTTGTACCAAATTCAGTTGGTCAACAGGAACGTAGATCTTAGCTCCCTTTTGATAGGTCAAAGTCATATAGTCCTGATGCCTACCATCGACTTCCATAGTCTTCATCCCATCGTATCGTCCAATTCCGTGATTAACGTGAACAACGTAGTCACCGGGTTTTAAATCGGTATAGCTTTTGATTCGCTCTGCATTAGAAAAGGTCTGTCTTCTAACTCGTTTCTTTTTCCCTTGTTCATTCACCCGTTTAAACATATCTGATTCAGAAACAATCGCTAGGTTAGCGGCCGGCAAATCAAAGCCATTTTTTAGGTTAGCTGAAACAATCTGAGTCTTTCCCTTAATAATGTTATCAGTGGTTGATTGAATGGCATCAACACCAAAATCACTCAACGTTGACGAAACCTTTTCCACTCGTTTTTCATCACTAACGGCAATGACCACGGTTCGTTTCTCAGCTTGATAACGTTGCATTTCTGCTTTAAACATCGGCATTTGTCCAAAAAAACGCTGCATTGGGTGAACCTTGATGTCGATGATGTCAGAAAGCTTCATTCGCCCTAGTCCTTTTTGAAACAAAGAAAATAACAAGGTCGCATGATGATCAGTTCCGGTTACCGTTCTAAAATTAAGCGACAGTTTCTGGTCAGAAAACAGTTCATGATTATCTTCAACTGAATCACGCCAGTTCTGTTCGTCACTTTCAAGTTGCTTATTAGCATCCCTTATGCGACTGTAGTCATCATAGACTACCATCCCATTTTCAGGTAAATAATCTAAAATTGAGGTTTCCTTTTCAAAAATAAACTGACTGTACTCACTCCATTTTTGGTCAATCGATTGGCCTTTGAGCCCGTCAATCACCTGTTGAATGTTGTCAACTAAAACGTCACTGCCGTCGTCTTTGATGGTTTGGCTCAATCGTTTCGAAAGTTCCTTGATTCCATGCTTGCGATCGCTTTCGCTGGGTAAAAAATCAGAAGCTGGCAACACACTAATCTCATCAATATTTGCCACACTTCGTTGGGTAGCAGCATCAAAATAACGCATGGAATCCACTTCCGTATCAAAAAAATCAATCCGAATTGGATAGTCCGAATTAAGTGGGTAGATATCCAAAATTGACCCACGATTAGCAAATTCACCGGGGGCGGAAACCATGTTCTTCTTCTCGTAACCCATTTGAACCAATTGTTGTTGAAGTTTTATAAGGTCCAAGTCGTCTCCAACCTTGACGTGTAATTGGGCTTGATTAAAACTAGTTGGCTCTGGTAGATATCGTTTAAGACCAGCCGTTGAAACAATCACCACCACTGGTTTCTCTGACTCAAGCGCGTTTAGGGCCCGCACTCTTTGAGCTCGATACTGCGGAGAGCTGGTTGCAATCTCTGCCGCGACGAGTTCTTCAGCCGGGAACTCAAAGACCTGATCTGAATCCATTACTTCATTAAAAGACTCGGTAATTTGATCCGCATGGTTCATCGTATCGGTTACGTATATCGTAGGTTTTTGCTTATCATTAATTAATTGTTTTAATAATAGAGTACGAGCGGATCCACTAGTCCCGGTGATCAGTTGCTTGGTATCAGGAGCAAGGTTTGAACTGATTTTTTCATACTGTGGCATTTCTTTTAACGTTTCATCTAGCTTCAAAAACTCATCTCCTCTTTTATTAATTATACGAATTAATTAAACTGATTTTCTAACTTACTGAAGGGAGTACCAGAAACCCACTCGTCTAATGCTTTAACCGCATGATCCTCCGCTTCTAAAAACGGTGCCCGTTGTTCCAGACTAAATTTACTCAAGACATAGTTCACAACACTTTCACGTTTGGGATGACTGGTTCCAATCTTAATCCGATTAAACTGATCGGTCCCAAGGTGGGCAATGATACTTTTAATTCCATTATGACCACCAGCCGAACCGTGGTTTCTTAGCCGAATTCGTCCCACTGGTAAATCCATGTCATCGTAAACAATCACTAAATCATCAAGATCTAATTTGAAAAATTGCATCAAGGGATGAACTGCGCGCCCTGAATCATTCATCATCGTCGTTGGTTTGACTACCATTACCTTTTCACCATTGACTATTCCCGTACCATACATGGCATCCATCTTTTGTTTATTAATCGCAATCTGGTTTTGATCAGCAAACTTATCAACCACCATAAACCCCGTGTTATGCCTGGTACCATCAAATTCAGCACCAACGTTGCCTAATCCCACAATCATTTTCATTGCTATTGTCTCCCATTTACTTCTAATTAACCTAAAATGGCCGAAATGAATAATTACTCACTCGGCTTAATCATGTTTATTGTATCATAATAGATTAACGATTTGAGCTGATCCCGTACCATTAAGAATATGGTTCTGTATAAATAAATTCGTTCATGATATAATCGGTTTGTGAACAAACTAATTTCAAAAGGGAGAAATATTATGGCTGAAAAACACGAAAAAGTTGTTTTAGTTGGTGATGGTGCCGTTGGTTCATCATACGCATTCGCAATGATGCAACAAGGGATCGCCGAAGAATTTGTCGTTGTTGATATCGACAAAAACAGAACTGAAGGAGACGCATTGGACCTTGAAGATGCCCAACCTTTCACTTCTCCAAAAAAGATCTACTCTGGTGACTACAGTGACTGTAAAGACGCTGATTTAGTTGTGATCACTGCTGGAGCTCCACAAAAGCCCGGTGAAACTAGACTTGACCTGGTTAACAAAAACTTGAAGATTTTGACTACCATCGTTAAGCCAGTTGTTGATTCTGGTTTTGATGGAATCTTCTTAATTGCTGCTAACCCCGTTGACATCTTAACCTACGCAACCCAAAAGATTTCTGGCTTTCCTAAAAACCGTGTCTTTGGTTCAGGTACATCACTTGATACCTCACGTTTCCAAGTTGCCGTTGGTAAGAAGTTAAACGTTAACCCACAAAGCGTTAATGCTTACGTTATGGGTGAACACGGTGATTCAGAATTTGCTGATATTGATGAAGCTTCAATCGGAAACGTTCCGTTGGTTGAATTTGCTAAACAAAATGGTGTTAGCAAGGACGACTTATTGAAAATGGAAGACGAAACTAGAAACAAGGCTTACGACATAATTAACAAGAAGGGTGCTACTTTCTACGGAGTTGGAACTGCTTTGATGAGAATTTCAAAGGCCATTTTAAGGGACGAAAACACCGTTTTACCAATCGGTGCCCCAATGAATGGTGAATACGGTTTGTCCGATATTTACATTGGAACTCCTGCCATTGTTAATGCTTCAGGAGTTGCCAAAGTCCTTGAAGTTCCATTAAGTGATGACGAAAAAGACAAGATGAGTGCTTCAGCTAAAACTTTAAAAGAAACCATTGCTAAAGGTATGAAGACCATCAACCTTTAAAAATAAGTTTAAGAAGAACAGACATTTATGTCTGTTTTTTTATGCTCCCAGTTATTTTGTGTTAATATTAATTAGAAATTACTTATGTGAGGAGCCTTAGCCATGATTTTGCAATCTTTAGTTAAACCTAAAAGTGACCTGATTACTGTTGATGAAAACACTGATCTCGACACCGCATTAAAATTAATGGAAAAGAATCATTTTCGTTGCATTCCCGTTTTAGATGCCACTCATAAAGCCTTCAAGGGTAACATTTATCGCATGCACATCTACAAACACGAAGCCGATGGCGGCAAGATGTCCGACTCGGTTATGACCCTGATTAGAAACGAAACTAAATTTGTTAACCTGAATTCAGCTTTTTTCAAGGTCTTCTTTACGATTAAGGATCTTCCATACATTGCCGTTCTTGACGAGTTCAACAATTTTTATGGCATTTTAACTCACACGAAATTGATGGAAAGCTTGTCACAATCATGGAACGTGAAATTTGGTAGCTACGTGATTTCAGTTGTCTCACCTGGTGAACGTGGGGACTTAGAAGAGATGGCTCACATTATTACTAGATATACCGCCATCTCAAGTGTGATCAGCTTGGATTCAGTTGATCGTTCTGGTAAAACGGTCTATCGAACCATGTTTACCCTCCCGTCTAAGGTGACTAAGGATCGTCTGGACCGTATCATTGCAGCTCTAGAACGAAAGGGATTCAAAGTTCCAGAAGTTGAAGATCTAAAACAAGAATCAAAAGAAACTCCAATCGAAGAAAATTAGATACAAAAAAGAACGTGGAATAATTCCACGTTCTTTTTTGTATCTTATGTATCATCAGACTTCGTGCGTGCTCTGACTGAGCCCTAGACTTAAACTAAGACCAGCATCAACTTTTCTCATGATATCTTTACTTAAATGAGTGACATGATCTTTAAGACGCTGCTTATCAATCGTCCTAATTTGTTCTAACAGAATCACCGAACTCTTCTCAATTCCGGCATTCTGAGGTGTAATACCCACATGAGTAGGCATCTTTGGCTTAGTAATCCGAGCCGTAATTGCGGCTACAATCACAGTGGGACTATAATGATTTCCAACGTTATTTTGGACTACCAAAACTGGTCGCATTCCACCCTGTTCAGAACCAACGACTGGAGATAAGTCTGCATAGAAAATATCGCCACGTTTAATTTCAACGTTTTCCATAGACTATTCCTTCCGCATAAATAAACTTACAACCGTGACTTCTCGTCTTCATAATTGTCAAAGAGCCGTCTTGCGATCTCATCCTCGCATGGAGAATACTCATCAACAATTATTGAATTTAGATTAGCCATGATTGAGTAGCCATAAATTAAAGAATTAATTAGAGGATCTTTATCAAACGAGTTACAGTCCATGGCAACCTTGTGGTTGTCAAAAGAAAGTCCTAGTTTGGTGAAATATTCTTCATTTTTCTGAGACCAAATAGTATCAATCGTGTATTTGTATGTCATGGAGAACTCCTCCTTACAAATAGTTACTTCAAATGATTACTTGATTTATACACCCGTGGTAATCGATCCGAATACCCACATGCAATCTCATAGTGAATAGTATGACAGTAGTCGGCAACGTCTTGGAGAGTAATAGTATGACCGTGATCAGTTCCCACCAAGGTCACCTTTGTTCCAATTGGCAACTGATGTGGTAACTTCACCATCAGTTGATCCATACATACTCTTCCGACAATTGGACAATACTGTCCATCTACTAGAAGTGAAAATCCCTGCATCGAGCGACGAACTCCGTCTGCATATCCAACAGGAACCGTTCCAATCCACTCCTTTGAGTTGGATGTATAAGTTGCACCGTATCCAATTGAACGACCAGCATTAACTTCTTTAACGTAAACTAACTCACTGGTAAAGCTCAGTGCTGGTTTCAACTTAAATGGTGAAGCAATCTCAACCCCCGATGGATTCAAACCATAGCCAGCCACTCCAAAGCGGACCATGTTTCCACCCGCTGCTTTATGCCACATACTAGTAGCTGAATTTGCCACGTGAACATAACGAGGTTTATCGGGAATCGCAGTCATCAATTCGTTAAAATTATCCAATTGATACTTAAAATAATCATCATTAGCGCTATCTGCGGTAGAAAAATGAGTAAATACTCCCTCAAAGTCAATATACTCGCTAGTTCGGTTCAACTCAACTATTGCATCTCTAACTTCTGAAACAGTTTGGAGTCCGATCCTTCCCATTCCGGTATCCAAAGCCAAATGAACCCTAATCTTGTTCTTTAATTTCAGTTGCTCAGCTAACTTAGCTGCCTGCTTAATCCAATCAATCGAACTCACCGTAACCGAAACATTGTACTTCGCAATTAATGGAACATTTGAAAGGTCACAAAGACCCAAAACAAGAATGGGTTCAGACACAAATCCAGCTTCTCGAAGCTGAATTGCTTCGTCTAAAATGGCAACACAAAAACCAGTAGCTCCTGCTTGTTTAGCAATCCTCGCTACTTGAACCGCACCGTGTCCATAAGCATTAGCTTTGACGACCATGAATAGATCCGACTTGGCATCCAATCGTTTTCGTTCCTCACTAATGTTATGAAAAATGGCATCTTCATCAATAACTAGTTGTGCATTTCGATTTCTTCCCACTGCCATAACGTATACTTCCTCGAATAAAGTACTATCTAATTATTCTTTGATAATTATTATAACACTTAATAAATTAATTTTCTAAATAAAAGAGAGAACCAAGAAGGCTCTCTCTTTGCTACTTATTCTTAATAACAAAATTCTTTGATTTACCGTGGTTACCACCATTATGACCTCGTGAATCACGACGTCTTGAGTCGTGACCACCGCGATGATTGCCAAAGCGTTTGTGACTGTTCCGGTCATTTCTCTTACCGCGATAACCGCCACCACGATGACCACCAAAGCCACCATGATTTTTAAGTGGTTTTTCGGCCGTAATGTGAACCTTAACCTGATCTCTTGTCATGTCATTCAAAAGAGCAGAAACCAAATCGACACTGTCATACTTTTCAAGGAGCTTTTTTGCGACCCGCTCAAACTTGGCAGTATCCGTCTTCTTTACTAACTTTTCAATATCATCTTCAGCAAATTTTAACTGACCAGCAAGGGCTTCGTCTTCTGAAGGTGGCTTTAAAGGAAGCATCCTTACCTTGGTAAGTCGTTCAATTCCTCTTAAATAACTCATCTCATTTGGAGTGACAAACGTTACTGAGGTACCATGATGACCGGCACGACCAGTTCGTCCAATTCGATGGACATAACTTTCTGGATCTTGTGGAATATCAAAGTTATAAACGTAAGTGACACCCGAAACATCAATTCCTCTAGCAGCCACATCAGTAGCCACTAAATAATTAATCTTGTCGTTCTTAAATTCGTTCATAATCTGAGTTCGCCGTTTTTGGGTTAAATCACCGTGAAGACCGGCTGCCCGATAACCACGCGCAATCAGTCCCTTAGAAACTTCGTCGACTCGTCGTTTAGTTCGACAAAATACGATGGTAACCTTGGGTGTTTGAACGTCAAACAAACGGGTCATGGTATCAAACTTTTCGTTATCTTTAACCTTAACGTAGTACTGATCAACTAGGTCAGTGGTTAATTCTTTCGACTTAACCGTGATCTGCTTTGGATCTCTCATGAACTGAACCCCAACTCGTTTGATGGGTGCTGGCATGGTTGCTGAGAAAAGCAAAGTTTGCCGATCTTCTGGAATGTTCTTAATGATGCTTTCAATATCATCTAAGAATCCCATGTTAAGCATTTCGTCGGCTTCATCTAACACCAAGTACTTAACGTGTCCTAGTTTTAAGGTGCGACGATTAATGTGATCAAGAATTCGTCCTGGAGTCCCCACCACAATCTGTGGCTTCTTCTTCAAATCTCTAATTTGCTGGCGAATATCTGAACCACCATAAACTACTTGAACTCGAGCTCCTTCAACGCCACCAAGACGTTGCATCTCTTTTTGTGTTTGAATGGCAAGTTCTCTAGTTGGTGAAATTACAAGTGCCTGCACATCTGGATTATTCAGATCAATTTCTTGCAGGATTGGAAGGGCAAACGCAGCCGTTTTCCCAGTTCCAGTTTGAGCCTGTCCAATAACATCCTGACCCTTTAACAATAATGGAATTGTCTGAGCCTGAATTGGAGTGGGTTCGTCAAAGCCTGATTTTTCCACGGCTTTTAATAGACTATCAGATAGTCCTAAATCTTTAAACTTCAAATGTGTTCCTCCTATTGAAACTACAATTGTGAATTCAATGATTTGCTTGGAAAAAATCCGTTTTCCATAATGCGCAAATCGTCTGATTCACATTTATTTCTATATTCTTCAGCGATTACGTGTCTAAAACATATTACACCATCTGGCCTAATTTCACAAACCGATGAACCTATTCTAACGCTTTTAAAACTCGTTCTAAGTGAATTCCGTGACTCCCTTTTAACAAGACTTCATCCCCAGTAGATAACTGGGAGTCTAGGCTTTTAGCTAGTTGATCAAGCTGACCAACTGGATAATAATGAAGGGCATTTTGATTGGGATATTTTTTTTGCAACATTTGATATAAAGACTTCATAAGTGGTCCAACTAGGTAAACCTGGTTAATCAATTGTGGATCAATTGCATCAGAAATATCCTCATGCATCTCCACTCCCTTATCACCAAGTTCCAGCATGTCACCTAAAACTGCAACTCGCTTCCCTTGTAAATGAGTGGATTGAAACGCCTTTAAAACAGCTTTTAGAGCCGATGGGTTCGAATTATATACGTCACTTAAAATCATTTCACCATTTTGACCCTTAACCCATTCAGTTCGATTATTAGTAAAACTGGCATGGTCTAGTGCTGATTTCATGTTGGCCGGCAGGATTTCCGCTAGTTCACCAACTTCAATGGAAGCAAGTGCATTGTTGACGTTATAGTCACCAATTAGCGGAATGGTAAATTTCATGTTTCCAAACCGATTGGTCTTAAACGTCGTTTCGTGGTCGCCGTCATAGACATCCTTTGGGTAAATATCGTTAGTGTCTTTTCTTCCAAAGGTCAACTTTTCAAAGTCAAGTGATTTAGCCCGTTCGTTTAATAAGGGTTCGTCACCGTCATAGACAAACACCCCATCTGGCCTAAGTCCATGGGTAATCTCCATTTTGGCATCCGCAATCTTAGCACGGGTTCCGAAAAACTCAATGTGAGCTTCACCAATCATGGTAATGACAGCGATATCAGGTTTAACTAGCTTACTTAAAAAGTCAAGTTGGCCCGGTCGATCCATCCCCATCTCTACCACCAAATATTCTGTGTTAGATTCCATGGAAAGGATCGTAATTGGGACTCCAATCTCATTATTAAAGTTAGCGTGCGTCTTAGTAACATTAAACTGAGTGGCAAGAATTGAAGCAATCATGTCTTTAGTAGTGGTCTTGCCATTACTTCCGGTAATTGCCACCACTTTAGGATTAATCTTATTTAAATAGTGTCGACTGAGATCCTGTAGGGCTTTTAGTGTGTCATCGACTAAAATAACCGGAAAATCTTTCGGAACATCACTAATTCGACTTCGATTCCAAAACGTTGCGTTAGCCCCGTTTTTGATGGCACTAGCAATGAAATCGTGCCCATCGTGATTCCCAGTGAGTGGAACAAAAAGATCATGCGGTTTTAACTTCCGACTATCAAACGAAACTCCCGTTATTTCAACGTTTTCGTATTTTTTTGAATTCAAGTCACCATTAACGGATTTTGCAACCTCTAAAAGGTTCATTTTCATAACAAAAACTCCTCTTAATTCGATGTAAATGCATTTAAAGTATATCAGAAAAAAATCAATAAAAAAGCGACTCAGCCGGTTTAAACCAAATCGTTTAATTCTCCCTCATCATCAACGTCTCTTTGAAGTTCCCACGTTTTAGTGGAAATATCATAAGTAATTTGACCAACTTTAAAGGCTCCACTTTTCAACTGGTCATAAGAGTTCCAAATTACCTTTGGAGATCGTTTTTTGTGTCTCATTAAGGGAATCTCAAGCTTCGGTCTCTTCACAACTATCATATCATACGGAATAATAACTCCCGTAATTCCCAGTTTTAACAACTTGGTCATGGTACGTTCGTCGATATCCCTAAACGGCACTGACTTTACGAACATTCGTCTACTGTTCCACTGCTTTTTTAGATGCCGTTTAATGCAGACAGCTAAAATTTGATTAATGACACTAAAATGACGCATGTATACCTTTGTAAAGCCAGTGGATTCACCCAAAAACACAAATTGATTCTTCAATTTAACCGAAAATGGACTCGTTTGATTGAGTGGGATACCCATGTGACTCAAGTACAATAAATCTGCGATTTCATCCTCATTTAAAGAATCCAGATCCTCCCGGTTTCTAAAATCAACCCATTTCTTAGTACTAATTTTATTGTTAATCATGTACTCTCTAATTTCATTTTGACCGGTAATTAAATCAAATTTAGTGGACATATTGAAATCATTTGCGTAACGATAATCATCATTTAATAAAATAATATTTTGGGGATCGTTCTTAATTCCGTTTAAAAAATCCGACGGAAGAATTCCCCAACTGTAGGCAAAATTCTTAACTGGATTAACCTGAAAATACACTGTGTTAATTAACATATTTGTCTTGCTCCAATCCTTATTACCCCTTTCACCATAAAATAAGATTTTAATAACCATTTTTCCAACTCACGTCATTTTCTTACGTTATAATTAGCATTCATTTTTATATATATGAAGTTCAATTACTGTTAATATAGTAATAACGATTTAAATTTCGGGAGTGTGGATTATGAAAAAAACTAACGTTTTATTTGTCTGCTTGGGGAACATATGTCGATCTCCCATGGCAGAAGCAATGTTTAAAAAAATGCTTATAAATAAAGGACTTTCAAATCATTATTCAGTAAGTTCAGCTGCCACCGAAAACGATGAAGCAGGTAGTCGTCCTCATCCTGGTGCTCAAAAAACCATGGACGCTCATCACTTGGATTATAGTGGGAAACAATCCCATCCAATCACCGCTTACGACATCGATCATGCTGATTACATTATTACCATGGATGACTACAATATCAGTGATCTTAAAAAGATGATTCCCAAAAGTCAATGGAATAAGCTTCATTTATGCATGGACATTGTTCCCGGTAAAAAGGGAGTCAACATCGTTGATCCTTGGTATACCCATCGATTTGAGGATACCTATCAAATGCTGGATCAATCTTTGCCCCTGTGGCTAAAGTACATGCAAGAACATCATAACAGCAAACAGGAAGGAAGCGAATCATTTGAATCAGAATAAAGCCCCAATCTCTGATCCGGTTCCTTCAGAAATATGGCACAAAAACCTAGTAGCACTATGGTTTGGGATGTTCATGAATGGATTAGGTTTTAGTGAAGTCATGCCTTTTCTCTCCTTGTTCATCGCTACCCTAGGCCACTATAATTCTAGTCAACTAAGTATCTATAGTGGGCTTGCTTTCTCAGCCTCTTTCATTGTTACCGCCGTCGTCTCTCCCATTTGGGGATCTTTGGCTGACAGATACGGACGAAAAGTGATGCTTTTACGAGCATCACTTGGAATGGCAATCTGTCTAATATTGATGGGCTTTGTTACTGCTGTTTGGCAGTTAATTGCCCTTCGATTTATTCAAGGAATCTTCTCTGGATACATGAGCAATGCTAACGCCTTACTTGCGACTCAGGTACCAAAGCGAGAAAGTGGGAAAGCCCTTGGAATTTTAACCACCGGCAACGTCTCAGGAACCCTTTTTGGTCCTTTCATTGGCGGAATTTTAGCTTCTGTCTTTAGTTATCGTCTTACCTTCTTCATTACTGGTGGTTTACTCATTTCCGTCTTTTTTGTCACGCTATTTTTCGTTAAAGAACACTTTAAACCGGTTGCAAAAGAAGATAACCTATCTACCAAACAGGTTATTTTCGAACTTTCAAACGTCAAACTGATTTTTGGAATGTTCTTGACCACCCTGATTATTCAAGCCTCTAATTTCTCCATTTCACCCATTCTGTCACTGTACGTCAAAGAAATCATGCACAATAGTCCTCAAGTTACCTTTTACAGTGGAATTGTTGCCGCAGTTCCGGGAATTGCCACGCTTTTTGCCGCCCCCAAACTGGGAGCATTAGGCGATCGAATCGGGACTTCAAAAATTATGCTAGGCGGTTTCATCTTTGCCATCTTGGTCTACATCCCCATGGCGTTTGTAACCAACGTCTGGGAATTAATGGGACTCAGATTCCTGATTGGAATCTCCAACGCCTGTATGTTACCTGCCGTTCAAACCATTTTAGCTAAAAACACCCCATCTAACGTTACTGGTCGGATTTTTAGCTGGAACCAGTCCATGCAAGCAGCTGGAAACTGTATCGGACCCATCATCGGCTCCATTGTTTCTTCTTTGTTTGATTACTCAAGTGTGTTCATTTCAACCGCGATTCTTGTCTTCATTAACTTCTTGTTAGTATTAAACGAAACCAGAAACGAACAGAAGACCATAAACTAAATTTAGACAAAAAAAGAGCCAACTAGAAGTTGGCTCTTTTTATTTATTATTATTTGTCGGCAAGACCATATTTCTTGTTGAAACGATCGACCGCACCATCTGCTTGGTTGAACTTTTGCTTACCAGTGTAGAATGGATGTGAATCAGATGAAATTTCAACTCGGATTAATGGGTAAGTGTTGCCGTCGTCCATTTTGACGGTTTCATCAGAGGTTGCAGTTGAACCAGTAATGAACTTAAATCCAGTACTTGAATCTTGAAAAACAACTTGATGAAAATCTGGATGAATTCCTTTTTTCATAATATTTCGCTCCTTTTGCCCTAAACACAGTTCAGAGATTGATTTATCGAATATAACATCAACCATAATAGCTTAACATTATTTTTTGACGTACGCAATAGGACCCAGACGTTAGTCGTCTTGGTCAATCATCTGGACGTTAGCGTGTAGATTGGTTAATTTATTAGTAATATTATCATATCCGCGTAAAATATTGTCCGCATTTTCAATAACGGTCTTACCACTAGCCATCAGCCCAGCAATGACCAAGGATGCCCCAGCGCGAATCTCTCCGGCTTGAACGGTTGTCCCATGGAGGTTCTCACTCTTACTGATAATAATTGAATTATCAGTTGGATTGACCCTGATATTAGCCCCCATCTTCTGGAGCTGGGCAATGTGATTCTGACGTTCCGGATAAATCGTATCGTGAATCACACTATCCTCGTCTGCTTTAAACAGCATGGGGGTAATTGGTTGTTGTAAATCCGTCGCAAACCCTGGAAACGGTGCCGTTTTAATCTCGATACCATTTAATTTCCCAGTCTTTGGAACATAAATACTGTCTTCGCCAACTTCTAATTGAACGCCAGCTTCAATCAACTTAGCCGTGTAGGCTTGTAAATGCTCAGGAATTACGTTCTTAACGTTAATTCCCTTCCCAACAGCGGCGGCTAACGTCAAGTATGTCCCCGCTTCAATTCGATCAGGGATAATCGTATGCGTCGCCTTGGCCTGGAGATGATCAACGCCTTGAATCCTGATGACGTCGGTCCCAGCTCCTCTGATCTTAGCTCCCATACTATTCAAAAACGATGCAATATCAATGATTTCCGGTTCTTTAGCGGCATTACTAATGGTAGTAACCCCATCAGCCTTTACCGCTGCCAGAATCGTGTTGATCGTCGCTCCAACCGAGACCATGTCAAAGAAAATTGAAGCCCCATGAAGTCCATTTTCCGTTGCATTAATATCGACCGAATCATCACTTTCATTGACTTCTGCACCCAAGGCTTTAAAGGCGCGAATGTGCTGGTCAATTGGCCGTGGTCCGATATTGTCTCCACCAGGGAAACTAATCGTGGCACGATGAAACTTGCCAAGAAGCGCTCCCATAAAATAATAGGAAGCACGTAGACTTTTAATTGCTTTACCGGGCAACTCACCCTCAAGTATATTAGTTGGATCAATGTTTAAGACACCATCTGAAAAATCAGATGTTACGTTCATCGACTGGAGGATTAGCATGAGATTATGCACATCCAGGATATCGGGAACCATGTCAAGTTCCACTGGACTATCCGCCAAAATAGCGGCCGGTATCAAAGCGACCGTACTATTCTTAGCTCCGCCAACGGTAACGTCGCCATATAGAGGATGTCCTCCTGATATTTTTAGTATCGTCATAATTGGTAATCCTCACTTATATCATATCTTTTAATAATAATCATAGGAAAGTTTTCACCAAAACACAATACAAAATCAGAAATTATTTTATTAAGATTATAAAGAAGCCTGGTTACTTCTTGTGATTATGCATGTGTTCTTTGTCAGCAGCGGCGACAAACGCCTTGAATAATCCCTCGGGACGATTTGGCCGTGATAAAAACTCGGGATGGTATTGTGCTGCAACATAAAATTTATTGGCTGGAACTTCGACCACTTCAACCAAGTGATCATCTGGTGAGGTTCCAGAAATAACTAAGCCAGCATCTTCCAAGTCTTTTCTAAATTTATTATTGAATTCATAACGATGACGATGACGCTCTGAGATTTCCTTTTTGTTGTCGTATGCGGCGGCGGCTTTACTCCCTGCTTTTAACTTAGTCTTATAAGCACCCAAGCGTTGGGTTCCACCAGCATCAGTAACATCATTTTGATCGGCCATGAGATCAATCACATTGTGCTTAGTTTGCGGATCAAATTCAGTTGAGTTGGCATCATTATAACCCACAACGTCTCTAGCATACTCGATGGTAGCAATCTGCATTCCAAGGCAAACACCTAAATAAGGAACATCATTTTCTCTAGCATATCGAGCGGCTTGAATCATTCCTTCGACCCCTCGATTACCAAATCCACCAGGAACCAAGATTCCGTCCATTCCCTTTAACTTCTTAGAAACGTTGTCTCTGTTAATTGTACCCGCATCAACCATGTGAATGTTAACCTTATCGTCAGCAGCATAACCGGCATGTTTTAAAGCTTCATTGACGGACAAATAAGCATCGTTTAGATCAACATACTTACCAACAATGGCAATGTTAACCTCACCCTTGAGATTTCTGATGTGCTTCTCCATCTTCTTCCAGTCTTTCATGTCAGCCTCTGGAGCTTTAACGTTAAAGTGCTTTAAAATCTCATCGTCCATGTCCTGTTTTTGAAAACTGAGCGGGATTTGGTACAAGTTAGGAGCATCGATGGACTCGATGATATCCTTAACCGGAACATCACAGAACATGGCAATTTTTTTCTTCATCTCATCACTAACTGGTTTCTCAGCACGAAGAACCAACATATCGGGTTGAATGCCAATTCCCCTTAATTCTTTAACACTGTGCTGGGTTGGTTTGGTTTTCATTTCCTTTGCGGCGTGCAAGTATGGAACAAGCGTAACGTGAATATAAAAAGTATTCTCGTCACCAACTTCATGTTTCATCTGACGGATGGCTTCCAAAAACGGTAGGGACTCGATGTCTCCAACCGTTCCACCAATTTCTGAAATAACGATATCAGCGTCAGTGCTTTGAGCGGCACTCATAATCTTTTGTTTAATCATTCCAGTAATGTGAGGGATGACCTGAACGGTTCTCCCAAGATAATCTCCGTGACGTTCTTTTCTTAAAACTTCTTCATAGATTTTACCGGTCGTAAAGTTAGAGTACTTGTTTAAATTGTTATCAATAAAACGTTCGTAATGACCTAAATCAAGATCAGTTTCAGCACCATCATCGGTAACAAAGACTTCTCCGTGTTGATAAGGATTCATTGTTCCCGGATCAATGTTGATATATGGATCAAATTTTTGGATCGTAACGTTAAAGCCACGATTCTTCAATAATCTTCCGATTGAAGCCGAAACAATTCCCTTTCCTAAGGAAGAAACTACTCCACCGGTTACAAAAATATACTTAGTCATGCTTAACTCCTCCATCAAATTTAGGTTACAACATAAAAAAGCTCCCCATTCATTGAATAGGGAGCGGTTACTTATTCGAAATACTTCACATGTCTGTAAAGTGCCCAAATAGTATGTTAAGTGATTCTACATAATTAGTCAAGTTTAATCATTGTCGTCGTCATCATCTTTTTTATCGTCATCGTCAGCTGGATTGACCTCTGAGAGGTCGCCTTCAACACCGTCATCATCGTCGATGGCGTCATCATCAGTATCAGGATTTTCTTCATCAAGATCCTTATGATACTTATCCTTGTCGTCAGGGGTATCATCAAAATCATCCTGATCTTCTGGATCATCGTTATCATAGTCGATCACGTCATCATCGTCAGCTGCATCAGCCATAAAAGCATTCACCTTACGATGCTTTTTGGGAGTATTACCGTTGTCTTCTTCACCTTCATTGATGGTGGCTTCGTTAATGGATTCATATGGGTACCAAGTACGAAGACCCCAAACGTTATTGCCAAGGGAAATAAAACTCCCATCAACATTAAGGTCTGTGTAGAATTGAGGTAAACGATCACGAATTACTTGGTTGCTGTCCCCCAAGTATTTTTGTACTTCGTTGGTTAAATCAACGAATGACATGGTTTTACCAGCATCAGCTAAAATTGCATGAGCCACTTCAACCATTGATAATTCGCTTTTATCTTGCTTGTCTAATTCTTTAAGTTCCAATTCGACCACGCCTTTCTAGATTCCTAACAGACTAATAATACTAGTTTAACATTTAAATTGCAATTTGACTCGATAGTCGCCGACTTTCTGTCCGTCGGTGTACAACTCATAGTTAATCTCAATCATTTGCCATCCGTTTTTATCATCTCTAGATTGCTTAATGCTAGTGGTATGTGCCCCAATTTTCAAATTACCAAATGGCGTTCGGTACAAGTCTTCGATTGTTTCGTTCGGTTTAAAATGAAGTTCAAGATGATTTTTGCCAGCACGAGTTAACCGAATCGCATCTTTTCCAATCCGGTAGGTGACAGGAACGTCCGGTTGTCCGTCAACGTGTTCAACGTAACGTAAATAACGATAGCCGTTGAGCATAACTAGTTGCCCATTTTCTTTAAAATGATGGTGTTCGACGTTTTCGTCCTGTTTTATTTCGATTACAATCTCAACTTGAACTTTTTCGATCTTTTCGTTTTCTGTCAAAAATATCACCTCACAAATTTGATTTTACGCCGTTAGCAATGGAAATGCACTAACTTTGAGTTTGTCATGACGTTTATTTTTATTTCAGTTATAATGAAGAGAGATTAGTATAAGTGGGGGTCTTTTATTGAAGTATTACAATCAACCATTGAAATATGACAAAGTTTTTCGTGACCCAGTTCTGGGTCACGTTTACGTTGAACATCAAGTAATTCTCGATCTCATTAATACGCCTGAATTTCAACGTCTGAGACGAATCAAGCAGTTAGGAACTACTTCATTAACCTTTCACGGAGCAGAACACACCCGATTTAGCCACTCTTTAGGAGTGTATGAAATTACTAGACGAATTTGTGATAATTTTAAGCGAAATTATCCGTCTAAAAAAGCGGGTGATGGCTTATGGGACGATTCAGAACGAATTGTGGCCCTGTGTGCCGCTCTACTTCACGACGTTGGTCATGGAGCTTATTCACATACGTTTGAACACATTTTTCACACCAATCACGAACAGATTACCCAGCAAATCATCACTTCAAACGAAACGGAAATTAACCACGTCTTAAGTGAGGTCGGTCCCGATTTTCCCGAACGCGTCGCCAGTGTCATTAACAAGACCTATGACAATCCGCAAGTCGTCCAAATGATTTCAAGTCAAGTTGATGCCGATCGGATGGACTACCTTCTAAGCGATTCATACTACACCGGAGCACAATACGGTAATTTTGATTTGGATCGAATTCTTCAGGTGATGCGTCCGTACTCTGGCGGGATTTGTTTTCGGGCAAGTGGTTTACACGCGATTGAGTACTACATTGTTTGTCGTTTTCAAATGTATCAACAAGTATACTTCCATCCCGTCTCACGTTCGATGGAGGTTATTTTAAGTCACCTACTGATGCGGGCAAAAGAATTAGCGTTACAACCTAAGAGCACCTTTAAGCCTAGTCTTTTAATGCCAATCTTTTCTAATAACTACTCCCTAGATGATTATTTACAAATTGACGATGGGGTGCTTAACACCTACTTCGTCATGTGGCGCAAATCAGAAGATCCGATTCTCTCTGACCTCGCCAAACGTTTCTTAAATCGGCGTCCCTTTAAATCCGCTAAATACAATGATCAGACGGAATTTTTAATCCCTAAGCTACAAAAGATCATTGAAAAAGCCGGATTTAATCCAAAGTACTACACTGCCACTGACAACAGTTTTGATCAGCCCTATGATGTCTACGATCCCAAAAGTAAACATCAAAACGCCCAGATTGAACTGATGGAAAATGATGGTAATTTGGTAGAACTTTCTCAGGCTAGTGACCTAGTTCGTGCCATTACCGGAAAACTAATTGGTGACAAGCGTTTTTTCTTTCCACGTGAAATGCTTAAGCCAACAAAAAACGTTGAACTTTTTCAACCTTTATACGATGAATTTCAAAAATACATTGATAATGACAACCTTATAATTCCAAAGGAGAACTAACATGGATATCAAATTAATTGCCATCGATATCGACGGCACCCTATTAAACGAAAAAAATCAATTAGCAAAAGCAACCATCGAAGCTATTACTAAAGCCTGCAATCAAGGCATAAAAGTGGTCCTTTGTACTGGTCGCCCCATTACTGGCGTAAAGCCATACCTTGATAAGCTCGGAATTGATGGAGACGATGAATACGCCATCACTTATAATGGTGCCCTAGTCGAAACGGTTAGTGGCAAAGTGTTAATCAAAGAAACGGTTAAGTATGATGACTTTTTAGAAATTGAAATGATGTCACGAGAAATGGGCGTTCACTTCCAAATCGAAACGGTTGATTCCATTACCACTACCGATCGTGATATTAGTCCCTTTTCCGTTGAAGAAAGCCATCTTGTTTCGATGCCCATCAAATATCGAACTCCTGGTGAAATCACTCGTGACGTCAACATTTACAAACTGATGTACGTTGATTATCCGGACAAGATCACCAAAGCAAAGGGCAATCTACCAAAATCAATCTACGACCGAATGAGTGTCGTTCAGAGTTCACCGGTCTTTCTTGAGTTTATGAACTCAAATTCAAGCAAAGGCAATGCCTTACAGGATCTTTCCGAAAAGCTTGGTTTAAAGCCAGATAACGTCATGGCCATTGGCGATCAAGGGAATGATATTTCGATGATCAAGTTTGCGGGACTGGGAGTGTCCATGGGTAACGGAATCGATGAAGTTAAAAAGAACGCCCAATTTGTTACTAAACCTAATTCAGAAGATGGGGTAGCATACGCCATCAATAAGTACGTTAATCAATAACAAACGAGCGCAAAAAAATAATCTTAGCATTTTAAGCTAAGATTATTTTTTTATCCATTACTTTTTTTCATCATCCTTACCATAGTCAAACCGATGACTAAACAGCGGACTAACGGGACGATTTTCGTTAATTCTAGTAATTGCGTCTCCAATTAATGGTGCAACTGAAATTTGTTTGATCTTGTCAATTTTTTTATAATCGGGTAACTGAATGGAATCAGTCACAACCAGTTTCTTAATTGGCGAAGCTTCGATTCTTTCGGTTGCTGGCCCTGATAAGACGGGATGGGTACAACATGCATAAACTTCTGAAGCACCAGCATCCATTAAGGCTTGCGCACCTTTCGTAATGGTTCCAGCTGTATCAATCATATCGTCAATCATGATACAACGCTTCCCCTTTACATCCCCAATGATGTTCATAACTTGAGCAACGTTGGCTTTTGGGCGACGTTTATCAATAATAGCAATTGGAGCCTTTAAAAACTCAGCCATGGCACGAGCTCGACTCACCCCACCATGATCAGGTGAAACAACTACCGCGTCTTTTGCGAGTCCGTTCTTGATGAAGTAGTCAGCAAGGAGCGGTGCCCCCATCAAATGATCAACGGGAACATCAAAGAATCCTTGAATTTGAGCAGCATGTAAATCAAGGGCTACCAAACGTGTGATTCCATCTTTTTCCAGCATGTCTGCCACTAACTTAGCGGTAATCGGTTCACGACTTCGTGCTTTTCGATCTTGTCTAGCGTAACCATAGTATGGAATAACCACGTTAATGGTTTTGGCACTTGCTCTTCTTAAAGCATCGATCATGATTAATAATTCCATTAAATTATCATTAACGGGATCAGAAGTTGATTGGATAATATAAACGTTATCGCCACGAATGCTTTCTTCAATATTAATTTGAATCTCACCATCGCTAAAGCGACTGACGGAAGCTTTTCCCAAAGGAACTCCCACTCGTTTAGCAATCTTTTCTGCAAGCGGACGATTTGAATTTAAAGAAAAAATCTTTAATTTTGGATCAGCATACTTTTCAGCCATTATAACCCCCACATTTTTTTCCTACCTAATCAATTACATTATATTATTTTCAGAAAACAATTTCACTATTTAGCTCAAATTAATTAGCGCCTTTAAAGGGAAGCTTTTTATAATAACCCGGCTTGTTAGTTTGGCGCTCTCTAGCAATTCCCATGTCATACTGATCCATGTCGTCGGTAATGGTCGAACCAGCCGCAATAAAGGTATGATCAGCGATGTGGACTGGGGCAATCAAGTTGGAATTACTTCCAATAAAAGAATCATCACCAACCGTTGTAGTGTGCTTATGAGCTCCATCATAATTCGCAAAAATCACTCCACAACCAATATTAATGTGTTTACCAAGTTTAGCATTGCCAACATAAGTCAGATGACCCATCTTGGTTCCCTCACCAATGGTGGCACTTTTAACCTCACAGAAGTTGCCAATGTGGACGTCCTTCTCAATCTTAGCGCCTGGTCTTAAATGACTATCGGGTCCGATATCAGAGCCTGGCATCATCTCAGAATCTTCAATTACCGAAGAGAAGACCTTAACGTTATCATGAATTTTACTACCAGAAATTTTAGAGTGGGCACCAATGATACAGTTACTACCGATTTCCGCCCCATTTTGAAGTTGAACTCCTGGTTCAATAATGGTATCCTGACCAATTTTAATGTCACTATCAATATAGGTATCATCGGGATTAACAATCGTAACACCATTTTGCATGTGCTGACGATTAATCCGGGCTTGCATAATTTGAGTGGCACGGGCCTGAGCGACCCGATCGTTTACACCCATCGATTCATTAAAGTTCGCCATCTTGTAGGCAGCAATTGTGTGACCCTCATTTTTTAAAACTTCAATGGCATCAGTTAAATAATATTCACCCTGAGCGTTATCGTTATTAATCTTGTGCAAAGCCTCAAATAACGAATGATTATCAAACACGTAAACCCCAGTGTTAATCTCATGAATGCCCTGCTCTTCCGGCGTAGCATCTTTTTGCTCCACGATCTTTTCTACAATCCCAATGTCATTTCTAACAATCCGGCCATAACCAGTCGGATCAGGAGCTTTAGACGTCAAAATGGTTGCGGTGGCCTTTTTTTGTTCGTGATACTCAAAGAGTTGCTTAAGAGTAGAGGAGGTAAATAATGGAGTATCACCACTAATAACTAACGTCTCACCATCTGAGTTCTTTAAAAGTCCTTCAGCTCGTGCAACGGCATCGCCAGTCCCAAGTTGTTTATCTTGGACGACGTACTCACAACGATTGCCAAGTTCGTTTTCCACATCTTCAGCACCGTAACCAACAATCGTGATGATGTTATCCATATCTAACTTGGATACCTGCGTCAAAACATGGTCAACCATTGATTTCCCACAAATTCGGTGGAGAACTTTATATAACTTGGACTTCATCCGGGTGCCCTTACCAGCCGCTAAAATAATCGTATTCTTTGAACTCATTTTTGTTCCCCTTGTAATTAATTTTTAATTTGTACTCCCAAAAATTTTTTGGGCATAATTGCCAGGTTTAATCTCAATCTGATCATCTTTAATATCCATTTTAAGTAATGAAGTAAAATCAGTAACCTTTCTGTGACCTGGATCATCGGTTTCAACAAAAACCGTACTGCCCACCAGATGACAATCGAACTCATCAATCAGGGACGTCAGACCAGAAATCGTTCCGCCACCACGCAAAAAATCATCAACAATCAAAACGTTAGAACCTGGCTTCAGGCTTCTTTTTGAGATGGTCATTCGTTTAACTTCTTGACTAGATGCCGAAACGTAGTTAACACTCACGGTCGACCCCTCAGTAATTTGAGAGTCGTGCCTAGCAATTACCAGTGGCACATTTAAATACGTGGCAGAAGCTTCGGCAACTGGAATTCCTCTCGTTGCCACCGTTAGTACTGCGTCAACTTTCTGAAACAGGTATTGGGTGGCAATGATCCGCCCAATGGTTTTCAACTTCTCAGGTTGGCCTAAAATGTCGGACATATAAACGTAACCACCTGGAAGATACCGATCGTTATCGTTTAAGATGTCAGAGACCTCTTTAATAAATTGATCAGCCGCCTCTTTTAAAATGTATGGCGTAAATTTGGCGCCCCCAGAAGCTCCGGGAACGGTCTCAACCAGACCAATCCCACGTTGTTGAAATGCTTGCTTCACAATGGCTAAGTCCTCACTAATGGAAGATTTAGCAGAATTGTAGCGCTTAGCGAAAAAAGTTAATGGTACTAATGTATGAGGACGGTTTAATAGATAGTTTGTCATATCTACTAATCGTTCACTTCTTTTAAATTTCATGCTTTCACCTCGTCATAAATTGGCACACAAGGAAATTTTAGCATAAATGTTCGTGTTTTACTTCACTTTATCGAAAAAAGAGTAAAAAAAAGAGGAACTAAATCAAATTAGCTCTCCCTAAAGTGATTATAAATCAGTGATCCAAAGTAAATGGCAACCTCAATAACAGCAATAAAGAAACTGACCGGCCAGTTCGTGTAATATCCAAGCGTTAATCCGGCCCAAACTCCGATCAAACCAAAAACAATGGCCAGTCCAATCATTTTTCCGACTGAATGGGCAAAGTATTTAGCACTCGCAGCTGGCAAGGTCAAAAGGATAAAAATCAAAAGTGCCCCGACAATTTGAGCAGCCACGGAGACACTTAAGGCCAGCATCACTAGGAAAATCAATGAGAGGATTCCACTTGGAATTTTCTGGGCTCTGGCTCCCACTGCATCAAACGAATCAAACTTTAGGTCCCGATAAATACATAGGGTCACGATTAACACAATCACCGACAACCAAATCATCTGGTGGACCTCAGCGGCACTGATTCCGACAATACTTCCGAACAAGATATTTGTTGCATAACTAGCACTACTGTTTGAAAGGGCTAGAAATAAGACTCCTAGTCCAATAAAGAGGGCCGAAACAGCACTGATGGTATCTTCTCGTCTTTCGGCAACGGAGCCAGCACTCATTCTCCCAACGAGAACCGAACTAATGGTGGTAAAGAGTAGCATCCCGTTTAACGGACTAATTCCCACAAACATTCCAAAGGAAGCTCCAGCAAACCCAATCTCAGATAAAGTGTGGGTCAGAAACGGCATGTTTCTTGAAACGACAAACACCCCGATGACCCCACAGACCACCGCAATGATGGTACTGGCTAAAAAGGCATTACGCATAAATTCAAAACTAAACATCGGCTTGCCCCTTCCAAAATTCTTCAACATTTAAGTTCTTAATTGGTCCAAATTCATAATTACCAGGACGCAAAAACAAGTATTCGTTAGCGAACTTCTTTGCTAGCGGAATGTCATGCGTAACAAAAATTACGGTTAACCCACTTTTGACGTTTAGATCGGAAACCACATTAAGCAGGTTCTCCTTGGCCTCTGGGTCAAGACTTGCCGTCGATTCATCCAAAATCAAAAGATCAGGTTTCACTACCAGCGCCTGTGCCAGATAAGCTCGCTGTTTTTCCCCACCGGAAGTTCTTCCTAATGGCTCTTTGGCAATGTCATTCAGGTTGGTCTCAGTTAGGACCTGATTTAACGTTTCACGATCTTTTCTTGAAAGCCATGGTAGTTTAAACCCACTAAAAGCTAGAGCAACAAAATCTTTTACCGACAACGGATATTCGGTATCAATATTTCTAAACTGGGGCACATACCCAATCTTGACCTGAGAACGATCCGGGATAAACTGAACCTTTCCACTGGTGGGCTTCAATTGACCAAGAATCACTTTGATCAAGGTGGTCTTCCCTACTCCATTCTGGCCTACAATGCTTAAAAAACTACCACGTTTCACGTTAAAGCTCAAATCACTTAAAACGTGTTTATCCGCAAAATTAACGGTTAAATTTTCTATCTTTAAAACTAAGTCATCCATATTTAAACTCCTACCATTTCGAGCTTCAATAGTACTAACGAAGCTTACTAACTAATCAATAGTTCTCAACTAATATAACACTGTTATCTTAAGACATGCAACTAACAGCTCGGGGAAATCATGGATTATCTTGACTAATTTAAATACCCACATCATCTTACTAACTACTAATAATATAAAGCAAAAAAAAAGACCTTTCGGTCAATTCATTAAACAAAGTTAATCTCGATGTTCTTGGTTAAAATATCAGTATAACTGTATGATACTTGTCCTAACTTCTCGTCTGGATCAAGTGTAATTAAAAATACAGCGGGAAATGTCTCAGCCAGAACCCCATCATATTCGTTAGTTCGTTTTCTTCCGGCTTGTGCAGTTACATGGATTTCCTGTCCAATGTGATTATCTAGAAATAATTTAATCTTAGATAGACTAGTTGGCATTATCAATCACCTCGCGTACTACTATTATACATTAAAATCAATATAATGTAAAGGTAATGGATGAATAGCCTGTTATGCCAGCAATCCACTTACGTGAAACTGATTTGCCATTTTCACAAATTGATCAACCGATAACTGTTCGGGACGGTCTGACTTATTAATGCCTAACCGTTTTAAATCCTGTTCAATTTGTTCTTTTACCTCAGGTTTCTTCCCAAAAATACCCTGCAAATTATTCCAGAGTGTCTTTCTTCGGTGCATGAAACATCCATGCGCAAAGCCAAAGAAAGCTTTTTCATCGTAAGCAATCACCTTTTTATCTGTTTTCGGGGTTAACTTGACCACCGCAGAATCAACTTTTGGTGAGGGAATAAAGGACTTGGCCGATACGTTAATTGCAATCTCAACGTTTTTAAGATACTGAGTGATAACCGTCAAAGCCCCATAGTCGCGATTGCCCGGCTTTGCGCTAATTCGTTTTGCCACTTCTTTTTGCATCATCAACACCGTTGAATCAAATTTAACGTTGCCCTTTAAAATATCCATCAAGATTGGTTTGGTGACATAGTAAGGCAAATTAGCCACAACTTTTAGGTGGTGTTTTCCATCAAAGTTTTCTTTAATTAATTTTGGCAGATTAGCCTTCAAGAAGTCTTCATTAATAATTTTAATGTTGTCATAGGGACTGAGAGTCTCATCTAAGATTGGGAGAAGATTCTCGTCAATTTCAAAGGCCATTACGGCGTGAGCTGATTGAGCAATTTGTTCAGTTAATGCCCCAATGCCAGGTCCAATTTCAATTACATCATCGGCTTCTGATATTTGGGCAACTGCAACGATTTCTTTTAAAACTCCAAGATCGTTCAAGAAATTTTGCCCCAAGCTTTTCTTCGCATTTAAACGGTATCGGTTCAAGATGGCCTGGGTCCGAGCTGGACTGCCGATTGCTGGAACTTTACTCATCTAATCCCTCCTTATCATCAACTTGTTTTAGTGCATCGTTAAACTGTTTTTTCGTGATGCCAAACATTCGCAATCTTTTTTGCATTTGTTTAGCGTTAACATACCCCAAATGAAGCAATTCACCAAGTTCCAGTCGGCGTTCTTTGGCTTCTTTCGTTCCTACTAAACCAGCTTGAATCAAATCCTGCTTGCTAATGACTTCTGGATTCTCATCGCTTTCGGTGTACACTTCAGACAAGGCATTCCGAATTGCTTCTGGACTAGCATGCTCAACCCCAAGGGATCCCTTCTGTGTATCAGGAACTGCTTCCGACTTTTTCAAAAAGGCATGCTTTGCTTCTGGAATCTCATCTGAAATTATTTTTCTGATTTTTTCCCCAGAAAAATCTGGATCAGTAAAAACGATGATTCCACGGGTTTGTGCCAACCGATCGATTAGATCGAGGGTCTCATCCGAAATCGCAGAGCCACGGGTTTCAATCGTATCAGCATCAACGGCTCGTTGAATTTGTTTGGTATCATCTTTTCCTTCAACCACAATTACTTCTTTAATTCTTTTCATTTTAATTATCCAATCCAAATATTCGATTCGTATTTTCGTACGTCGCCTTTGCGACCACATCAGGATCAATGTCTTTAAATCTGGCAACTGCTTCTAGGGTATACAAAGAATAAGCCGGTTCATTTTGTCGTCCGCGAAACGGCTCTGGCGTTAAATACGGGGCATCCGTCTCCACTAGGATTTTATCCAGCGGAGTTAAACGAGCGGCTTCATGAACCTCTTTGGTTTTCTTGAAGCTCACGACCCCACTGTATGAAACCACCATCCCTAAATCAACGAATTTCTTCATCCATTCACTATCTCCGTTAAAACTGTGGATAATGCCACCGACTTCACCAATATTTTCATCTTTTAAAATCCGATAAACATCCTCAAAGGCATCCCGGTTATGAACTGAGATTGGTAAATGCATGTTTTTGGCAATTTCAATTTGTCGCCGAAAGACTCGTTCTTGCACGTCTTTCGGTGTGACATCTTGAAAATAATCCATTCCAATCTCACCAACGGCAACCACCTTGGGATTTTCTAGTTGCTTTTCGAGCAGTTCTTCCTGCTCACGACCGTAATTCATAGCGTCTTCTGGATGCCATCCAATAATTGAATACAGATTGTCGTACTGAGCTGAAAGCTCCAAGGAACGCTCATTTAGCTCAGTATTGGACCCGACGTTGGCCATTCTAACAACACCAAGTCTTTTGGCGTGTCGAACGTAGCCATCAATATCATTTTGGAATGGTTGATCGTTTAAATGAGTGTGCGAATCAAATATTTTCATTGCCTATTCCTTTCATAATCGAAAAAGTTTCACTAATCATTGACTAGTGAAACTTTTTTACTACGCTAAAATACTACCATTATCTAAAGTTTGATCAACAGTAGCCACTTTGATTGAACCATCATCTTGTTCAACGGATAAAATCATTCCTTGACTTAATTCGCCACGAAGTTTCTTAGGTTTTAAGTTAGCGACAATGATCACTTTTTTACCAATTAACTGTTTAAAATCTGGATACCACTTGGCAATTCCAGAAACAATCTGACGGTCACCGTCATCGCCAGCATCAAGTTGAAACTTCAGTAATTTGTCTGCATTTTCAACTTTAGCAACGTTTTTAATTTCTGCGACCTTTAATTCAACTTTTTCAAAATCACTAAAATCCAAATTCTTTTTCTCTGATTTCAAAATCGTCTTTTCTGGGTCAAAGGCCTTCTTTTGATCAGCACGTTTCATTGCTGAACGACCCTTGGTTTTGTCAGATTGAGTCATCTGATCCTTAATGAATTTAACTTCAACGTCGTGATCTAAACGAGGGAAAATTGGTTCACCATTTTCAATCACCTTCTGTTTTTCTGGAAGTCCAGAAAGAGCGGCATTCTTGATATCAAACCCATCCATCTGATCAAGACCTAATTGACGATACATCTCATTAGCAGCATTTGGCATAATTGGACTTACTAAGATTGCAATCAAGCGCAGACTGGCAACCAAATGACTCATGACGTTTGCTAATTTAGATTGGTCATCTGCGTCATCCTTGTTCTTAGCCAAGGTCCATGGCTCGGTCTGATCGATGTACTTGTTGGTTTGAGAAACTAATTTCCAAATCTCAGCCAAGGCATCAGATAAATGAGTGTCATTCATTAACCGTTTAAATTCTGAAACGGTTGTTTTAGCAACTTTTTGTAAATCAACACTCGGTTGATCATTGGAATCGTGATATGAAGGTGTTACGCCATCTTCGTATTTATTGACCATTGCAATCGTTCGGTTCAACAAGTTACCAAGGTCGTTAGCTAGGTCATAGTTAACCCGATCAACAAAGTCTTCAGGAGTAAAAATCCCGTCACTTGCAAACGGAATTGCTCTAATCAGATAGTATCTAGTAGCGTCTAATCCATAACGATCGATTAACGTCTCAGGATAAATTACGTTGCCCTTTGACTTGGACATCTTTCCGTCTTTCATGGTCAGCCAGCCGTGGCCATAAATTTTCTTTGGCAGTGGGAGACCAAGGGCGTGAAGAATAATTGGCCAATAAATGGTATGGAAACGAACGATTTCTTTTCCAACCATCTGTAGATCAGCTGGCCAAAATTTCTTAAACAACTCGTCATTATCACTGTCATAACCAAGGGCAGTGATATAGTTTGACAAAGCATCAATCCATACGTAAACCACGTGCTTAGGATTTGACTTAACGGGAACTCCCCACTTAAAGGTGGTTCTCGAAACCGCTAAGTCATCCAAACCTGGTTTTAAGAAGTTGTTAACCATTTCGTTCATTCTAGAATGCGGCTCAATGAAGTCAGGATGCTCTTTGTAGTAATTCATTAACCAATCAGAATATTTACTCATCTTAAAGAAGTAACACTCTTCGTTAACAAGTTGAACTTCGTGTCCAGATGGGGCTTTTCCGCCAATCACGTTTCCTTCAGCATCACGATAAACCTCTGCTAATTGTGATTCGGTAAAGTATTCTTCGTCTGAAACCGAGTACCACCCCGAATACTGTCCAAGATAGATGTCGCCTTGGTCTTGTAACGTTTGAAATATTTTTTGCACGGCTTTTACGTGCTTATCATCAGTGGTTCTGATGAAATCGTCGTTAGAAATATCTAAATTGGCCCATAAATCAGAAATTTGAGTGGCCATCTTATCAACGTAACTTTTAGGATCAACACCCAACTTTTCTGCTTTTTGTTCAATTTTTAGTCCGTGTTCATCGGTTCCGGTTAAATAAAACACGTCGTAGCCAGATTCCCGCTTAAAACGAGCCAGTGCGTCACAGGCAACCGTCGTATAAGCATTCCCGATGTGTAACCTTCCTGATGGATAATAAATTGGTGTTGTAATGTAATATGTTGGTTTTTCAGCCATCCCAATTCGCTCCTTTATTCCTATCGTACAAATTAAATCGTACCAATATTATACTACTTTTGCCCCTTAAAACAGATCGAGTTGCATGGGAGCTAACCCACCAAAGTTCAATCCTAAAATCTTTTTTAACTGAAGGGCATTGTCAGCCGCATCATGACCAGAATTGTTGTTAAAAATGACGCAAACTACCTTAGCTTTTTGGCGTAGATCATCAACAACTTCGGCAAAATGCTTTAATTCATCTTCGTTATAACGGTACAGAGTCCGTTTCTTACGCCACTGGGAGCTCTTTTCAAACCAGCCCTTTTGGTTTTGACCGTGCAGTCGAAGCATGACGAAATTCTTATCCGTAACAACGGGTTCAAAGGGCACGCCATCTGACAGGTTATGGGGCTCGTCAGCGATCACTTCACTCATTTTGAGGCTCTTTAGATAATCGTGGACATCATTTGAGATTTCATCACCATACCAGCTAGGATTTCGAAACTCAACTGAGATGGGTAAACTTCCCATCCACTCACGAACTAGTCGAAGGTACCTAATGTTATCGTTGTTTAAACGGAAGTACGGCGGAAATTGAAATAAAACGGATGCCAACTGGTTACTATCAACCAGTGAAGCAACCATCTCACCATACCGCATAAATTGCTCCCTTCTAACCTGCTCATTATCTTCACCAAACTGTGGCAAATGATGTTTGGTCATCAAATAATTGGCCTTTAAGATGAATTGAAAATTATTTGGAACCTGCTTTTGCCAATTCTCCACCGTCTTAATTTTAGGGATGCCGTAAAACGGATTATCAACTTCAACAACGGGAAAATGTTCCGCATATTCTGATAAAGTAACTTTGCGATCTTCCCCATTAATCAGTGATGGATGATCAGACCAGGTTGTCAGTCCAATTAAAATCACGTTACCACCTATACTTTCAGTTTATCAAAGAAATCAACGGCATCTTCTTGCACCATGGTGAACGGAAACGGAAAATTAAGTGCCTCTTGGTTAATCGCAATCACATCGGCACTGGAATTACGGTAATCAAGTAATCCGGCAAACGGATAAACTCTCATTGAAGTCCCGACGATCACAATTAGATCACTTTGACTCATCAATCGAACACTATTTTCAATTGTTTGAGGATTAATTCCCTCACCATATAAAACAATGTTAGGGCGCAAAATTCCGCCACAGTTTTGATGATACATACTCTTCATATATTCCTGATAATCAACGTGTTTGCCACATTTTTGGCAGTAAATATCATAGAGGTTGCCGTGAAACTCATTCAGGTTCTTTGCGTCAGCTTTTTCGTACAGATTATCAACGTTCTGAGTGATAATACTAGCCCGATTTTGACGGGTTAATTCCGCCTGCTTTTTGTGAATAACGTTGGGTTGAGCATCTGGATAGTACATGTTCTTTTTGACGTACTCGTAGAATACCTCAGGTTCATTTACTAAGCAGTCGTGACTCAAGTAATATTCCGCTGGTTTACTGCTCCTGTCATTCGTATACAATCCGCCCTTAGAACGATAATCGGGAATTCCAGAAGGGGTAGAGATTCCGGCTCCCGTTAAAAATACGATGTTTTTAGCATTATCAAACTTTTCTTGAATATTATCTTGATTCATATTGTCACCTTATCTCAATAAATATGGAATCCGTAAGTCTTGATACAACTCTTTAACCGTCTTTGAATATAGTTCTTTGAAATAGTCTTCACTTGCCTTTTTACCAGCTGGACCACTTGTCACAAACGAATTTTGGTCATCCGATTTGGTAAAGCCCACGTACGCTCTTTTGTTAGTCTTGGTCTCCTTTAATTCTGAGTGATAAAGGTTAAAAACCTGTTTCACTTGCAAACCGAGTTGGCGCTTTGAGAAGACCGCCGTTAGCATCACAAAATCATTTAATTGTAAGGCTGGTAGTCCCCAATTCTTCATCTGTTTATCAAAATCACGGTATAGTTTGACCACATCGCGTCTGAGGGTAAATGGTGAGTCCACCGGCTTCTCTGTGAGCATTGCGTAAAGTTCCTTAGCGGCCTTTAAAGAAATGGGAAAACTCGTTTGAAATACGTCTTCGTACTGACCAAAGTGGTCGCCAAGAAAAATCATGGCATCCAAAATGGTCACTAATCGTAATGGCATTTCATCGTCGACCTTCCCAGATTCAGGGGTAATCGTCTGTCTGACACCCTTAACATATTCTTTTTCAATCGCTTCATCAACTAAACCGTGTTTTCGCTGTTCAGCATACACGACAAAGTGACACACATCATCGTACAATTCGGTTCCCATGTACATCAACTGTTCGTCAAGTTGCTTGTCACCACTAGTGAGTGGGAAATAAATTTGTGGGAACCCGCGCAAGGTCATTAACAAGTGTAACAACTCATGAGTAGCAGTAAAATCTGGCTCAGTCAGATCTCTAATCTGCACGTAAAGTCGATCACCATCTTGCACGACTTGCGCTTGGTCATGGCGCACATAACCGGACTTTAAGTTGCCAATAAATTGAACCTCAACATCCCCCGGAAAAAAGTGACTGACTTCGTTAATTAAGCCTTGCGTCGTCTTACTTAATTGCACATTATCATTATTTTCGGCCATCTGATCCAAACTTCCCTTCTATAATTTGTTTTGCGTTTTCTAAGTTTCTTTGATTTGTTGGTAATTTCTTTAATGCGTTAATCACCATGTCCAAGTTCTTACTGGAAGCTCCAGCAGACATGGCGAGTGATTTCATCTGAAGGTTCATGTGACCTCTTTGAATCCCATCGGTTACAAGCGCCTTTAGGGCTGCCAGGTTTTGTGCTAATCCCACAGAAGCAATCACCTCCATGAACTGCATGGCAGAGCTAACGTTTAAAATTTGATAGTTAATCCTACTCATTGAAAAGAGCCGAGTTGCACCACCAATGATTCCTGAGGGTACCGGAATGGTAATTTCTCCCTTTAATCCGTCAGGAGTAACTCGCCATTGACTAACCCCACGATACTGACCATCCCTTGCGGCATAGGAATGAACCGCACTTTCAACGGCGCGCCAGTCATTACCAGTGGCAACGAGAACCGCATCAATCCCATTCATGATCCCCTTATTGTGAGTTGCCGCCCGTTTTGGGTACTTATTTGCCATTAATGAGGCTTCTGCGATTTTTTCAGCAACGTTTTTCCCGTCCAATTGACCTCGTTTTAGGGCATGAAACGGAACGGTTCCTGATGCTGTAACCAAATTTTTATCCCCATAATTCGATAGGATACTCATTAAAGACGACTGACTGATGTTGATTTCAATGTAAGTGGAAAGAGCCTCAAGCATCGAATTCATGATGTTAGCCCCCATCGCATCACCGACGTCAACGAACAGTTCAATCACCAGATAATGATCGTAAAGAGGTGAGACGGTCAAATCGTGGATACCACCGTATTTATCAATTGTGGGATGAGCATCGTGTGCAACCTGCATTAATTTAACTCGCTGATTTTCAACCCATTCGGTAAATTGAACTGGATCCGAGACTCCTAAAATGACTTCACCAGTCAAGATGCGACTCTGAGACTTTGCCTGAATGCCGCCACCAACACGAAGCATGTTGGCGCCGTTACTAGCGGCCGCAATGACCGAGGGTTCTTCAATCACCATCGGAATTAAATGTTCGACTCCGTTAATTACAAAGTTAGTTGCAACCCCCTCTGGCAATCCGTAGTCGGTAAGGTAGTTTTCAATCATGTGGCTACTAGCGTCTACGAAGTGACTTTCAATCACATCAAGTTGTGTTCGATCAAGATCGGCAAATTCGGCAACCTGCTGTAACCGTTTTTGATATGATTTTTTATAAAATCCATTAAAATCGTTCAAAATGACACCTATTTTCTAAAATGAGGACTATTCTCAATGTATTCATTAATCAGTCCCTCGCGCACGCCACCGTTTGAGAAAATGACCCGCTTGGAATCAATAAAATGCATCATGACAGTTAAACAAAGGGAACCACCAATGATGACGTCGGCACGGTCGTTTTCAAGCCCATTAATCTTTTGACGCTCAGCCAAAGTCTTACTCAGAAACATTTCCATCGTACTGTTGACCTGTTTTCTGGTTAACTGAAAATTTTGGATGTGATCAACATGGCTTAAATGTTGGTACTGCCGATTAATTCTTGCAATTGCGCGGGCAGCTCCACCAATCAAAACGATCGGATAATGAAGGGGCTTCTTAATCCAAGGAATCCGACTATACACTTCGATAACGTAAGACTCAGCCGCAAATAAATCAACTGGAGTCACCTGGTTAATCAAATGAAATTGTTCCGAAATTTTTACTGCCCCAATGGGAACGCTGATACAATGGATATCTTTTTGGTTTCTAACCTGAATAATTTCAACACTAGCCCCACCAACATCCATCAAGAGATAATCTTTAACCGCCAATCGATCAGAGATTCCTAGATAATCATAGTAAGCTTCTTCCTTGCCGGTTAACACGCGAATCTTAATGTGAAGCTGCTTATAAACATTGTGTAAAAAATCCTTTTGATTTTGAGCTTGGCGTACCGCTGCCGTAGCAATGGCACGAACCACAACGTTTTTATACTTTGAATACTCTGACTTAAAGGATCGAAGCGCCGAGATCGTACGATTCATTGCAGTTATCTGTAAAATGTTATTTTGTCCGATTCCCTCAGACAATCTCGTATCGTTCTTAACGCGTTTAATCTCATGATAACTTCCATCGGAATCGATGCAATAAATTGCCATTCTGACTGAGTTTGAACCGATATCAATGATAACAAAGTTCTCCATTCGATTCTCCTCCTCAAGTATTTATTCATATTTAGTGCTATGACAATTTATCTACTTAAAATAATTAATCCCCATGGCATCACGAACTTCTTCAAGGGTGTTTTCTGCAACAATGTTAGCCGCGTCGCTTCCGTCTTTTAAGACCCTGTATACATACTCAGGATCCTTAGCTAACTTTTCTCGACGTTGTCGAATTGGCTTGAGTTCATCTTGCAAAACTTCGTTTAAATACAACTTAATTTTAACATCTCCAAGACCACCGTGTTGATATTGCTTTTTAAGTTCACTAACTTTTTGCTTGTCGTGAGCGAAAATATCCAGATACGTAAAGACCGTGTTTCCTTCAACTTGACCTGGGTCATCAACGTGGACGTGCTTTGGATCCGTGTACATGGACATCACTTTTTTCTTAATGGTATCGGCATCGTCAGCAAGGTAAATGGCATTATTAAGCGACTTACTCATTTTGGCATTTCCGTCGAGGCCGGGAATGCGCCCCATGCCTTTCGGTGGAAAGAAACCTTGTGGTTCAACCAATACGTCTCTGTGATAGGCACTATTAAAACTTCTAACAATCTCCCTAGTCTGTTCGATCATTGGCTCTTGATCTTCTCCAACCGGAACCACGGTTGCCTTAAAGGCGGTGATGTCAGCGGCTTGACTGACCGGATAGATGAAGAAACCAGCTGGTACACTTTCACCAAAATTTTTCTGTTTAATCTCAGTTTTCACGGTCGGATTTCGTTTCAATCGGGAAACCGTTACTAAATTAAGATAAATCATGGTTAGTTCATTTAAGGCTGGGATCTGAGATTGGACAAAGATCGTTGATTGATTTGGATCAAGTCCAACCGCTAGATAGTCCAAGGCTACCTGCAACAGACTGTTTTGAATCTTCTTTGGATCACGAGCGTTATCGGTCAAGGCCTGCATGTCAGCAATCATGATGAATGGATCGTAGTTACCCGAATTCTGCAACTCTAAACGGCTCATTAACGAACCAACGTAGTGTCCAATGTGAAGTTTTCCGGTCGGACGATCACCAGTTAATACAATTTCTTTTTTTGCCATCGTAATTTTCCTTTCTTTAATAAAAAACGTCCTATTGAATAATCAATAGGACGCCTTGCACGTGGTACCACCTAAATTGCAGAGATTTCTCTGCCACTTAAACTATAAGGTTGTTACCCATTATCCAGTTCGTGTCGTCTGACTAATCTCAGTAAACATAGCCTCTCTGTTATTTGACTCCACTACTTACTAAACTAAATACATATTAATTTCATTTTATGCGATTTATGACGGGTTGTCAAAGCACGAAAAAATTGACAGTACCGGCTTTTCAAATTAGAATTATTCACGAATTAAAGGGAGGAGTATGCACTTGAATAAGGATGAAAAAAACAAAGAGCAAGAGCGGGTCACCTGGGTTTGTTCCCAGTTGGACGAAAAAATCCAAGACACCCAAACCGAATACCAAAAAGCCAAGGCAGAAACTCAACGAGTTCAAAAAGATTACGGGACCAATACATCTGCAAACTATTTAGAAGCTGATGACCGGATTGAAACCAGCGCTGACCTGCAACAACAACGAAGCTTAACTAACAAAGTGGTTGAGGATCAAGCCATTGTTGAGGGCCAACTAGCCACTTATCAGGACCTTAAAAAATCACCCTATTTTGGTCGAATTGACATCTCTGACGAGGGCTTTTCTGACGTTGATCACCTATACATTGGAAAGGCGTCATTCATCGACAAAAACGGTGAATTTTTAATCTATGATTGGCGAGCTCCCATTTCAAGTGTCTACTATAATGGTACGCTTGGAAAAGTTGCTTATGACACTCCCAATGGAAAACAAGCCACTGACCTTCTAAAGAAACGTCAATTCCAGATTAAAGACGGCAAGATCATCAACATGTTTGATACCAACGAAACGGTTGGTGACGAACTCTTACAGAGTGCTTTAAGTGATGAGAACAACGAAAAGATGCAAAACATCGTGGCCACCATTCAGCACGAACAAAATGACATTATTAGAGATACCACCAGTAATCTGCTGGTCGTTCAGGGAGTGGCCGGATCAGGAAAGACCTCAGCACTCTTACAACGGATTGCTTTTCTGTTATATCACAGTCGGGACTCTTTAAATGCTGACCAAATCCTACTCTTTTCTCCCAACCTTCTTTTTAGTAACTACATCAAGGACGTACTACCAAGTTTAGGGGAACGTAATATGCGTCAGGTTACGTTAGCTGAATTTTTTGCCCACCGACTTGAGGGCATGAAGGTTCAGACCCTTTTTCAACGTTACGAAGCTTCTGATCATGATTCTGATTCTAAACTTCGCGAATTCAAAAATAGTCAGAACTTCATTGATCAGATTGAAAACTACGTCCAAAATCTCACCTCTGATCAAATCAAGTTCGATGATATTCACTTTAATGGTGAGGTTTACTTTTCTAAAAAGGAAATTCGTGAAGTCTACGCTAGTCTACCCAGTGGGATGACCAGTAGTGAAAAACTTCTGCAAACGAAGAATCGCTTAATCAAGAGACTGAAGAACCGTATTCACGATGAAACTAAGAAAAAATGGGTCGCTGACATTATCGACACCATGAGCGAAGAACAGTACCACAATCTTCTGGGAGAAAAACACTTAAATGACTTTGAGGAACTAGACGATGAACGAAACTACATCGCCACGCGACTAGTTAAAGATCGACTTAGTACCGTGTACGATGCTATCTACAACGATGAGTTTTTCGATCCGTACGTTCAATACGCCGATTTTCTTGACCACGTTAAGTTGCCTGAAAATGTTGAACCAGATGCTTTTAAACAAAGCAAAAATGATTTCCTAAATCACATTGAATTTCACCAAATTGGTTTGGACGACACTGCCCCCCTCCTGTACTTGAGGGATCGTTTCAGTGGGGAAAATAAAAACGTTAACATTAAATACCTCTTTGTCGACGAGATTCAGGACTACTCAATTGCCCAGATTATGTATCTCAAGCTCATTTTTCCGAGAGCTAAGTTCAACCTGATTGGTGATAGTGAACAGGCCATTTTCAAGGATGTCGAGTCAGCCCAAACGTTACTAGACAAGCTTAATGATGCCATCCCTAGTAAACATTCCCGGCTAATTCAGCTGAATCGTTCATACCGCTCAACCTATCCCATCACGTCCTTTGCCAAATCATTACTACCAGATGGGAATAACATCGAGGCCTTCAACCGAAATGGGGAAAAGCCCGAGTTAATCGTGAAGGACAATTTTAATGAACTAACAAGTTCCTTATTTGACGTTATCAACGACCAACTTCAAAAACACGAAACCGTCGCGGTCATTACTAGAGATGCCACATCGGCCAAACAAGTTTATCAAAAGGTCAACGCTCACTACGATGCTACATTATTAAAAGATAGTGACCGAGATATGACCTCACCAGTTGTTGTACTTCCGGTCTACCTGGCCAAGGGACTAGAATTTGATTCGGTCATTGCCTGGGACGTCTCAAAAAAGAATTACCCTGATCAGCACTCACTCGGAGTCCTTTACACAATTCTGACCCGCGCCATGCATTCGCTAACCCTGTTGTGTAACGGCGAGGTTTCGCCGTTGATTCCCCAACAAGCCATCAGTGATAATTTAATTAAAGTCAGCAAAAATTCAACAGCCGAATAAAAAACAAAGAGACACCTCTACTTATAAGTAAGTGGAAATGCCTCTTTATTTTGAACTACTAAAAAAGAATAACTTATTTTTTTAATTCTTTCTGCATTTTTTCAACTACAGCAAGTAAATCATCTTTTGTTGGTTTCTTGTTATTTTTAGATAATACAAAGCTGTTATTGCTAACGGGTAAAAAAGCATTATCAAATATGCTTGCAATATAAGGGTTGTTAGCTACGTACTGACTTTCATCCATTTTTATTTTTAAGGCTATTAAATCATTTTGGATCATTTGTTCCTCATTATTAAAAATTCCACTATTAGAATCTGTATATACATCATTTTGATATTGATCTAAAAATCGTGCAAATTCTTGTTTCTCCATTACTTCCTTAAGACTTTCTGGTTTATTCATGTTTATTACCTCTTGTTTTTATAAAATTCAACACATTCAATTTAACATACTAATGAGATATTAAGCCATTCCCGGGAGTCGAACCCGGCACCTTTTCCTTACCATGGAAATGCTCTACCTACTGAGCTAGAATGGCATTCCTATTTTACCACACCAAAAATGGTACACTAGGATAGAATTCATAAAGATTAGAAAAGGACGATAATATGAAACGACATTTTAAACTTTCCCTCCTAGTCACTTGTCTCGTACTACTGATGATTCCACTCACAGCCTGCAACAAATCGGCATCCAATAACCAAAAGAAGATTCAGGTTGTAAGTTCCGTTAACTTTTATGGTGATGCGGCTCAGCAAGTCGTTGGAAAGTACGGTCACAACACGTCCATCATCAATTCAGACGTTGATCCACACGACTTTGAACCAACAACTAACAACGCGAAAGAAGTTGCCAAGGCAAACGTGGTCATCTCAAATGGAATTGGTTATGACGATTGGATGAACGAATTAATTCACAACGCTGGAAACGATCATCAACAAGACGTGAACGTTGGCAAATTGATGCATAAAAAAGATGGCGACAACGAACACATTTGGTATAAACCAACTACCATGGACCATTTGGTTGATCATCTAGTTACCGTCTACAGTAAGATTGATCCGGATCACCGTGGATATTTTGAGGAAAATGCGCAAACATACAAAAATGAATGGGGCCAAACGCAACGGTTAATCAAGCAGTTATCAAAGAATTCGCACGGTCAATCAGTTGCAACCAGCGAACCCGTCTTTGACTACTCGCTATCAGCCCTTGGCTACAAACTTAAGGACTACGGATTCTCAAATGCCATTGAAAAGGGCGTTGATCCTTCAGTCAGTGACATCTCCAACCTGCAAAGTGATATGCGCAATCATAAAATTGCTTTCTTCGTTAATAACACTCAATCCGATAGCCCGGTGGTAACGCAAATGGTTAAGTACGCTAAAACACATCATGTTCCCATTTTAAACGTCTCAGAGACTGCTCCAAAGGGGCAAAATTACATGCAGTGGATGAATAATCAGTACCGAGAACTTGGAAAAATCCAAAAACAACAATAAAAAATGATGCTCAAAATTTGAGCATCATTTTTTATCTAGTTAACTTTTAAAGCTTGTTCCATTGCCTTTTGTTCCATCTGATTTTTAGCTTTGTTCTGCATTTGCGTCTTAAATTCATTCTCAGCTTGTTTTTGCAGCTTAGCTTGGTCCTTTGGTGACATCTTTGGATTTTCGGCCATAGCTTGTTGTATCTTAGCTGCTACAAACTGTTTCCCAGAAGCAGCCATCTGTTGCTGAGCTTCAGGACCTTGTTGTGACTGTTTCATTTGAGCAGCCTCTTGTTTCATGGCCTTCCCAAATGCTTTAGCTTGTTCAGGTGTGAATACCATGTAACCTGATTTTACGTGGAAAGTATTCGTACGTTTAATAAAGGCTTCTTTTTGAGCAAACATGAAGAAGACTTTGTAAAATTTATTTTTGTAGACCCAATCTTGTTGCTTCGTAACCAGTTTGTTTGAATCGCCACCTGGTTTGATTTCATTCGTAGTGTCAATCGCAGGTGTTACGGTTGGCTTCTTTTGACTTACATTCTTTTTGTAGATCACAACTTTATCATTAGTCTGACCAATCTTCTTATACAATATCATGTTGGCTTGATTGTTCACTGATGTAAACGAAGTGGTCTTAACCGTGGTCTTCTTTTCCATCCCAAAGTGATTGTGGTAATTGGCAATCATTAGACCAATCGTAATGATAATCAAAGCAGCAAATATAAGGCCTAAAGAGGTCGCCACTTTTTTATTAGCAATCAAATTCCACGTTAAGAAAAAGGCAATTACAAAAATAATTAGTAAGATAAATATCATTATTTTTTACCTCCCTTTTCAAAAACAGGATCCTCAGTAACATGACCCTTTTTCAACGCAAACGTCAAAAGAAAGGCAATTAATGAGATTAAGAATGCGACTCCAAAGGCTGCCATGTATCCCTTTAAATTAGCGTTAATTGCTCCAGCTCGATATGCCAATGGATTAATTTTAAGTAAGTGTTTTGCTGGCATATTATTGGTAGTAACGTTGGCTAAAATTGAAATCATAACGGCCGTTGAAATTGATCCACAAACCTGTCTAAAGGTATTGTTAGCAGCAGTTCCATGCCCCATTTCAGAAACTGGAAGAGCATTCATTCCAGATGTCGTTACTGGCATCATGGACATTGCCACCCCAAACATTCTAATCGCATACAAAATAACAACGTAAATGGTTGGAGTATCCTTTGTTAAAAACAAAAATGGAAAAGTCCCAACCGTCAATAAGAACAATCCACCCATTGCTAAACGACGGGCCCCAAACTTATCGAATAGTCTTCCAGTAATTGGGCTCATAAATCCGGTTAAAAGTGCTCCGGGTAATAGAGTCAATCCGGAATGAAAAGCACTCATCCCTCTAACAATTTGTAAGTAAAGAGGTAAGACCATTTCAACTCCGACCATTCCCATGAAGACCACCGCACTGACAATGGTTCCAAGTCGAAATTCACGTGATTTGAAAACATTTAAATTTAAGAACGGGTTCTTCATGACCAGTTGACGCCATCCAAAGAGAATAATAAAAATGACTCCAATAATTAATCCCCAAATGACAGTTGGACTTCCCCAACCGTCATTTCCAACTGACGAGAATCCATAAAGTAAACTACCAAAACCAATGGTAGACAAAACTAATGAGAGATAATCTAGCTTACTTTTCTTAGTTGGAAGAACTGGTTTAACAAAAAATAGTCCTAATATAATGACTACGGCAACAATGGGAGCAATAATCCCAAATAGATTTCGCCAAGATGAGGTATCAATCACCCATCCAGATAACGTTGGTCCAATCGCAGGAGCTAACCCAACAACGATTCCGGCCAGTCCCATGGCAGTGCCCCGTTTTTCTGCTGGAAAAATTGATAACATGATGGTCTGAAGTAATGGCATGGCAATACCAACACCAACTCCTTGAATCAAACGGGATCCAAATAAAAACCAGAAGCTTGGAGCTATCCATGACCCCACCGTTCCAATCTCAAAGATGATCATTGCTGATAAGTACAGCCATTTAGTGTTAAAACGTCCACTCAACCAGGCACTAACTGGAATCAAAATTCCGTTAACCATCATAAATCCGGTGGTTAACCACTGAACGGTCGAGGTATTAACATTAAAGGCACGCATTAATGTTGGAAAAGCCGTTGACAAAATGGTTTGGTTTAAAACCGTACAAAAAGTTCCAACCAAAAGAATAATGACAAACATGGTTCGATTATACTTTTTGCCATTCGCATCAACAGCAGGAATATTATGCATTATATATGCCCCTTTCAAAAGCTTAATTAATTAATATTTGCTCAAAATTACAACACCAACTACTATACAACCATCCGATGTTTATGTCAATTTAATTGACACGTGCATTATTTTACATATAATTAGTATTGTATTATTTAATGAATTCATCGAGTTTGATTAAGCATAGAAAGTAGGTAAACCCTTGGAAAATGAGAATGATCAAGACGTAGCTGACCTCAACGGACGACTCGGAAAAATCATCAAAAAAAATAACATTTCGGTTGGCATTGGTGATATTTCCAAGTGCTCCGGCCTTTCCCAAAGTAAGATTCGCTACTGGGAGCAGCGAGGATACATTACTTCTTTACCAGTTCATAAAAATCAAAACAAGCGATATAGCATTTATACCTTAGTAACCGTTTTATTAATCAAATCCTATCTAGAGTCCGGATTTACTCTAGCCACGGCAGTAGATAAGGCAAAACGTCACGAAGAAATCAGTAAAGTTTTTAAAAAATTAATCCTTGATCGGGTTCAATACGTTAAAACTAAAAATGACGACTACTGCATTAATATGGGACCTCTTTCAGACGACCCCAGTAAATCGGTCATTATCAAAGTCAGCGATCGTGGTAGTAAAATCACACTAATGGATACAAAAAAGACACTTCCTAATTAATTAGGAGGTGTCTTTTGGTTTAGATTAAATTATTTATTTTCGCCTAATTTAACCTTGTCTAAAATGTTTAAGTCAGAGTCAATATCATAAACAATTGGTTGACCAGTAGCAATCTCAACGTTCATGATGTCTTCATCAGAGATTCCTTCAATGTACTTAGTTAAAGCACGAAGAGAGTTACCATGGGCAGCAACGATCACATTCTTGTTGTCTAACAATTTAGGAGCAATGTGATCTTGCCAGAATGGAATAACTCGTTCCAAAGTAACCTTTAAGTTCTCACCACCAGGGATTGCCTTTGGATCTAAGTCAGCATAACGACGATCTTTGGCAGCTGAGCCTTCATCATTTGCGTCCAAAAGTGGAGGCAAAACATCGTATGAACGACGCCAGATGTGAACTTGTTCCTTACCGAATTTTTCAGCAGCTTCCGCCTTATTTTGGCCTTGAAGTGCACCATAGTGACGTTCGTTTAAACGCCAAGACTTCAAAACTGGAATCCATAATTGGTCACTTTCATCCAACACATAATTTAAAGTCTTGATGGCACGCTTTAAAACTGAAGTGTAAGCTTGGTCAAATTGAATGCCTGCTTCAGCAATTAATTTACCCGCATTTTTAGCCTGCTTAACTCCTTCTTCACTTAAGTCAACGTCGACCCAACCAGTGAATTGGTTCGATAAGTTCCATTCACTTTGGCCGTGTCTAACAAATACTAATTTAGCCATTGTAATTACCCCTCTTTTGTTTTTATACTAGTTCATTTTACATCATTTAAAACTTTTTTTCACTAACTTACTGATCTTACTAAACCAACCTGGTTTCCGATTTCTCGCCACTTCATCAACGTTTTGGACTCCCAAGACGTCCAGTAAAAAGGTGAAAACAGGAACCGAAACGATTAATCCCCACGTCCCAAAGATGTGTTCACCAACCAGGAGGACTACGAACGTAAAGAAGATGGGCAGCTCGGTCTTAGCCGACATGAACTTGGGGTTTAACACGTATGCTTCAAGTAGATGAACCAACATAATGATGATGAAGATGTATACCACGTATCTAAATCCACCTACAGTATAACCAATCAAGGTTAGAGGGATTAACGAAATGATAACCCCAGCCACCGGAATGAGGCTCAAGAAGAAAATCATGACAGCTAAGATCAAAAGCTGTGGAATTTGCATGATCCATAAACAAATCGTGGTAATGGTCGTGTTACAGATTGCGATAAAGAATTGGGCTTCAATCACGACCCCAAAGGTTTTGACGAAAGTCTTCGCGAAAAACAGGATATCCGAGAAGAACCACCCAAAGGTACTGGTTAAAAACTTCTTAGAAAAGCGCTTCACCTGCTTAAGTTCCAAGGTAAAAAAGAAACTCAAAAGTAGTGACAAGAACATAGCAATCCCAGTTGAACCAATGCTTGTAATGTAACTCCAAATCAGGTTCATACTTCCCTTAATCTGGTTTGGTACATTAAAGTTCTTTAGTAACCATAAAACCCACGAACGTAATTCTGGGTTTTTAATCGAATGGGGACTTTCATAAAAGGTAATTAGCGTCTTGGTTATTTCAACTCCCTGCTCAGCAATCTGGGGGAGGTACAGGACACTTACCAGTACAATGGCTCCCACAATTAATAAGTAAATCACAATGACCAAGATTGGAATCGGAATCTTAATCCGGGCCCGAATCCAAAGTACTAGCTTGGTTATTAATAACGTAAAGATAAAGGTCAAAAGAATGGTAGTCATCATTGAGCGACAGAGATACAGAACAACGACAATTAGCAACAAGACCACTGCCCGTCTTAATTTTGTGTTATTTAAAAATTTTTGCCACCAATTGGTTAAATTCTCCATTTTGGTTTTAATCCATCCCCTCTCCATTCATAATTCGTATTTAACACTTTACTCAAATCAATTTTAATAGTAATACGTAATATTTTTATTATAGCATCTAATGTAATTTGTTAAAATTCATGTCAGTCTATTTTACGAGTTTCACAAAAAAAGGTTATAATGGCCATATAACTATTGAATTAAAGAGAGGTTTTTATATGCTTGAAAAGACGTTTTACAGTGAATTTATCAAACACAGTTTTAATATTCCATTAAAGGTAACATACTGGGATGGTTCTACCAAGACTTATGGTAAGGGTGAGCCTAAAGCTCACATTACCATCCACAAGGCAATTCCAATTAAAGATATTACCAGTAATGCTTCAATCGCTTTAGGTGAAGCATACATGGATGGTGTAATCACTGTTGAAGGGATTTCTTTAGAAGATTTAGTTGCAGCAGCTTACCTGGATAGCAGCAGTTTCTTACACAACAAGAAATTCATTAAGTGGCTACCAAAGTCTTCTCATTCAGAAGCAGCAAGTAAAAAAGATGTGCAAAAGCATTATGACATCGGAAATGAATTCTACAAAATTTGGCTGGATAAGACCATGACCTATTCATGCGGTTACTGGGAAAGTCCAGAAGATAGCCTGTACGATGCTCAGATGAATAAAGTTCATCACATCATCAAGAAACTAAACCCACAGCCTGGTGGTACTCTTTTAGATATCGGTTGTGGTTGGGGTACTTTAATGTTAGTTGCCGCTAAAGAATACGACCTAAAGGTTACTGGTGTGACTCTTAGTCAGGAACAATGCGACTACGTTAACGAACAGATCAAAAAATACGGTCTTGAAGACGTCGCTGAAGTCCGCCTTCAAGATTACCGTGAACTACCAAAGTCAGAAAAATGGGATTACATCACATCAGTCGGAATGTTTGAACACGTTGGGAAAGAAAATCTTGATGAATACTTCAAGGTTGTTTCAGACCACTTAGCGAAAAACGGAAACGCCCTCATCCATGGAATTACCAGACAACAAGGTGGTGCGATCAATGGTTGGCTTAATAAGTGGATCTTCCCTGGTGGTTACATTCCCGGTTTGACCGAAAACTTAGACCACATTATTGATAATGGCATGCAAATCTATGACCTGGAATCACTAAGAAGACACTACCAGAAGACTACGGAAACATGGGACAAAAACTTCAATGCGCACCGAAAAGAAATTGAAAATATGTTTGACGAACGTTTCTGCCGCATGTGGGACTTGTACCTTCAAGCCTGTGCCGCTTCATTTAAGGTTGGAAATATCGATGTCATGCAGTACCTCATTTCAAAGGGACCGGCTGGTGCATCACTTCCAATGACTCGTGACTACATGTACAAATAACTTAATATAATAGATAGTAAAAGACGTAACTTCATCAATTAAAGTTACGTCTTTTTGTTATCAAATATTCATTAAAGGACAAACGTTAACAGAAACACCGCCGCTAGTCCTGCCATCACTGAAACTAGCATAGACCGGGTCCAGTAGGCAATCCCAATTACTAACACAGCAGCGATTAACTCTGGTCCCTGACCACTAATCGAAAAGGCATATGACTGATTAATAAAAATATCCTTTACTACCAGTGAAGTAAACAGACAAATTGGTACAAATTCCATCCATTCGGTAAACCACTTTGGAATTTTGCGCTTTCTAAAAAATGCTAATGGTATAAATCTTGGAGCTAAAGCAACCAAAAAACACAGCAATATTAACAGAAAGTGTTGCATCGCATCCCATTTCATAACAATTCTCCCAACTTATTCCTTCGGTGTCCCCGCAGGGTTTTTAAACGTCTTAAGAAAAATACTTTTCTTGTTGGTCTTCCGTTTTCGACTCCGAAAGTATTTATCAAGCAAGAAACCGATGAACGATGCAACTAACGTCGCCGCAACTAATCCAAGTGTTGATTTAGTTAACACTAAGAAGAAGATCGCAAGTCCAGCAGCAAAAAGTGCAATAAACACTTTTAGCAAATCCTTTAACTGCATCACAATCATATACAAGAAGAGCGCTGTGAGTGCGAAATGCACCACGGTTAGATCAATTGTAAGAGCTGACCCAATTAAACTCCCAACTAAGTTACTAATGGTCCAGAAAAATAACGTAAAATGTTCTACTTGCAACGCATCCTTCGGGGTCCATTTCTTGTCAGTTGAAAACTTTAAATAGTTCACAGCGTAATTTTCGTCATTTAAAGAACAGGCAAAAAAGAACGTAAAGAGCGTGTTCTGCCCGTGAAGATACTTAGAAAGACTCGATCCTAATAATGCGTATCTCAGCTCTAGGAAAAACAGCATCAACACAATCGTTAGAAGTGGTGAATTAATGGTTAACATGGATGCGATCAAAAATTGGGCACCACCGGAAAAAACCAGTAGTGATACCAAAATCGTGTTAAACGTGTTAAATCCCGCGGCGTGTAGCAAAATCCCACACGCCAAACCAATTGGAATGTAACTCAAGTCTAAGGGAAACGAGACCTTGAAATTGGCTTTCCAAGTAGGTTCATTAGGATTCGGTACTAATTTTGTCAATTGAAATCCTCCACTTGATTTCTTGAATAAATAACCTAAAAAAATTAATTAACTTTTTGCGTACATTGTTCATTATAAGAAAAAATGGCAAAATAACAAACCATAATTTTGTTCTAATGGTAATTATCAGAAAAATTCCACAATTTCACGGAACAATTTCGAAAAGAAGCCAACCTTATCAACGCTTTGGCAGGTAACGATTGGTGCTTTTCCACCATCATGATTTAAAAATTCCACCTTCTGATTTTTAAATCCAACCTGATTCGTTCCAACTTCCTGATTTTTAAGCACAGGAGCTGATACCGCGTTATCTTTAGCATGCTTTGAATCAAGTATAATTTGGTCGCTAAATTCATTTGGTTGAGAAACCTTGCCCCACAGGGTAACTGGTTTGCTCATCTTGACTTTAACCGTCCGTTTTTTCCCGTTAATCACCCTTAGATGATTCTCGGTAAATTGATCGTTATCATACTCCATGGGGCGATAATTCTTGATTACGTGTTCCATTAAGTTCTTGGTAACGAGAAACCGTTGATTAGGCTTAGCACCCATAACTACCGTGATAATGCGGTGACCATGGTGATTATCTAAAGTCCCCGCAAAGTTTTCGCCAGCTTTCTTAGAAGTTCCCGTTTTTAGACCATCAACGTTTAAGGCTGGATCGTAATATCGTTGTCCCTTCAACATTTCGTTAGAGGTCTTGACAACTTCTTTCGGTTTTTGGTCGGTATCACCAAAGGTATACTGCGTTTTCTTAGTGGTTTTTAAAACATCAGGATACTGCGAAATAATTTTGGAAGAGATGATTGCCGTGTCTTTTGCTGACATCTCATTTTCAGAATCACCAGTCACCCTTGGCAAATTCATCGGTGCAACCTGTTTGTTAGTCAGACCACAGGCATTATAGAATTTGGCGTCTTTAATTCCCAATTCTTTGGCAGTTATTCGCATGGTTTTGGCAAAATTCTCACTGTTACCAGAGATTTTATCACCAAGCGCCATCGCACTCGCGTTAGCTGAACCAATCAGGGCCGTTGAATAGAGCGCCCTTACCGTGTATTTCTTATGGGCCTCTAATTTAACGTTGGTAAACCCTTTTTTGGTACTTAATTTGGCAACTGCAGGTGAAATATCCACCTTAGTGTCCCATTTCAATTGATGATCATGAACTCGTTTTTGAACTATGTATGCGGTGAGTAACTTACTCATCGAGGCTGCCGGTAGGTTTCTAGCAGCGTTTTTTTGATAAATAATCTGTCCTGATTTAGCGTCCACTGCAATGGCAGCTTTACTATCGATTTCGTTCGAGTTAGCCTTTGCCAAGGTCTCTGGAATCATTAAAACGAGCGCTAACGTCATGATTAAAAATGAAACGAGAAATTGATGACCACTATGATTACTTTTCTTGGTTTGCATTTTTCTCTCCTATCACATGTTTATCTTTCCGTAATGGATGCTTAACATCTAACGGAAGGTAAATCTTAAACGCGGTTAATTTTTTCGTTGAAGAAACGTTAATATAACCTCCCTGATTGGTGACAATCTCACGAACAATGGCAAGTCCTAGGCCAGTTCCGCCAGTTTTGGTATTTCGTGACTCCTCAACCCGGTAAAAACGATCAAAGATGTGATCTAGTGACCCCTTAGGGATCTGTTCGCCATCGTTTGAAACGATAATTTCAACTCCTTCACTACTAAATGGCTTAGCAGAAAGATAGATGTGACGTCCACCCTTTCCATACTTAAAAGCATTCGAAATCAGATTATTAAATACCCGACCTAACGACTCCGCATTGGCTTTGATCGAAATATCGTGCTTGAGTGGCTTCATTTCAATCGTCATCTTGTGCTTAGATGCATCAAGTTTAAATGAGGTCTGAAGCTGCTCTAATAGCGCATTCACATCAATGTTATCAATTTTTTGCGAAGGCTTAGACTTGTCGCCCGCCTTAGCATACTCAAAAAGCCGATCCACTAATTGTTTCATTTGTTGCGCCTTTAAATAAGCAATATGTGAATACTTTAAAATGTCGTCTTCATTTTGATACTGACCGTCTTCAATGAGACCAAGGTATCCCAGAATTGAAGTTAGTGGCGTTCTTAAATCATGGCTAACGCTAGTGACCAATTTGTCCTTTGAAGCTTCCACCTCTCGCTCATCATTCATGGATTCAATGACACTATCAACAAGCGCGTTGATACTTTGAATGACTCGCTCGGTATCTCCCTTTAATTCAAAGGGAATTCGATGGTCAAAATGCCCGTTCGCAATGTAATGCAATTCCGAAATAATGTGACGGAGTTGCATTTGATGATAGCGCCGAATCAACCGCCAGTAAATAATAATGACATCGATTACGCCCATAGCAATGATGAAGAGATTCTCCCAGCTAAGTAGTCGAAAATGCATCGGGCCAAAGGTCACCGACTGCTTAATGATGAAGATTCCGTCCCTTAGACCCGGGTTACTCTCGATTGATTCAGTGATAATCACGGTAATCGCCAAGTTTAAAAGGAGTAATAATATTAAAGTAACTACTCCTTCAACAAATAATTCAGTTTTTTCTTTCGTCGTTAATTTCAAACTCAAGATTCCTCTTATTATTTATGCTTCCACTTTGTAGCCGACGCCCCAAACGGTTTGAATCACTTTTTCACCGCCAGTGGCTTCTTCAATCTTGTCACGTAAATGACTGACGTGGACCATGACGGTTTTAGCTGAAATGATACTTTCTTGTTTCCAAACGCGCTCAAAAATCTCATCAGCGGAAAAGACCCGGTTAGGATGGCTAGCAAGAAGGTACAAAATACCAAACTCCAGAGCGGTTAACTGGATTTCTTTGCCGTCTTCCGTCTTAACTTCGTGTGAATCCTTATTGATAGTCAGTGGACCCACGTTTAAAATGTCAGGCTTGTCCTTAGTGACATCGTTTTGACTTCTTCTAAGCAGGGAACGAACCCGTGCCATGATTTCCAATGGGTTAAATGGCTTGGTGACGTAATCATCAGCTCCAGAAACCAATCCCTGAATTTTATCCATATCAGCCGTTTTAGCGGACAACACAATGATCGGAATCTGGGAGTCTTTTCGGATTTCTTTAATAACATCAATCCCACTCATTTCCGGCATCATGATGTCTAAAATTACCAAGCCGATGTCTGGTTCAGTACGTAAAAGTGAGAGGGCATCACTACCATTATAGGCTGAGATTGGTTCGTATCCTTCGTTTTTAATGTAGATTTCTAATAATTGTGCGATTTCTTTATCGTCATCAACAACTAAAATTTTCATTTTAATTACCTCGAATTCACTGTTTTCTTTCAGTTTATCAGATTGAAAACAGAGATTAACCAAAATTGTTTTAATATTATAAACATTTAAACTTTCACATCAAAAAAATCGTAGACCAGTTGATCCACGATTCATTAATTAATTTCGGTTCCCGGTAAATAGTCCATTGGTAATTGGGAAACGATGACGCATGTACAAAATTCCCGCAATTCCAATTACACCAATCACTGCATCAACAATCGGACTGGTAATCGGGTTAATCACTCTCGGAATATACGTTCCACCAAAGAAGACTAGCATCCAAATTGCGAACAATAGAACCATCATCAAAGCTCGAATGATGCCATTATATTTATGTTTTACTCCCGGAGCAAACAAGTTAGTCATAAGTGGCATCCCTGCACCAGCAACAATCGAGGAAACGAAGATGCCAGTGATCCCCATTACACCACCCTTTGATGCTTGCGAGGAATTAATGAAGAACATGGCTGCGTACAAGAAACAGAACAGGACCAAAAACCACAAAAAGTTGTACGTGGCATCAATCACGTAGGTGATGGGTGTCATTTTTTGGGGTTTCTTTGGTGGATGAACCGTGACTTGCACTTTTTGAGCAACCGTTCCATACAGATTCTTTGCAGTCACCCCACTCTTTTGGGCCTTTTTTAGTTCGTTCACCATCGTACTGATTTGAGCAGCTTGCTTTTCTGGTTCCAATTTGGTTTCCGAAAGTTCCTGCTTAAATTTATACATGTATTCAGCATTTCTCTTGGTCAAACCAACGTGATCAAATTGTTCTCGTTCAGCAATCTTAGTGTTTGAGTGATGTTGATGCTGTTTTGCTTTAGCATTTCGTTTTCGATTATCTTCCTCGCTCATAATTTCCTCCTAGACGTTGAACCTAAATTCTGCAATGTCTCCATCATGCATGACGTAATCCTTACCTTCAACCCGCAATTTCCCGGCCTCTTTAACGGCATTTTCACTTCCGTATTTATCTAGGTCTTCAAAGGACATAATCTCAGCTCGAATAAAGCCCCGTTCAAAATCAGAATGGATAATTCCAGCGGCTTGAGGTGCCTTAGTGCCCTTCTTGAAGGTCCAGGCTTTGGTCTCTTTGCCACCTGCAGTAAAGAAGGTTTCCAGTCCAAGCAATTTGTATGAAGCACGAATCAACTTATTTAGACCAGGCTCACTAACCCCCTCAGCCTCAAGAAAGTCAGCTTTATCATCATCACCTAGTTCAGCGATTTCCTGCTCGGTTTCGGCAGCAATTCCAATTGCCTGCGCACCGTGTTTTTGAGCATAGTCTTTAACCATTTTAAAGTACTTGTCACTTTCTGGATCCGCCATCGATTCTTCGCTGATGTTAGCGACATACAAGACGGGTTTAGAAGTCAAAAGAAACAATCCCTTAACGATCTTCTGCTCATCTTCATCAAAATCAATATCGCGGACAGCTCCGCCATCTTCAAGTACTGGTTTAATCTTGTTTAAAACATCTAGTTCTTCCTTGGCTTCATCTGAACCCTTTGCTGCTCTTTGAACTTTTCCAATTCGTTTATCAACGGCATCTAAATCAGCAATTCCAAGTTCGACGTTGATCGTTTCAATATCGCCAATGGGGTCAACGGTTCCCGTAACTGAAGTAATATTGTCATCATCAAAAGCCCGAACAACGTGGACAATGGCGTCCACTTGACGAATGTTTTCAAGAAACTTGTTTCCAAGCCCTTCACCTTTACTAGCACCCTTTACAATCCCCGCAATATCGGTAAATTCAAAAGTAGTTGGTACCACCTTTTTAGCCGGGATTAACTCCTGAATCCGGTCCAGCCGTTTATCTGGCACTTCTACCATTCCTACGTTTGGATCAATCGTTGCGAAAGGATAGTTAGCCATTTCAGCACCAGCTTTTGTAATGGCATTAAAAAGTGTTGACTTACCAACGTTCGGCAACCCAACGATTCCCGCTGTTAAAGACATCCTGCTTACCTCTTTTAATTAATTTCTTCGTGTTTTTCTAGTATTTTCTTCAAACGTTTCTCAAATTGTCGTCGACTGATCATCACAATGTGACCACATCCCATGCACTGAACCTTAATGTCAGCTCCCATTCGAATGATTTCCCATCGATTGGTGCCACAGGGATGCTGTTTCTTCATTTCAACGATATCATGCATTCCATACATAAAAATATCCTCCCTAGTCGAGATGAATATCCAATAGGTCTAAAATTCGGTTCAAATCTTCATTTGACATATAATCAATCTGGATTTGTCCCTTACCAAGCTTAGAATTGGTCTCATTAATCAAAACTTTAGTTCCAAATTTATCTTGAAGCTGGCCCTCGCTCTCTTTAATGTAGGGAGACTTGGACTTTTTCACTGGTCGTTTACTCTTGGTTGAGTGAGCCTTATTAGCCTTGGCAATTAACTTTTCTAACTGTCTAACCGTGAGGGTTTCATCCTTAGCCTTAGCAGCTAAATTCAAAAGTTGTGATTTTTCTTTGACTGATAAAAGGGCCCGGGCCTGCCCCATTGAAAGTTGCTTTTTTTGCAGCATATCCTTAACGGATTGTGGCAACCCCAACAAACGAAGATAATTGGCAATGTAAGGGCGGCTCTTACCTAAACGCTCTGAAACTTGTGCTTGCGTTAAATTCAGTTTCGTCATTAAAGTATCGTACGCTTGAGCTTCTTCTAGCGGATTAAGGTCCTCACGCTGTAAGTTTTCCATTACAGCGATTTCCATCATCTGCTCTTCGGTGGCATCACGAATGATTGCTGGAATTTTAGTTTTCCCAGCAGCTTTAGATGCCCGAAATCGACGTTCACCAGCAATAATCTGGTAATTATGATTATCGACATCGTGGCGCACAATAATTGGCTGAAAAACTCCTGATTCTTTAATGGACTGGGTTAAATCGTCAAGAGCCTTCTGATCAAATTTCTTTCTTGGTTGATAAGGATTAGGCGAAATTTCGGTTAGGTCAAGATCAACAACTGCTTCGTCATTACTATTAACGTCATTGTCCTTAAACAATGCTTCAATTCCACGTCCTAATCCCTTACTATTTTTGTTGGTCATGGGCAGCTAACACTTCCTTTGTCAATTCCATGTATACTTTGGCGCCTTTTGATTTGGCATCATAGTCAATGATCGGCAGTCCATGACTGGGAGCTTCCGATAAACGAACGTTTCTGGGGATGACGGTGGTGTACACCTTATCCTTAAAAAACTTTCTAACCTCACCATTGACTTGTGCTCCAAGATTAGTACGGGAATCAAACATAGTCAATAACACTCCCTCAATCTTGAGGTTGGGATTAAAGTGTTTCTGTACCAAACCAATGGTATTAAGTAATTGGCTCAGTCCCTCTAAGGCGTAATACTCAGACTGAACCGGGATCAAAATCGAATCACTGGCAGTAAAAGCGTTAATCGTGATTAATCCTAAAGAAGGTGGGCAATCAATTAAAATGTAATCGTACTTGTCAGAGACACTCTCAAGTGCCGTTTTCAATCGAGTCTCACGCGCCATCATGGGGGTCAACTCAATCTCTGCTCCAGATAATTGAATGGTAGCAGGGACAATATCGAGATTTTGATGAGCTGAATGTAGAATAACGTCTTCGATCGGCTCTTCATTAACTAAAACATCATAAATATCTTTATTAATTTTTTGCTTACTAAGACCAACGCCACTAGTGGCATTTCCCTGGGCATCGGCATCAACCAGCAGGACTTTCTTGCCCTTTGTGGCTAGGTCAGCCCCCAGATTAACAGCAGTCGTGGTCTTACCAACGCCACCCTTTTGATTTGCAAGCGATATAACGGTTCCCATGTTGTTCCCTCCTTCTTACTTGATCGGATCCTTATTTGGAGTTCCAGCTTTTCTTGGATACTTCTTTGGTGTCTTGGTGATTTTATCAATGACAATTATATTTCTTACTTCATCGTTTTCCGGTAATTTAAACTCAAAGTCACTTTCGACTTTACCACCTAAAGTTGTAATTGCCTTCTGAGCTACCTTTAACTCTTCTGGGGCTTTAGCAGCCTTTAGGGCAATTAATTTGCCACCAATCTTAACTAATGGAAGGCATAATTCAGACATCACACTCAACCGCGCTAGTGCTCGTGCCGTTGCAAAATCAAACTGTTCGCGATCCTTCGACCGCTTTCCACCAAATTCCTCGGCACGAGCATGAACAAGGCGCACGTCAGTCAATCCCAGTTCACTAACTAGTTGTTTCAAAAAAACAATCCGCTTATTAAGTGAGTCCACGATGGTGACCTCTAAATCGGGATTAATAATCTTAAGTGGGATTGACGGAAACCCTGCCCCCGCACCAACGTCTACAATTGACCTTGGCTTTTTAAGCTCTGGTATGTAAAAAACGGGAGTAAGTGAATCGTAAAAGTGCTTTAAATACACGTCGTCACGTTCAACGATGGTCGTCAAATTCACCTTTTGATTATAGGACACTAAGAGTTCGTAGTACTTTTTAAACTGTTCTACTTGAAAGTCCGATAGTGAGACATTGTGTTTTAACAATGCCGCTTTAAATTGTTCTGGATTCATTTACTTCTCCTATGTAAAACAAACAATTGGAAACTAATTAAAGTTAAACCAATTTAAATTAGACCCTTTATTCATTATAACGAAAATTTAAAGATTTCGTTACCAAAAAAAGGAAAAAAGTCACCGAGAAATTTACCCCGTTCCGTTTAATCTGGCATCTTTTGAACTTCAGACTTAAACCAGTCATTAAACGCTTGGGCGTCAATGTCAACGGCAACCTTAGCATTGGTTTGACCATGATGATAAGCACCACGAATATCACCAACGGTGGCGCCATTGGCGGGTCCACTAGTTTGAATATCAATCCACATCTCTTCAGTAGTAAGTAATTCTGGGTGTAACAGGTAGAAAATCGTATTAACATCGTGCATGGCCACGCCTGCATTACTTTGATCCCCATCACTAGTGATAATGGCAGAGAGCATCTCTCCCGCTCGATTCATTTCCTTAATTTCAGCTAAAGTTTCGTTAGTAAGAAGAGCCTTCTTGGTCACATCAAGTCCAATCATCACAATTGAAACACCACTTTGATACATTATTTTGGCCGCATCAGGGTCAGTAAAGACATTAAATTCAGCGGCACTGGTCATGTTACCACATCCAAGTGCTCCGCCCATGGCAACAATCCGCACTAACTTGGCTTTTACTTCTGGATATTCAGACAGTAGGAGGGCAACGTTGGTATAAGATCCCGTTGCGACCAACGTAACTGGTTCTTCACTGTTCATAATGTGATCATGAAGGGCTTTCACCGCGGTCATTTTCAATGGTTTTGGCAGTTTACCCGTAAAATCATAACCGCGCATCCCAGATTCACCATGAATCCGAGCTGCATCTTCAAACGGCTTTATTAAGGGATTTACGGCCCCACTAGCGACTTTGACCCGCTCACCATCATGAAAAAAATTAATAATTTTAAGGGCATTAATCGTCGTTTTATCAACCGTTACGTTTCCAGCGACGGTGGTCACCAAGTCCACATCCAGTTTTGGCTCATTGAGTGCCACTGACAAAGCTGCTGCATCATCAATTCCTGGGTCCATGTCCATAATAATTTTTTGCATAATATCCCTCCGTTTTAAATCCGTCGTTATTAGTCAAGTTTACCACACGCATAATTGAATTAGCTGCTTCAGCTTAAAAGCAATCAAAAAAGAGACGGCCTAAGCTGTCTCTTTTTTTAAGTATGGAAGTAAACTTATTGATGGTCGTTTTACTCGATCAAGGATTCCTAATCCATCTAGAACCGTTCCGCCAATCACACTTACTTTATTAACATCTTCAATGTGGCGATCAGTTGATTGGTTATCATACAACATTACTGGTAAAATCTTGTAAGTCGATAATCCATCCTGGGTTTGTGAATCACCAACTCGACTTGAGGTAACAATCAACAAGTCATCATCCTCTAAAGAATCCATCAACTCTGATAACATGACATCAACTTTCTTCAGTTCCGATGAGAATTGATCCAAATCACCCTCCATAGCGGAGGTCTGAAGATCTGGAACTTGAACGTAAATAAAACCGCTCCGAACCTTTTCCAGCTGATGATTTAATTCAACAAAAGCAGAGGTATTATCGGGTACCTGAATCCGTCTGGAAAAGTCCTGAACCTGAAGATATTCCACAAACCGGGAAATGATCACGGAACTCTTTTCCGCTTTATAAACCTCTTCAAAGACGCTTGACACACGTGAATTAACGGCACAATCAAACATTTCTCGCAGTCCGGATGCGGGTCGATTAACAACGGAATTAGTTCGAACTAATCCGTAAGCGCCCTCGGGATTGACTTCATCTGATGAAGAACGCTCCCCATCAAAAAAGATGTTAAAAAGGCCCAAACGCCGAAGCGATGGTAAATCTGACTTTGAGGATTGATTCAAAACGTGTGAAAGGATGTTATCGCTTGAAGCGTTAAGTTGTTCTGCTTCATTGTCCGAGCGTAATCCGAGTGATGCTAAATCCACAACAATTACCCTTTTATAACTCACGTTTTCATCTCCCATGCGACTTAATAAAATTTAATTATATTCTATAATGCAATAATAAAATGCCCATGTCAATTGACTTAGCAGTAAAATGATAGTATCACAATTCACAACCGAGGTTTAAAAAATGAAATCAATTAATGAAGACAACATCATATTATTAGGTGACTCGTTAACTCGTGGTTTTGACGGAGAAAAAGATTTAGTGCACAATTGGCCCTATTATTTAGGTCAAATTTTACCATTTAACTTCATCAAAAACGCGGGCCAAAATGCCGGGACCATTACCGGAAATTGTGAGCTGGACTTAACCTATCAGGTTAACCACAACAATTTTGGTGACTACGACATCGCCACGATCTTTTATGGTACCAACGATTTTGCCCACCGCTACGATACTTTAGAAGTCGTTAAAAGGATGTTAAATGAAAACATCCAGCAAATCAAGATCGAAAATCCGTCCATTCAAATTCTGGGAATCCTTCCATTGAACCGCTTCGATGGTGGCACCGATAACTACAACATTGAGGGACTTGCCCACTACACGTTTGGGCAGCTCCTTTGCGGCTTAACCACCGTCTACCGCCAAAATAACATTCCGTATCTGAACTGGCGTAAGGTGGCACCGACCATTGTCGACGACGATAATTATAGAACAAGACTACATGACCATCGTCTTCACCCTAATTCGACTACTTACAAAATGATGGCCGAAATCATTGCCAAATTTATTAAAGCAAACGTCAACTAAAAGGAGCCATAATTGGTTTCCTTTTTTATTTAACCTCATCCAGACCCTTAAGTTTGAGTTGATTATTAACATCTTGCTTAACATCAGCCCGATAATTGGTCGTTTTTGACGCTTTTTGGCCCTGATCGTTAGTTGAATCAGTTTGAACCGCAAAGTCAACGGTGGCTTTCCCCTCACCAGTACTTGTAACCTTTTTAACGTTTACCTTAATTTGAAGATCTTTAACATCTGGTTCATGATCCTTTTTCGCAATCGTAATCATCTGATTATAGGCTGGGTTACTTTTTCCTCCAACAAAGTTTTGGTCGTAGTGAACTTGATCAGCTGACTTTTCGTCAAAAACGTCATGGTTCAGTGGCTCCCACACGGCTTTAAGCAGACCAGTTGCTGCCTTTTTATCAACGAGCTTTTTAAACGGGAGTTTGATCTCAGAGTGATTATTCTTCATCCCGAGGTACTGAACATCACTTTTCATTGGTTTGCCGTCAACACTCAGAGTGGCCCAGATTGATGAATCATCACCAATGGGTAAATTATTGACCTTCGCCTTGCCGTTTTCACCAATTTGAGCAACCGGATGATTGTCAACGTAGACGATGGCGTTTGGGACACTTTGAAGCCCAAACGAAACCACGTTAAACGTCAGGTGCGCCGTATCAGATGACTTCATCAGACTAAACTGACCGGAAGTCTTAAGCTGTTTACCACCAGCCGTGGCAGTCGCCTCAATCTGATGAACTCCCGGGATGAGTGACTTCACGTTCAGTTCTCCATTACCATCCGTTTTACCTGCCTTGTTTCCATCAATTGTCACGTTGGCTTCTGAAAGATTGGTCTTAATTTTAGGATCAATTGGTTTAACTACCAGTTGATAACGTGGAAATACCAGGAAATTCTTCCCCGTTTGTTTATAAACCAAGTTGTTTTCAGCCACTTTCTTACCGTTAATCTGCATCTTGAGCCGATTAACTGCTTCGGAATTTTGATCGAAATCGTTAACAAGGGGTTGAAGGGCATCTTCACTTGGAGTACCCGTTTGCCCGTCAATTTTGATTCCAGCAATCACCTGCTTTTGTTCGTGATTACGCAGAGCATTCACCAAGCGGTCACCACTGGCTTTTTTTGAGTAATACTTTGTCCCGGAAACTCCGATCACAATCACGATGATAATTTCCAACACGAGTAAAAAGGCCAGGAATTTATGTGATTTACGTTTTTCTGCCAATCTAATTTCCATCCTTTTATAATATTGAGGAAATCATAACATACACCAAACAAAAAGAAACGTAGCACAGAATGCTCGTTTCTTTTCTAAATTACTATTAATCGTTATCGGTACTATCCGATACTTTCTTAACTGACTGGTTACTCTTGATGATAAACGGAAGATCATCAGAATCATCACTGCCAGGATTTTTGACCAAGATGGCATTGTATTCAAACGTCTGGTGACGAACCGAACTATTGCCATCATCGTCATTGTTATCGAAAGTATAATCAACCTGATAGGTGACTTGCGTCTCCCCACTATCATAAGGTGCGACCGATTCGGTCCTTTCACTAGTTTCAAATGACTCAATTTTATCGTTGTCATTATAACTTTTGACCATCTTAAGCATATCCTGACAAGCAGGACTACCATTTCCACCGTCAAAGAAATGGGAAATATCAACGTCGTTACCGGCACCACTCACCTGAGTCCAGAGCGGATTCAAGACCTGATCAGCCTGATCTTTCGTGGCAATCCCATCAAACTTCGGTTCAATCGTGTTGTTATTATCACTGTCTTTTAAATTATAGGGTTTACTCTGAATTAATTTACCGGACTTGCCCTTCATCTGAACTTGAACGTTCATGTTCGTACTAAATGGGTAGTCAGAAAGCTTAAAGCTCCCATTGTCACCAATCGTTCCAACCTTCTTGTTTTGAATCAACACGTCTGATCCTGGTTGCCCCTTCACTGTAAAGGTGATAATTCGAAGTGGTAAGGACGCTGAACTGGCACCATCAATCCAGTCGAATTGACCATTATTGTGCAATTCACGGCCATTGACTTTTCCGGCAGTGGTAATGTTATAAAGGCCTGGTGCAAGTGGCCCAATCTTCTTAGCCTTTTGACTGCCCATGTTGCTGGTAATTTGCTTGCCGTTCACACTCAACGAGACGCCATTCAGGTTAGTGGAAATACTAGAATAAACGGGTTTGACCATCAGTTTATACTTAGGGAAAACTAACCAGGTGTTACCCTCCTGCTTAAATTGCAGGTTGTCGGTCACCGGATTATCGTTATCGCGCATGAACTGACTCCTAAGCTTTGATAACTGGTCCTTATTACTAGCATAATAATTAATGGTTGGCTTCATCGCTTTCCCACTAATCTTAAAGTTCGGGTCGTTTGTTTCCGACACATTGGCTAAATTCTTTTCCTGATCATTCTTAATTGCTGAGATGACTCGGTCGACTTGATTAGCTTTTGAATAGTAATTCTTTCCAAAGAAGTAACCACCGATAAGTACCACTACCAAGACCACCACAATTACCCAAATCACTTTAGTAAGTGGTTTCATCTTCTTTTGCTTTCGCGGACGATTAACGTTACTTGTCTGACGCAGGGGTCGACTCCCTGATGTCTTGCGACTTGGTCCTGCTTGACCTTTTGGTGATCCATTAGGAGTTAGTTTATACCCACAATTGGGGCAGAACTCATCATTTGCATTAATTCGGTGTCCACAATTGGGACAAAAAGACGCTTCTTCACTCATTTTGACTCCTCCTAGTATCCCTGCCCAAAGTTAGCAGCAAAGTTGTTAATGATCTCTTGAGTCAGCGTTTGAAGTTGAGAGCCCAGGCTATTACCCAAAATAGCTACTAGGACAGCGGAAATGATTGCCACGATAACCGTTACAATCAATAAAACATAGAAACTATCAATCGACCCAAAATTCTTAGAAAAGAGCATTTCATAAATTAACGCCCAACCCGAAATGGTGATGGCCAAGTCGACCACGTAGAGACCAATTAAAAATAAAATCCCAGCGGGCATCACTGCGGATAGGAGCAGGCCCACTAACAGTAAAATAATTCCAACGTTTAAAAATTTACCGTACTCATTCGTATAATCACTGAGGCTCATATTGTTGTTCATAATGAAGTGAACACCGACATAGCCTAAAATCCAAGCTAACAGACCGATTACGGCAATAATCAGTCCTAGTCCCATAACGCTCGTGTTAATGACGCCATCCATCTTATGAATAAGTGAGTATGGAACTGATTCAGAGGCCAGTCCGCTCTTCATTCTCATTGCTAAAATAAACGAAACTAACCAGGTCAAAACGGCGAAGATTCCAAGTGAGATATATCCCAGATACTTCTCACTAGCAGCCTCATATTTGACTGGATGTTTAATCGATTCAATGAAATAATTAAACACGCTGGTTAACCCGTTAGAAACGTCAGCCTGTGAATTACGGGGCTGTTGCTGCTTTTTTGTTTCATTATGTACCTTATTACTGCTTGTTTGACTGTTGCCAGTCAACTTAGTTCCACACTTGACACAAAACTTTGCGCCTGGCTTGTTATTAAAATGACAATTAGGACATTCATTCATATTAGTTCCTCCAATTAAATAAATATTAAGATTTTCTTACGTTTACATTATCACATACTGATTAGCTCAATCAAAGGGCTAAGGCACATAAATAAAAAAATCAATTAATTAAGGCATCGGATATTGGTCATTCAGGCATTCTCGTTTATCAAGTTCCCTCAGTGTTTGTGAATCTTGATAAACTACAATCCCACCATTTGATTATTTAACTTATTTAATTATAATTATTATAAGATAATAAAGGAGGCGTGCTTATGATTCATTGTACTGGAAACGATGTTTTTATAAATGACCAAAAATTATACAATACCGTGCAAATGGAGATGCAGGATTCCCATAACTTTTACGAATTTGCCGTCCACATTGCTTATGCCCTAGAAGGTAAAATGGCTGTTAATGACATTGCCAAAATCGTGGAGGCCGCTAGTAACAACCACTTAAAGGTCACCGAAACCATTAACGTTTGTCCTAAAGCTCTTCAAGAAGCACTCAAAAAATCACAGTACCTATAAGAAATTCCTTAGCTTGGATGGGCTAAGGAATTTTTTTGGTTTCAGGTGATGTTATCTAAAACTCATTTGAAGTAATATGATTAGTATCACTGATTAAACTTCAAACTACTATTAATGGAGAAAAAATGAAAAACAAACGCAACGTTCTACGAAACATTAACGATCTCATCTGTGGCATTGCCCTGGTCATTGCCATCATGTTCGCCCACTTCAATATTTTACTAATCACGGTCTTAATCGTTTTTATTGATGAACTCTTATGGGGCATGTTCGGCAAAAACAAGAAGACTACGTGGTATTTAATTGCCGCGATTATTGGTTTAATTGGTGCCATCGGTTACAACTTCATCTAAAATAAAAAAATACTAGGACAATGTCCTAGTATTTTTGAACTAATTTAAATTAGCATTTTTTCATTTCAGTTTGGCTGACCCACTGATGGTTAACGTATTCTTTGCCACCATTAGTTGGTTTGAAGGTTACAGCATAGGCAGGACCGTCACAAACTTTAACAATCTTCCCCTTAGCGCCCTTCATGCCGGGCATGTGATCAGCTTCAACGGTGACTTTTTCGCCCTTTTTCAAGGTAGCACCTTGTTTATCAGCCTTAAGTTGGTCTTTAGTAACAAACTCATGATTTTTAACTTCAGCCTTACCATCGGTTGGCTTGTAATCGATGACATAAAGTGGTGAATCATATGCTCCGGTAACTTTAGCCTTAGCACCTTTCATTCCTTTCATGTGGTTAGCTGATAGTTTAACTTCAGAACCAACCTTAAACTTAGGATTTTTAGCGGCAGCTAAGTCAGTTGGTAGGTTCATCTTATGCTTCATTTGCATATTCATGTCCATTGACTTATCGCCCTTGGTTTCCTTCATGTCTTTTTTACTCATTGTTTTTTCGCTACTGCTACTCGACATATTTGATGACGAACTGGACTTAGAACTACTCTTGCTTTCTCCACAACCAGTAAGTACCAATCCCACACTAGCTACGGCAGCTAACGTAAATAATGTTTTCTTCATTTTCATCTTTGAAGAGCTCCCTTGATATTTTTATGATGTTTCAACTGCTAAGATAGCACCGTCGACACCAAAAAGTTACTAAAATGACTTACCGTAAGTATATTTTAAGATTCTTATAGATTCCTTCAAAATTAAGTAATATGTTTGCACATTTAACCCTAAAAGTTCATGCTAAATATATATAATCTTATGTTTGTGAGGTGAAAATTAATGGGTACAGAAAGTTTAATCATTTCAATTGTTGCATTAGTTGTGATTTTGATCATTCTAATCGCTCTAGCATGGTTGTTCTACAAGTTCCTCGGTGGTAGAGACAAGGCAGCCTGGAAATCATCAATGCAAATGGCATTCACAATTGCCTTTGGAATCATCGTTGCATTCATCGTAATGGGATTGTTCAAGATGATCGTCGCAGCCATTGCGGCCATGATCGGTATGCAAGGCGGAATGATGTAATTTACTAAAATAATGCCAAATGGCATTATTTTTTTATTATCACGGTCAATTCAAGAGGAACAACAATAATGAGAGTAAGCATTTTGCAACACACTTCTGATGAGGGACCCGGAGCAATCTCCGACTGGATTCATCACAACCATTACCAGATGTTCGTTTATTATCCTTCTCAGTTTAAGGTGCTACCAGACGCTGGTACAACCGACATGTTAGTAATCTTAGGCGGCCCAATGAGCGTCAATGATGACACAAACTGGATCAAGTCCGAACGAGAACTAATCAAACGGATGATTAGCCAAAGAAAACCAGTCTTTGGCGCCTGCTTTGGTGCCCAACAAATGGCCAAAGTTCTAGGAGCTTCCGTCTTTGACTCGCACACTAAGGAAGTTGGGTTTGCTCCCGTCTACTTAAAAACAAAACTCATCTCCGGATTATCCAACCAACTAGAAGTGCTCCACTGGCATGAGGAAACGTTTCAGATTCCAGATGGTGCCTCGTTATTGTACTCAAGTGATCAACTCGTTAATCAGGGATTTGTAAAGGATAACCTCGTTGGCCTCCAGTTTCACCTTGAACCCAACCACGATAACGTCACCGAAATGGCAATTAACGACTACCCTTACCTTACCGGGTCCGTTTTAAGTCAGTCTAAAAACACCATCATTAACCACCCAATTTCAAAACAGAACCATCTCGATTTATTCAAGATTTTGGATTACATTGCAAACAAATAGCACCCACCTAGAAAAAGTGGATGCTTTTTTGATTTTATTTAAAAGCAAAGTACTTAGAAACAAAGTAATTAATCACAATGGCCATGATTTGTGTTCCAACCACACAGATAAAACTGTTAAACAACGTGGGACTCCCAATCAACCCGTGAACAACGGGAAGTTGGAATAGCCAAGCCGAATAGTTTAAGTGATCTAAAAATAAAATCTTAATGAAAAATTGCGGAAACTTATCGATCATTACGTAAGTCATCAAAAAGTCAAGGACTAAAACAAACAATCGTCCCGAAACAAAGTTAACGATCTGAGCCTGAAGTGTCTTGGACTGCGTTCCACTGTTAAAAACAAAGTATTTGTTCACCACAAAAGCAAACGCAATCGACAGAACTTGGGCAATTAAGACGGGAGTAAAATCACTGGTAAAAATCTTCATCGAAACGAATCGACTGACAAAGTAAACCAGGGTGGTCATGGCTCCCCAAAACAAGTATTCAATTTTTTCATCAAAAACTAATCTTTTTACGATATCTAAGTAGTTAGTAGTATTAGCGTCGTTTGTATCATTCATGATATGCATCAAACCCCTTCTTAGTCATTTTATCACAATCAATTAAGTTATAAATTTGTGATTTCCTTAAAACTTAATCTTTTCGGTCGTGTTAAAATAAAACCAATCATTAACGAAGGGAATGGACGTCATGGATTTAAGCACGTTTATCTGGCTCGTCATAATGATGGTGGTCGTTTTCGTAGTAGTAACCATCATTACCGTCTTAGTGAGTCTTCATCGCGCCAAAAAACGACAGGAAAAAGAGAACCGACATTCTGATTCCAAGTAGCTTAGTTACGTGAAAACGTTAAAGTTACGATTATCAGCCATAAAACTGTATAATGAGTGAAGAAAGAGAAGCGTGATTTTTAATCGGGATGGTGCCATGAATCACATTGTTTTAGTGACTGAAAAATTATCATTAGCACTTAGTTTCAACCAAACCTTTAATGACAATGGGTACTTTGTCGACGATTTATACGATGTTTCAAGCCTACTATCATCCATTCAAAAGTACGAAGAACAGGCCATTATTTGGGACCTAAGTACCGTTGCAGCTCAAAAGTTGATCGAGCTTATCCCTAAAATCCGCCAAAAGGCCTCACTTCCAATTCTCGCTCTGGGAGAAAAAAAGGACGAGGGCATCGTTGATCAATTATTTAAAGTTGGCATCGACGACTACATCATCCAACCATACAACGCTGACGAAGTCATGCTCCGGATGAAGCATCGTGCGCGCTTCTACCAAGACGAAAATAATAGTCTAAAGCAGGAAAAAAATAAGAAGGTCAAACCACGATTTCACTTTTCTGACATCGACGTTGATTTAGATCAGAAGGTTGCCACCAAAAACGGTACTTCGCTCCGACTAACGCCTAAAGAATTCAAGCTTTTAGAGTACTTTCTGACTCACCCTAAACGGATCCTGAGTCGTGAACAAATCCTAAACGGCGTTTGGAACGATCTTTACATTGACCAGTCCTCGCGGATGCTTGAAATGCACATCAGTCATCTAAGGGACAAGATTGAACCTAATCCCAAAGAGCCCGTCTTAATCAAAACGATCCGTGGCTTTGGTTATGAATTTGAAGCGAAATTAAATAAACAATAATAAATGACATCTAAACCATTAACGGGCTTGGATGTCATTTTATTTGTTTTTCATTTCATTATTTTGAATTTTGACCACCTGCTGATAGGCATTATCCATCCACTCCAAGTAGTTTTTATCTTCAGGAATCGTTTCGGTCAATTTTACAACCGGCACATCATGATCCTTAGCTAACTTGACGAGGTTCTTGACCATTTTACTGTCAGCCTGCGTGTTATCAACAAAGAAAGCAATCCGATGGTGAGTGATATCATCCCTGATGTTTTGAATACTCTTAGGTGACGGGTCAATCTCCTTCTCGGTCGCATTGGCAAAATCAGGGTCATTTGCCTTGTATCCCATGTACTGGAGGGCATCATCGAAAACCGGTTCACTGACGTCGACCTTGCGATTTAACTGGTAATCGTTCAGATTATCTCGTGCCTTTTCCGCCTGCTGCTTAACTGGTTCATATTCTTTTAAATACCGCTTGGCATTATCATGAAAATAACGTTTGTGATTCGGTTGTTTTTCACTATAGACGTCTGCCAGTCGGTAGACGAGCTTACTAACGGTGTCAGGATCATACCAAATGTGCTCGTTATCTCCATCTTTTCGGTTCATCACCTTTGAAACGTTGACAACCGACGTCTGATCACTTCCATTCTTTACCAGCTTTTTCATCCAATCGTCGTATCCAATGCCATTTTCAACAACCACGTCTGCTCTTGCAACTTGATTCGCATCACTCGTTGAAGGATCAAAATCGTGTGGGTCACCGCTTCCCTTAATAATCGGCTGAACGCTCCCCTGATTTCCCAAAACATTTTTCGCAATTTGACCATAAAAATTAGTTGAGGTAACCACTCTCAGCTTATGGTTGGCCCGTTCATCTCCTGATTTTTTGCCACAACCAACTAGCACGATGACACAAAATAAGATTAAAATTGCTGTTATACTTAACTTAAACTTTTTTATCATTGTTTTTCTCCTTTGAAACATCATCCGAAGTTAAGTTGACCATCATTAAACAAATAATACTCACTTAATATAACACTGTTATCTTAAATTGAGCAATCAATCCACTGGAGGAATTTTCATGGCAAACGTTCGTAACCAGGATAAAACCCATTCCCTATTACTAGAGGCCGGGTTTAAGGCCTTTCTAAAAAACGGGTTTGATAAGACAAAGATTCGTGAAATTTGCCGAAACGCTAACCGGACAACCGGTTCCTTTTACAAACACTTTGAATCAAAGGATGCGATTCTAGATGAAATTCTTAATCCCTTTATCAAGCAATTAAAAGACGAATATGAGAATCAGTTTAATCAGGGAATGGCTAAAATCAGTCCAGCCAGCGTTCAAACGGTGTGGAAACAAAACATTTTGAATATGAATCCAATCATCCACACCCTTTACGCTAATCCGAAGTATAAGGAATTAATTCTTTTTAAATCAGAGGGGTCGAAGTACGACAATCTAGCCGAAATGCTAACGAAATACTTTACCCAAAAAATTGCTAACGCCATTGGGATCATGCAAGAACGTAACATCATCACTGTTAGCTTTAAGTTTAACTACCAGGAACTGCATTTTCACGTGTTCTCGTTTTATGCTACTTTTTGTGACATTTTGAAACATCGGTATAACGAACAAGAGGCCATCATGCTGTGTAACAACCTCTACGACTTCTTCTATCCGGGATGGATGGCATGGCTGTCCATTTAGTTTGTTTTTAATAACACCGTTATTTAAGACCCCCCTTCAAGTACTATTGAAGGGGATCTTTTTGGCTTTACCAAACATTTACATAAAAAGACCGTAAAATTTACTTAACATTTACATTCACCTTATATACTTGGTTCGTAAACAAAATAATGTCCATTTAAACCAAAGGAGATTTCGTCCATGTCATTAGGCAAAAAGAAAAAGGTTGCATTGATATTAACGTGTGGACTGCTGGCGCTGGGACTCGCCGCGTGCAGATCATCATCTTCTTCCACCAAGGCCAAAAACGGTAATAAGATTACCGCCGTTGGCTCCACGGCACTTCAACCACTGGTCGAGCAAGCGAGTCGGGAGTATCAGGTTAGTAACCCGAAAGTTAACATTAACGTCCAGGGTGGTGGATCTGGAACTGGTCTAAGCCAAATCCAACAGGGAGCCGTTAATGTTGGTAATTCAGATGTCTTTGCTTCCCAACAACCAGGTGTTACTGCTAAAGATTTAGTTGATCATAAGGTTGCCGTTGTTGGAATTGCCCCGGTTGCCAATAAAAAAGTGGGAGTGAAAAATCTCTCAATGAAACAACTTGAACAAATCTTCACTGGTAAAGTTACCAACTGGAAACAGGTTGGCGGAAATAACGTCAAAATCGTGGTGATTAACCGAGTCGAAGGAAGTGGGACAAGGATGACCTTTGAACAATCCGTTTTAAAGGGCAAAAAAGCCGTCAACGCTCAGCAACAAGACTCAAACGGAACGGTGCAACAGATTGTCTCATCGACTCCCGGTGCGGTTAGTTACCTCTCGTTTCCATATTTAAACAATAAAACGCAAAGTATTTCCATCGATAAGGTGCAACCAACTGACCCCAACGTGGAACATAACAATTGGAAAATCTGGTCGTATGAACACATGTATACCAAGGGCAAGCCCACTGGAACCACCAAAAAATTTATTGATTACATGCTTTCAGATCATGTTCAACAGAAATTAGTCAAGCAGATCGGATACATTCAAGTTAAAAACATGAAATTTGAAAAGAATGCTGAAGGTCAAGTTCAAGCGGTTAAATAATTATGAAAGTGGTTTTTATATGAATGACATTAAAGAAAAATTACTGAAACCATCAAAAGAAACTCATCAAGATAAGGTTGGTCATTTTATTAGTCTCATATGTATTGGCCTGATCGGCATCCTCGTCATTACCATCCTCTTCTTCATCACCACCAAGGGACTGGCGACCTTTACTTCCGATCACGTCAGTATCATCGATTTCTTCACTAAGGGGGACTGGAATCCCAGTCAAACGGGACCAAATGGAAAACCAGAAGTTGGAGCACTTCCAATGATCGTCACCTCATTTGCGGTCACCCTACTATCTGCCATTCTTGCCACCCCATTTGCGATTGCCATGGCTCTTTTCATGACCGAAATTGCTCCCAAACGAGGGCAAAAGATTCTGCAACCAGTAATCGAATTACTCGTTGGAATTCCATCCGTTGTCTATGGGTTTATCGGCCTAATGGTCTTGATTCCCATCGTTAGAACGATGTTTGGAGGGACCGGTTCTGGGATTTTACCAGCTACCATCGTTTTGTTCGTCATGGTTCTTCCGACCATCACCTCAATGTCAGTCGATGCTTTAAAGGCCGTCCCACGAGACTACCGGAGTGCTGCTCTTTCACTCGGAGCCACTAAATGGCAAATGATGTACAAAGTGGTCTTACGGGCTGCCACTCCGGGAATCCTTACCGCGATGATCTTCGGAATGGCGCGCACCTTTGGTGAAGCACTAGCCGTTCAGATGGTCATCGGAAATGCAGTCCTCATGCCAACCAGCTTGACAAGTCCAACTGCAACTTTAACCAGTCAACTGACGACCCAAATGGGTAATACCATCATGGGAACGTTGCCTAACAACGCCTTATGGACATTGGCCTTAGTTTTACTAGTAATGTCACTAGTATTCAACGTCATCGTAAAACTAATTGGAAAGAGGAGTGCATTTAAAAAATGAAAATAAATGCCAAAAAAATTAATAAGTTCGCCATTGGGACCATCTGGGCTTTAGTCGTAGTCGTAGTTCTGATCTTAATCTTCCTACTCGGTTACATCCTCATCACCGGTCTACCCGATATCTCGTGGAAGTTTTTAACCACCACGTCCAGTTCGATCAGTGCCGGCGGTGGAATTAGAGATCAGCTCTTTAATTCCGTCTACCTGCTAATACTGACGATCATCATCTCGCTGCCAATTAGTCTTGGGGCCGGAATTTACCTGGCAGAGTACGCCAAGGACAACTGGCTCACAACGCTCGTTAAAACGGCCATTGAGGTTCTAAGTTCATTGCCTTCCATTGTCGTTGGTCTGTTTGGATACTTGGTGCTAGTAATCAAGTTTCAACTTGATTACTCCATTCTGTCAGGAGCGATTGCTTTAACCATCTTCAACCTGCCACTCCTTACCAGAAGTGTCGAAGATTCCATCGAAGAGGTGCCAAAGTTACAAAGAGAAGCCGGGTTATCGCTTGGACTCTCCAAGTTTAAAACCATTACTGGAGTTGTACTACCTCTCGCGATCCCGGGTATCATTACCGGTGTCATCCTTAGTTCTGGTCGAATCTTTGGAGAAGCCGCCGCCTTGATTTATACTGCTGGTCAAAGTGCGCCAATCGTAAGTTACACCAACTGGAATCCTTTCAGTCCCAGCAGTTTCCTAAATCCCATGCGTCCAGCTGAGACCCTTGCAGTTCATATCTGGAAACTAAATACCGAGGGAATTGTTCCAGACGCACACGTTGTTTCAAGTGGCGCTTCAGCGGTTCTTATCATTGTTATTTTAGTCTTTAACCTGTCGTCTCGGTTCTTAGGTAACTGGGCTTACCGCAAGATGACTGGGACTTCTAGAAAAAAGCGAGGTTAAAACATGGCTCAACAAAATTACGATTTAGACCACCATCAAATTATTACACCACCAGGAGAAATGGCCCTTGAGACCAAGGACATTAACGTTTTCTACGGTAAAAAGCAAGCTACCTTTGATGCTTCACTGGCGTTTTCAAGGTTCAAAATCACGGCTCTCATTGGAGCCTCTGGATCTGGCAAATCAACCTTTCTTCGCTGTCTTAATCGAATGAACGATGGTGTGGCGAACGTTACCGGTAAAATCATGTACAGAGACGTAGACATTAACCAAAAAAAATTAAACGTCTACGTCCTTCGAAAAAACATTGGCATGGTCTTCCAACACCCCAACCCCTTTGCCAAAACCATTCGTGAGAACATTAAATTTGCGCTTAGAAAACATGGCGTAAAAGATCCACAGGAACTTGATCAACGAGTAGAACAAAGTCTAAAAGCCGCTGCACTATGGGACGAAGTCAAAGACAAGCTGGATACAAGCGCCCTTGAATTATCTGGTGGACAGGCTCAAAGGCTCTGTATGGCTCGTTCAATCGCCATGCAACCTGACATCTTGTTGTTAGACGAACCAGCGAGTGCTCTTGATCCCATTTCAACCTCTAAGATTGAAGAAACGCTTCTAGAGTTAAAGAAAAAATATACGATTATCATCGTGACCCATAACATGCAACAAGCCGCCAGAGTCAGTGACTATACCGCCTTCTTCCATCTTGGACACGTCATGGAGTACGCTAAAACAGCTGACATTTTCACCAGACCACAGGTCAAAGCCACTGAGGATTACATTTCCGGCAACTTCGGTTAAGGAGAAGTAAATGACAACTAAAACGGAACCAAAAGAGATTATCAAAACTGAAAACGTCAATTTGTACTATGGAAAGCGAAAAGCGTTGCACGACATTAATTTAAACTTCAAACAAAATGAGATTACCGCCCTAATTGGACCATCTGGATGCGGAAAGTCGACATACCTCCGTTGTTTAAACCGAATGAATGATCTTATTCCAAACATTACCATCACGGGAAGCTTCACGCTCAATGGTCACAATATTTATGGTCCAAAAGAAGACATCGTGGAACTCCGAAAAGAAGTCGGAATGGTTTTCCAGCAACCCAATCCCTTCCCCTTTTCCGTGTACGATAATGTCACCTTTGGCTTAAAATTAGCTGGCGTTAAGGATAAGCAATTATTGGACGAACGCGTTGAAGAATCTCTAAAGCAGGCGGCTATCTGGGATGAAGTTAAGGACAAACTTCATAAAAGTGCGCTTTCATTTTCTGGAGGACAACAACAACGAATCTGCATTGCTAGACTCTTGGCCATTCAACCAGACGTGATTTTACTGGATGAACCAACGAGCGCGCTCGACCCTATTTCGAGTCAGATGATTGAGGACACCCTCCTAAACATCAAGGACAAGTATACGATCATCATCGTGACTCATAACATGTCGCAAGCTTCTCGAATCTCAGACAAAACGGCGTTCATGCTGAACGGTCGACTAGTGGAAGTAGGCAAAACCAAAAAAATGTTTATGAATCCTGATAAGCAAGAAACAAGTGACTATCTCAACGGAAAATTTGGATAAGGAGAATGACTATGGGAGCATTATTTGATGATGAATTAAAGAAACTTAAAGGACACTTCATGGAAATGGGATTTGACAGTAGTGAACAAATCTATCAAGCCACCAAATCTTTCATTGATCATGATAAGGACCTCGCACGCAAAATCATTGCGGAAGACCCCAAGATTAACAACGAAGAAATGGATTTAGAGAAACAGTCCTTACAACTGATCGCACTCCAGCAACCCGTTGCCAGTGATTTTCGTCAAATTATCAGCATCCTAAAGGCCAGTACCGACATTGAACGAATCGGCGATCACGCCAATACGATTGCCAGAGAAACCATTAACGCCAAGGGCCATGAACGAATCCCGGCGGTCGAAAAAGTCATCAGTGAAATGACTGAACAAGTCCGTTCAATGTTAGAACAGGTACTAGAGGCCTTCTTTGAGGGCAATGCCTCGGAAGCAAAGGAAATTGCTGACCAAGATGAATCAATTGACAAGTATTATCATTCCACCAGAAAGTTAGTAACTGAATCCCTGAAAAAGAACAGTAAGACTGCACAAGCTGCCCTAAGTTACCTAATGGTCATCCGATTGCTAGAGCGGATCGGTGACCACGTCGTGAACCTCGCCGAATGGTTAGTTTACAATCAAACCGGCAAGATGGTCGAACTAAGTCACAGCACCAATCACGATGAAGAATACTTTGAAAACAACAAGTAACAAAGAAACCACCCTGATATTTCTATCAAGGTGGTTTTCGCTATTTATTGATTACTGGTTCGCTCAAAGAAGTCCAAAAACAACTGTTCCTCTTTTGGATCGTTTTGCCACAATAATTCTGGGTGCCACTGGATTCCCATGATACTAGCATCATCATTTTCAACCGCTTCGATGACACCGTCAGGAGATTTGGCCGTGACGGTCAAACTATTTCCGACCTTTTTTAGGCCCTGATGATGAATTGAGTTCACCACCGGATGGTTTCCAACGGAATGGACCAACTGGCTTTTGGCTTTCACTTGCACCTCATGAAAATTATGCTTTGGATCGTCGTGTTTCACGTGTTGCACGTTAGACTTGGGTAAATCAGTGGCAATGTCTTGATAAAGACTACCACCAAAAGCTACGTTTAATACTTGAAGCCCCCGACAGATCCCTAAAAGTGGTTTTCTCCGGTGCACCATTTCTTTAATCAGTCCCATTTCCCACTCATCATGGGGTCGATAGTGCGCATCGTCTGGTTCGACTGATTTTTCGTGGAATAATTCCGGTTGAACATCTTGACCACCAGGAATAATTAGGCCGTCAACTAAGTCAACGTATTCGGAAATCATATCAAGCTCAGCCATGGGAATAATAACAGGCAGAATGCCGTGTTTTTGCAGTAAATCAATAAAAACTTGAGCAGTATAATTGGCGTAATCAAGGTTATAGTTAGGCGTCTTAATCCGGTTAACGTTTGCCGCAATTCCAATTCTCAAAATGAACCCCTCCATTACAATTTAGTAATTCCTAATGAATAAGAGCCATCCCGAATTAACGGGATAGCTCTTATTTGGTTTAGAAGTTAGTTTGGTCCAACTTTCCTATAATTGCAATAGCTTAATTAATTTTTTAATCTTTATTCGGAACTCAGACTCACAATTGGATCTAATTTAGCGGCCTTGGCTGCTGGAGCAAGTGCTGCTAGTAAACAAATAATAACAAAGACTAGTGCCCCAATAATGGAATTGGCCGGTGAAATTTGAACAATTGCGTACTTAATCGCTCCATTAGAAATCGTATCCGCTCCCCATTCGGCCAGGTAGGCGATGATAACCGCAAAGATGGACGAGAAGACTCCCAGAATAAAGGCTTCGGAGAAGAATAGGTTTCGAATGTTGCCCTTGGTAAAACCAAGTGCCCTTAGAATCCCAATCTCCTTGGTTCGTTCGGCAACACTAATGTAGAGCACCACGATAATCATAATTGCTGACACAAGGAGCGAAATTGCCGCAATTCCTGCTAGAACCCAAACAGCGACGTTAATGTAAGTGTTCAGTGTTGATACAATCGCACCCGCACCAGTAATTTGGTACTTGGCTTGTTGATTGGGTCCCTTCAACGACTTAATCTTATCTTGAACGGGTTGAACGTTGGGAACTCCACCAGCGATGTTCACCGCGGCAAAGTTCGGTTCGTACTTCATTTTAGCCTCACTAAACATTGACTTCATCGTGTTGGAACTAACAAGTGCCATTGGGTTCACGTCACTAGTCACCCCACTCACAGTAACCTCTTTTGATAGGACGTGGGGCTGCCCGTTATCATCGGGAGCATTCGCAAACAACTTAATTTTTTGGCCCGTCATGTCGTACGGCTTCTTCTTATTAAAGCTTTGGGCCGTCTTCTTATTAATCAACACCTGATTATCTTTAGTGGGGACTGCTCCGGATTTAATGTTCTTCTTTAAGACCGCTCCTTGATAGTATGTTTGAATGTACTGAACGGAAGCGGTTTTATCGGCCGCCTTAAACTGACCGCCAGCTAAAAACTTACCTAACGTTGAACTTTTGACATTCTTTAGGTCCTGCAACTGTTGGTTATCCTGGTTGGTCAGAAGTTCATTTTTAGGGTTTTGTTCCTCTCCCTGTTTCTGTTTTCGACTAACCTGAATGGTAGTGGGATTAACCTCTGAATAAATTTCATGATTAATGTATCCCTTGACCCCATTGCCGAGACCTAACATGAAAATGACCGAAAAGATGCCGATGGCCGCCCCAAAAATAATTAACAGGTTGCGCTTCAGGTTATAACGAAAGTGTTCGAAGGCCATCGTAAAGATGGAAGCAAGTTTGGCCGGACGCGCCTGAAAGTCCGCCTGCGTTTTATTAACCGGGTAAGCAGGTTTTAAAATCCTATCTTCATCAATCTTCCCGTTGGCTAAATGAACGATCCTCGTTCCATAATTGGCAACCACCTGAGAGTGGGTGACGGCAATTACCAGTTTTCCGTCTTCTGCAATTTCGTTCATTAGTTCCAAGATGTCATCAGTATTTTGAGCGTCCAAGGCACCAGTTGGCTCATCAGCAATGATGATATCTGGGTCAGAAGCAAGTGCTCGAGCAATTGAAACCCGCTGCATTTGTCCACCTGAGAGTTGATTGGGGTACTTGTTACGGTGGTCATACAAACCAACCTTTTTTAAAAGTTCAGTGGCCCGTGCTTCTTGTTTTTTATGCGTTAAAGTTGTCATTTCTAAAGAGACCATCACGTTCTCTTTAATTGTCAGATGATTCACAAGGTTAAAGTTTTGAAAGATAAAACCAATTGTGTTGCGCCGATACTCATCAAGTTGTTTACTGATATCTTTTTTTAACGATTTCCCGTCAATTAAAACGTCACCGGAATAATCACTGTCTAGTCCAGCGATAATATTCATAAGGGTCGTCTTTCCACCACCAGATTCTCCCAGGATGGAAACAAATTCCCCACGATCGAAGTTGAGACTGATCCCGTTTAAAACATGAAAATCCTGATTATCCACATAATAGGACTTTTTGATGTTTCTTAGTTCTAAATAAGCCATTTGGTTCTCTCCTTCTTTTTTAGTAGTGTCCATTTTAAACTAATTTAACCAAAAGTAAATTTTAACCTGAAAGTAAGAACGGCCTTAACGGAAAATTAAAAAAATAATTTTGTGAAATATTTTCGTAATTTTTTCATAACAATAATTAAAATTAATTGCTTAATTCCCACTCTAATGCCGTTATCTATTTCACTTATCAAATTTCTTCTTTGTTCAATTTTTATTGGATCTATTTCAGAAGCTGGAATGCCCTTGCAAACAGTTTTCAAACGGTTTACATTATTACTTGGAAACAAATCTGATATTCCTGAAAGAAATCTTTCCATTTTTTTCGATCAGTTATGTTCAGATTGTAACGATATTAATTCATCAACTTTTCGAAAGGAAGTTATCTTATGTCAAAAATGAAAGCTTTAGTTATGACAGCTAAGCAACACATGGAGATTGAAGACAGAGATGTCCCAACCCCTAAGGACGACGAAGTCTTAGTTGAAACTGCCTACGCTGGTATCTGTGGTACCGACCACGCCTTATACAATGGTCTCCCAGGTTCAGCTGATGCTACTCCTCCAATCGTGTTAGGTCACGAAAACTCTGGAGTTGTTTCCGCAGTTGGAAAGAACGTTAAGGACTTCAAGAAGGGTGACCGTGTTGTTGTTGACCCTAACATTTACTGTGACAAATGTTTCTACTGTCACACTGGCCGCTACGAATTGTGTGAAAACCTATCGGCCGTTGGTGTAACTAGAGATGGTGGTCTTGAAGACTACTTCACTGCCCCAGAAAGGGTTGTTTACCACATTCCTGATGAACTATCACTTCAAACTGCATGCTCAATGGAACCACTTTCATGTGCCGTTCACACGATGAAGATCACCGAAAACATTACCCCTTACCAACACGCTTTAATCATTGGTGATGGATACATGGCTAAGTTGTTTGCTCAACTACTTAGAATCTACGGAATCCAGAACATTGACATGACTGGTAGACATGATGAAAACCTTGCTTGGGAAAAGAAAGAACTTAACTTAAACAAGGTTATCAACACGACTAAGGAAAAAATCACTGACAAGTACGACATGGTAATCGAATGTGTTGGAAAGCCTGAAACCCAAGAACAAGCTGTTGAAGCAACTAATCCTGGCGCTCAAGTTATGATGTTTGGTGTTGGTGCACCAGGTCAAACATTTAACATGAACACTTACGAAATCTTCAAGAAGCAATTAACCATCAAGGGTTCAATGATTAACCCCCACAGTTTCGAAGATTCAATTGCTTTACTTTCAGATGGTTCCGTTAAGGTTACACCTTTCCAACACAACATCCTTACTTTAGAACAAGTACCTGGTGTATTAGCTGGTACTGACAAGGTTCAAGGCAAGTCAATTGTTAAAGTTAATGGTAATCTTAAATAATTGAACCAAAATCTGATCGTGGAGGGAAACTATGGCGAAGAAAACCGCTAATAGAAAAGCCAAACGTACCATTTCCATGACAGCTTCAATTATGTTCTTTATCCTTTCATTAATAATTAACTCTGCTGGAAATGTTTTGACTCTAGTAACAACTGCTAAGATTCATCCATCTTTTCTAGGTTCAGCTTACTGGACCGCAGCCGAAACCAACCTTGGAAATGCATTTCACTGGAACTTATTCTGGGCATTTCTAATCTTGGGAGTTGCCATTACCATTTTGAACGCCTTTTTAGTGGGTCACTGGGATTGGGGACGTGCCATTGGAAACGTCATCTTCATGGTTCCGTTCTCAGCACTCATCCAGGTCTTTGATGACTTCTTCATGGATGGTTCACTGCCAGTAATTGGAAAAGTATCATTTTTTGCTGGATTCCCTGAAGCCAAGGGTTGGATGATGGTCGCTTTCTATGTCCTCTTAAATTTCTTCGGGGTAGCATTGATTGCAACCGCCATCTCAATCTACCAACGAGTCAACTTAGTCTTGCATCCCGCTGATGATTTGATGCAGATCCTGCGATTTAAGTACTTCAATGGTGCTGCTGGGAAAGCCATGTGGGCTTCCTACATCCCACCGACTGTCATGGCAGTGGTTGCCTTTGCAATTACTCGTCAATTTACTAACTTAGGAGTTGGAACGATCTTTGCGTTCCTATTCCAAGGTGGAATCACTGGACTTGCTGATAAATACATCTTCCCTCACCTAAAGCATCAAGCGTTAGATGTTGGTGATGAATCAACGGTTGCCGTTGATATTGACGAAGACGAAAAGACAAAGAAAAAATAAGCAAAAGAAATAACCGATCTCAACCGAGATCGGTTATTTTTATTTAAACCACTATTTCAAACTTTTTAAAATCTCGCTCAATGCTGGTTGACCATAAACGTTATAACGTTTCTTGTACGCATCAATCGTTTTTTGGTCAAAGTTTTCTGGGTCAAGTGGGACAAAACTAGTATCAATTGGATCAAACGCCTTAATCTTAGCGTCAATCACAATCGGTTTCGTGTTACCTTCAGCCTGCATTCGGTCAATCTCAACCATGACACTATCAAGTTCATCTTGACCCAAAACCTTAAAACCATGAGCACCCATGCCTTCAGCAACCTGGGCAAAATCCGCTTGATAGAGGTCAACACCATAATCACTAATGCCAGATTGAACGTCTTCGTGTTCAATGTAACCAAAGCGTTCGTTTGACAAAACGACATTGATAATCGGCAAGTTGTACTTGGCCTGCGTAATCACATCCTGCATGACCATTGCGAATCCCCCATCACCTGAAATCGACCAAACTTGACGATCAGGATATGAGAGTTTAGCAGCAATGGAAGCTGGTAGACCAAAGCCCATTGTTCCAAACCACGGTGACATGGCAAACTGCTGCTGCTGATTAAACGGAAGTTGACGAATGGAATGCATGGTATTGTTTCCAACGTCAAGTCCATAAACCGCATTCGATTTAGAATGGTCAGCGATTGCTTTCAAAACAGTCTCAGCTCTAAGACCCTCGTCATAGTCAGTCGCAATGCTATCAAGCCACTTCAACCAATTCTCGCGATCAATTCGAGCGGCTTTTAAGAAATCACTTTGAGGGAGATTAACTCCTGAATTAATTAACATTTCCAAGAATTCCTTGGCATCACCGTGAATCGTGAGGTTGGCCTGATACTGACGACCCAAATCAGCTAGATTGTTATTAACCTGAATGATTTTCTTATCTTTAGGCATGAAGCGAGCAAACGGAAAGTCGTTTCCAAGCATAATAATCAGATCGGCAGCCTGCGAAACTTCAAATCCGGGTTTCGTTCCCAGTCTACCACGAGCACCCATGTAGCTCAGATTGTCGTTTGGCATAATCCCAGTTGCAGGAGCCGTGGACAAAACCGGCATGCTAAACTGATCGGAAACTTTCACGATCTCATCTCGGGCACCCTTAGCACCTCTTCCGTACCAAAGAACCGGATGTTTGGCTTTCTTAATCATCTCAATGGCTTCATCAACGTCAGCTTGTTTAGGGTGAACCGTTTTAATGCTACTTGAAACGTTGGCTGTCTTAGTTGGTTCATAGTCAATCTCAGTTCCAAGTAAATCATTCGGTAAGATGACGACTGCTGGACCTTTCTTTTGATAGGCCGTCCTGATGGCTTCATCAATAATCTTCGGTATCTGATCGGCAGTTGACGCCTGGCGGTTGTAAACCGAAACGTCAGCAAACATTGGCAGTTCATCCATTTCCTGAAAGAACCGGGTGTTCATCATTGGTTGGGGAACTTGTCCAACGAGGGCTAACATTGGCGTATTGTCTTCCTTCGCGTCGTATAAACCATTAAACATGTGAGTCGCACCAGGACCAGCCGAACCAAAGGCGACCCCAATCTTACCAGTATACTTATGGTCAGCGGAAGCGGCCAAAGAACCGACCTCTTCATGTCTAACCTGAATATATTTAATGTTCTTTTTTTCCTCATCTAGCGCATTCAATAAGTTATTCAAAGAGCCAGCTGTGATGCCATACAAATGGTCGACATCCCAACTCTCAAGCACTTTCACCAGTGCTCTACTTGCTGTCATTTTACTCATAGAATCCCTCTTTTCGTTTTTCCAATTTAACTGTTGACCCAATTGAATTATAAACCACTCCATCAATTTATCCTATCAGAAGCAATAAAAAAGACTCCTAATCAGAGCCTTTACTTATTAATTCATATTTCTAAGCTGGTCATTTTTAGTGTAAAAACTATGATAACCCATGTAACATGCGATGATTGAACTAACGGCCGTAATCCCAAGCAACATGAAAGTTACCATGATCTGGTACTTAATGGCCTTAACCGGATCAACACCAGCAAAGATTAAACCAGCCATCATCCCGGGTAAACTAACCAGTCCAACGGTCATCGCAGTATCAATCGTGGGCTGCATCCCGGTCTTAATGCTGTCACGCACAATGTCAGAACAGGATGTCTTCACGTCGGCTCCCAGAGCTAATTTTTCAATAATCTGCTGTCTCCGGTCTTTAAACATGGAATTCATACTTCGATAACAAAGTCCCAAGGCAACCATTGAGTTACTGGCAACCATTCCGGTAATTGGTACCACTTGAGACGGGATAAACTTAATTGCTCCCGCAAAGACTAATACCGCAAGTACGACAATCGTGCTACTTCCTAACGCAATGATGGAAATGGGCAATGCGTGTTCCATACCGTCACTACGTCCTTTGGCGTTATAAGCGGCGTTAAACAAAATAATTAAGATTAAAATCAGGGTTAAAAAAACGTTATTGATCCGAAAAACGAATCGTAAAACGTACCCAACTATAAATAACTGAACCACACAACGGATGGTGGCAATGATAATTGACTTATCAATGCCCAACTTTTCTTTCCATCCGACAAATAACGCGATTAAGACCAGGAGTCCAGTTAATGCGAGCGCTTGATTTGAAACAATTAAATTAGGCATCTTTATCTCCTTTAACTAGTCGTCCGTTAACAATTGTGACTAACTCGGTGGCATGGTCAATCTCACCTTGATCATGAGTAATCATGATGACCGTGGTGTGATATTTTTGATTAATGTAGTTAATCATCTTGTGTACACTTTCCTTGGTGTTCTCATCAAGGCCAGTGGTAACCTCATCTAAAATAAGCACATCGGGCACAAACATGATGTTGCGAATTAATGCGACCCGTTGGCGTTCCCCACCAGAAAGATTATCGACCGTCCGATCCAAATCACCATCACCTAGATCGACGGTTTGAAGTGCTTTTAACGCATGTTCTTTATCAAACGGTTTATTTCGAATCTGATATGGGAACTCAAGATTATCCTTGACCGTATTGCCAAACAAGGTGGGTTGCTGAACGGCGTATGATACTTTTCTCCGATACTCAATTGGATTTAAATCAGCGACGTTTTGGCCTTCAAAAATTACTTCACCAGAACTGGGAGTCAAAAGATCCGCTAAAAGTCTCACAAAAGTCGTCTTCCCACTCCCTGATGGACCAGTGATCGTAACGATCTCTCCGGCATCAACGCTCCAGCTGATATCCTTGATAATTTCACGTCCATCAGCGTCGTAGCATAGGTTTTTAGTTTCTAGTACTGCCATTTTGATACCTCTCTTTTCTTTTTAACAAATTAACAGTATGATTATACAACACTTTTGTATCATATATGAGTCTGCTATAATGACGTAGACGTTGTTATGAAGAAAAAAGGAGTTCTAATGAGTTATAAAAGAGTTAGAAACGGTTCAAAAAGATCGTCAAATGTTTCGGTAGAACTCCACCAACGAGTTACGGTCACCATCAAGCGTCTCGGAATTAATGGTGAGGGAATTGGTTATTTTCACCGCAAATTAATTTTTATTCCTGGTGCGCTAGTTGGTGAATTAGTTCAAGCTGATGTAACCGAGATTAAACCTAAATACCTACGCGGAAAATTAGTTCAAATTGATAAGGAAAGTCCCTTTCGGGTTAAACCGCGTGATCCATATGCTGGAGAAGTTGGTGGTTTTGAACTCGAAGACCTCGCATACCCTAAGCAACTGGAATTCAAACGTGATTTAGTTAAACAATCGCTTAGAAGATATCATCCGAGGGCTTATGATCATTATGATGTCAGGGAAACGATCGGGATGGATAATCCCTATGAATACCGTAATAAGGCCCAGTTTCAAGTTCGAACTGAAGCAAACGGAAGAGTCATCGCCGGATTATATAAAGAAGGAACTCACGAAGTGGTCGACATGGAGACCTGCTCCGTTCAGTATCCGCTTACCATGAAGGTCATGCACGCTTTAGTCGAAATGGTTCAGGAACTAAACATCCCAACGTTCGTTGAATCCAATCACTCTGGCATTTTAAAAACCTTGGTAGTTCGAGCAGCTCTCAATACCAACGACGTGCAGGTGGTTTTCATCACTAACACGCCCAAGTTGATTAAGAAAAATCAACTCTTAGAAATGATTTCCGATCGCCTTCCAGAAGTCACTTCCGTCATGCAAAACATCAATCCTGGTGACTCACCTTTGATCTGGGGAGAAAAGACGGTTCATTTAGCTGGAAATGATAGTATTACCGAAAAAATTAATGGTTTATCATTTGAGTTGTCACCAAGAGCTTTCCTCCAACTCAACAGCATCATGACACCAAAACTCTACGATTTAGCTGGAACAGCCCTCAATCTTGATTCTGATGATCGTTTGATTGATGCATATTCTGGGGTAGGAACCATCGGTCTTTCATTAGCAAACCAAGTTTCTGAAGTTAGAGGAATGGATACCATTAAGGAAGCCATCACCGACGCCAATCATAATGCAGCAATCAATCATATTGATAACGCCACCTACTACTTTGGCAGTGCCGAGGATTTGATGCCGCAGTGGATAACCGAGGGTTTTAAACCCACGGCACTAGTGGTTGACCCACCACGCGTTGGCCTTGACCAACACTTAATTGATGCCATTTTAACCGCTAAACCACAAAAATTTGTATATGTTTCATGTAATCCATCAACGCTAGCTCAGAATCTGGTCCAACTAACGAAGTCTTATAACGTGGACTACCTGCAACCAGTTGATATGATGCCACAGACTCCGCACGTCGAAGTCGTCGTCAAATTTACTTTAAAGTCTTAGAAAGGTCCAATTGTCAATGAATCCATTCGATAACGGCAATAATAGTGGGAATAATGGCATGAACAACATGTTCTTGCCACCTAACTACGCCGTCGTGCAAAATAAAGAAACCCAAGAAGTCAAAGTCCAAAAGGTGGGCTTCTCATTCACTACGCTAGTTTTTGGAATCTGGCCTTCTATTTTTCGTGGTGATTTCTATAATACCCTTTGTATGCTAGGGGTGGATTTTATCCTAGCAATGGCACTTACCGTCTTAACTGGATTAAACATCGCATCCTCTGCCTATGAGATTTTTGCAATCATGCCATTAGCATGGAGTTTTGTATACAATATGATGTTTTTCCGGCATTTGCAAAATAAGGGATTTGTTCCCATCAATAAACGTTCAGCTGAACTTTTAAAACGAAGTCATTATTATAAATAATTAGGAACACAAAAAACACTTCACATAATGTGAAGTGTTTTTTTGTTTGAGATTAATGATTTTATAGCATAACGGTAACGGCAGCAGCAACGATGATCAAAGCTAAACCGATCAAAGTAGCAACCATTTCCTTTGGAGTCTTCTTCTGGTGTAAGAAGTAAACACCGGTCAAGGTAGCAACAACTACTGATACCTGTGATAGAACGAATCCAGTTGAAAGACCTAACATGTTTGGTTGTGCAGCAATCAAGTATGAGAATGCGGCAATTGCAAAGAAGAAACCAGCAATAATCTGTTTGTATGAAACACCCTCAGCAAACACATTTTCACTCTTCATGTTCATCAAACCGTAGATAATAGCCATCAAGACCATTCCCATTGCCTGTGGCAAGAATGCTTCCATTGGGGTCATTACTGAAGTGGACTGTGGCAAAATTCCCTTAGCCCAAGTCAAGTTATTAACCTGTGGAGCGGCTGAGTATAACCAGTAACCAATAACACCAATTAACTGTAAGATAACGGCTTTTTCAAGCGCACCTTTATTAACGTTTTCTTTGTTTTGGCTCCAAGTGGTAAGAGTGGCACCGATAATGATAACGATCAAAGCAAGGATTCCAATGATCTTGTGACCAATACCAGGCCAACTACTTAACGCAAATGCACCCCACAAAGCAGTTACAATCAACTGAAATGCGGTCGTGATTGGCATAACTCTTGAAGAACCAATCAAAGAATAACCTTTAAAGGCCATGATTTGACCGAAGCCCCAACCCATACCAGACAAGATTCCGTAGACTAAGTTCCAGCCCATTGGGAAGCCAGCTTGTGTGAATAATAAGACAACAATCGCAAAAATCAATGTACCAACTGTGGCACCAAAGATTTGGTTCGTTGGTTTACCACCAATTTTTGATGAAATAGTTGGAAATAGCCCCCAACCAATCACTGGAATTAATCCAATTAATATTGCTTCAAAACTCATATCCCATACCTTCTTTTCAAAATACTTTTGTAACCCTTATTTACGAAATTAATTATAACACGTCAAAAATAAAAAGAAAACGTTTTCATTAAGAAAAATTTAAAAACTTGCAAAGCAAGTCTTAATTAATGGGTTTAAAAGCCTGCGTGGCCTTAACCGCTCGCTTCCATCCCTGATACAATTTATCTCGTTCAGCTGCTTTCATTGAAGGAGTGAAAATCTTTCCCTCTTCATAAATGGACTGAACTTCATCTAAATCTTTCCAGAACCCGGTTGCTAGTCCACTCAAGATGGCAGCCCCAAATCCGGTCGTTTCTTCATCGCTGGCTCGTTGAACCGGAATATTCAAAATGTCAGACTGAAACTGCATTAAGTAACTATTGCGACTAGCTCCCCCATCAGCTCGAATCTGTGGAATATCGAGATCGGTATCGGACTCCATTGTGTTAACGATATCCTTAGTTCCGTACGCAATTGACTGAAGCGTGGCCTTTACAAAATCATCACTGTTAGTTCCTCGGGTAATCCCAAAAACGGCTCCTCTGACATTTTGGTCCCAGTATGGGGCCCCTAATCCATTAAAAGCAGGAACAACGTAGATTTCATTGTGGTCGGTCGATCGTTTAGCCGCCTGTCTGGACTCAGGAACACTGGTGATAATCTTCATTTGGTCTCGAAGCCACGTCAACGCACTTCCAGCCACGAAGATTGAACCCTCAAGTGCATACGTAATTTTTCCGTTAATTCCATACGCAATGGTCGTCAACAAATTCTCGTCTGAGTACTGCGGCTGGTGTCCCGTATTCATCATGATGAAAGCACCATCACCATAGGTGTTTTCAACCATTCCCTTTGAAAAGCCCATTTGTCCGATCAACGCCGCCTGCTGATCGCCAGCAATTCCAGCAATTGGGACACTAACACCATAAAATTGGTAGTTTTCAGTCGTTCCATAAACTCCATCAGAAGCATGAACGGTCGGAAGCATGATCTTTGGAATGTTTAAAATCTTCAAGATTTCGTCGTCCCACTTTAAGTCATTAATGTTAAACATCATCGTTCGACTGGCGTTCGTATAATCAGTAATGTGATATTTCCCACCAGACAATTTCCAGACGAGCCACGTATCAATGGTCCCAAATAACAATTCACCATCAGAAGCGCGCTTCTGTGAACCATTAACATGGTCTAAAATCCACCTGACCTTGGTAGCGGAGAAATACGAGTCAATAACTAGGCCCGTTTTTTTATGAATTAGGTCCTCGTACCCTCTGTTTTTTAAGTCTTCAGCAATTGAATTAGTTTGTTTTGAAAGCCAACCAATGGCATTGTAAATGGGTTTGCCGGTCACTTTGTCCCACACTACCGTGGTCTCACGCTGATTGGTAATCCCCACTGAGGCAATGTTTTCGGGGTGAATGGAGGCGTCAATCAAGGCACTCGCAATAGCGGAAAGCACGGAGTTCCAAATCTCGTTTGGATCCTGTTCAACCCATCCGTCACTATTGATAATTTGAGGAACTTCCTTGTAACTTTCAATGACTTTTCTACCACTATGATCATAAATAATCGCTCTCGTACTAGTCGATCCTTGATCAATCGCTAGGACGTAATCTTTATTGTCAGACAACTGGTTCATCTCCGTTTCATCGTATTTTTGATACTCATATTAGCACGATTCAATTCATCTCACTACTTGAAAATAAAAGAGAAAGTAGATTAAAATCTACTTTCTCTTTTATGGCATCATTAATTAACGCTTAACTTCAACCCGAATGTCAGCATCAATATCTTTTGGCTCAACCTGTTCGTCATAAGAAAAATCAGCATCTTTAAAGTATTCCTTGATTTCAGCATTAATCTCGTTTAAATCACGAACATCATTATCCTGACGTTTAATCAACAACGTGTACTGCTTGTTATCTTCATCAACGTTTTCAAAATCATAACCAACGTCAACCGTGTTTAAGATTTCTTGAATCATTTGTCTTTCAGTCATTGCCATAATTCATACTCTCCTTAATAATCTTCATACGCTAAGCTTATTCTATTTTCTAATATTTGTAAAATCATATCTCAAAAATTCATGTGGAACACGGGCTTCATGATATAATTATATTACACTGACATTGAAAGGTGGGTTACATGGAAAACATGGAAAATAAAAGAGTTCTAGCCATTCCAACTGGTGAAAATTTTCGTGAGTTAGGTGGATACCAAACTGTTGATGGTAAAACCACTAAGTGGCACAAGTTACTACGTGCGGGACACTTAGGTGAGCTCAGTGAAAATGATCTAAAAACCCTTGAGCATTACGGGGTTCGCTTTGACGTTGATCTCAGAAGTCAACCTGAAGTCGACATGCTGGCCGATCAAGTGGAAACTTCTGCCGTCGACTACATTTTTGATCCGATCTTTAAAGAAGACGCAACTGACAATTCGAAAAGTCCAGCTGAAATGAAGAAAGTCCTGTGCAATCACCCTAATTATGGTCATGATCATATGGAACACGTCTATAAAAGCATGATTAAAACGAAACACTGTCGTTTGGCTTTTAAAAAATTATTTGAAGTTCTACTCGATAACAGGCAAGATGACGAGTCCGTCCTATTTCACTGTACAGCTGGAAAAGACCGAACCGGAATGTCTGCGACCATGATCCTCTCTGCCCTAGGGGTCGATCGTAAAACCATCGAAGAAGATTACCTGTTAACCAATCAGGTGGCAAAACCAGTGATTGATGCTCGATTAGAGCAAGCCAAAGAAGAAGGATATAATGATGCAGCCCTAAAGAGTCTAAGATCCCTTTATAGTGTCTCATTAGACTTTTTCAATGCCGCAATGGATGAAATCAATCAATTATACGGCGGAATGAACCAATTTCTCCATGAAGGTATTGGATTGACCAATGCCGACATTCATCAGTTACGTCAAATTTACCTTGAATAATTTGCATATTGTTAATTCGGCTAGGTAATGATACGATGAGTTTATCAAAAGTAGTCTAATATTTAAGTGATAAGAGAAGTGGCGGTTGGTGCAAGCCACACAGGATATTAGATGAACTACCTAAAATTACACATCAAAATAAGTGCAGGTACTTTTGTATCTGAACGTGGGTGGTACCGCGCACAAGCGTCCCAGTAGTCAATTACTACTAGGACGCTTTTTATTTATCAACAACAGGAGGAAAACAACAATGAATATCATTGAAGATTTAAAATGGCGAGGTGCCATTAACCAAACAACCGACGAAGACGGACTAGAAAAATTAACCAACGAGAAAAAGATTGCCCTATACTGTGGGGTCGATCCAACTGGTGATAGTATGCACATTGGTCACCTAATTCCGTTTATGATCATGGAACGTTTTTCACGGGCTGGTTTTCACCCTTACATCCTAATCGGCGGGGCTACCGGTTCCATCGGTGATCCAAGTGGGAGAAACACCGAACGTCCCCTTCAGACCAAACAGATGGTCAAACACAACGTTAACGCCTTAACAAAGCAAATGAAGCACCTCTTTGGCAGTGACAGTAACATTCACATCGTGAATAACTACGACTGGACGTCTAACGTGTCACTGCTTGATTTTCTTCGTGACTACGGAAAACTCTTTAACGTCAACACCATGTTATCAAAAGAAGTGGTGGCCAGTCGCCTGGAAAAGGGCATTTCCTTCACAGAATTCACCTACCAAATCCTACAAGCATTGGACTTTCTCACTCTTTATCGTGACCATGACGTTCAACTTCAGATTGGTGGTGGAGACCAATGGGGAAACATCACGGCCGGAATTGACCTCATTCATCGCGTTGAAGGTCAAGACGCCGAGGTATACGGATTAACCATCCCATTAATGCTTAAATCAGACGGAACTAAGTTTGGAAAAACCGCTGGTGGTGCTGTTTGGCTTGATCCAGAAAAGACCTCACCGTATGAATTTTACCAGTTCTGGTTAAACCAAAACGACGCTGACGTTATCAAATACCTCAAATACTTCACCTTTTTGCCTAAGGATCAAATTGATGAACTGGCCCAAAAAGTTAAAGATGAGCCTTGGAAACGAGAAGCCCAGAAGACATTAGCACGTGAGGTCACGAAATTTGTGCACGGTGAAGACGCCGTTAAGCAGGCCGAAAATATCTCAAAAATTCTTTTTAAAGGCAACGTTCAAGACCTATCAGTAAAGGAAGTTAGTCAGGCATTTAACAGTGTCTCTACGTCTTCGATTAGTTCTGATCCCGTAAACGTAGTCGATTTAATCATTGCAGTTGGAGTTGATAAATCCAAACGGCAGGCTAGAGAAGACGTTAATAATGGCGCTATTACCATCAATGGTGCAAAGGTTACCGACGTCAATACTGAAATTAACCCCAAAGCTCAATTTGACGGGAAGTTTATCATCATACGACGCGGCAAGAAACGTTACTTCTTAGCTAAGGTTAAGTAAATAAATCCCGGTATCATAAATATGGTACTGGGATTTTTTGGATCCAAAAAAGGGGCGAAGAATTATTCTTCGTCCCTTTTGCATCTTGTTTTTCGTTTGAGTAATCGTTAACTTGAAATTAAATCTTACCAGTAGTTATGTGATGCTCGAAATTGAGCAGCGGCAGCGATTGAACCATAACGTGAAACTGCGTATTGACGAGCCACACGTTCTTGGTTAGCTGGAGAGTAATCACCATTTAAATATGATGAAGACAATTGGTATTTACCAATGTACTGACCATTTCGAGCACTGTATGAGTTACCAGATTCAACTTGTGCAATTGATGCTAAACCAGAGTTATCACCGGCACTGTTTGCATTATTGTTACTGCTTGCAGCAGGTTGAGTAGTGGTTGTAGTTGTTGCTTGTTGTTGTGTTTGAGCAGGTTGTGCGTTTTGCTGTGGTGCAGCAGTGTATTGTGCATTGCTACTTACCTGAGCAGATGGTTGTGTTTGAGTATTGTTACTTTGGTAAGTCATGTTGCTTGCGTTAGTAGGTAATGTTAACTTTTCTCCGACATGAATCAGGTTGACATTCTTAAGGTGGTTAGCCTTAACAATGCTGCTGATGCTAGTATTGTGTTGCTTTGCGATTTTTGAGACTGTGTCACCGCTCTTAACGGTAACTTGATTAGTGTTAGTGGCAGCGTTGGCGTTGAAGCCTGCAGTCATTAACACACCGGCTACTGTGAAAATAGATGCTAAAAGCACCTTTACGTTTCTAGATTTTAATAAAATGATAAATCACTCCTATAAATTTTTGTTACTTCCGTTTTCTTAAAACTGAAATATACTCAAACAACAATTTCACATTCTAAATACTGTTATTTACATGGCAAAAACAGCAATGTTAAAAAAACCGATTATTTTGTCACGTTGTAACATCAATGTAACAAAACTCGTAAGAATGCCCGTTTTCAAGGATTGATCAACAATTCACAACACCAATTTTTAGCAAAAGAAAAAGCCTTCTGCCATAAAAAAAGTTATTAAAAGCATAAGACTTTACTTAATTTCATCATTTTTCAGCTAATTTTCGATTAAAATAGTGCTCTAATTTACTCTTAGGATACACTCCGGTGACCTTCTCAACGCCCTTTCCGTTACGAAATAATACTAGTGTTGGAATACTCATGACCCGGTATTTTCTGGCAATCTCCTGATTATCATCGACATTAAGCCTTAAAAACTTGATTCGACCTTTGTACTCACGTTCCAGTTCTAAAATCAACGGATCCATCATTTTACATGGACCACACCATGGTGCCCAGAAGTCAACCACGGTCATTGGTCCCGTAATTTCTGAGTCAAAATTATTCTGGTTTAGATCCACTGCCATAGTCTTTCCCCCTCTTCACGTTAATCACATGGATAACTAAGGTAGCCACTAGTGTGACAATTACCAAAATTCCAAACCATCCCGCTGGAATCTCAATGTCAATCATTGGAATCGATAAGAAAAGTTTCAACGCAATGATAATGATCAAGAAGTACGCCATCGGCTGTAGTTCAGGAATCTTTTTCATCAACATCATTATGACTTCAGCTACTCCACGCATCGCTAAAATTCCAATCATCCCACCAATTAAGACGATCACTGGATTAGGTGAAATGGCTAACGACGCTAGCACCGAATCAATTGAAAAGATAATGTCCATGAATTCAATCTGAACTACCACCCACCAAAAGTACTTGCGGGTGTGGTTTTTCTTATTTGGTTTGACCTGATGAGTTCGGCTCTTTTTGTGCTTATTCTTGTACATATTATAGAAAAAACTAAACGCAAGATAAAACAAATAAGCTGCACCTAAGACCTTAATGATCCAGAACCTAATTAGGTACACTCCGACTCCGATGATCAAAAAGCGAAAAATGTATGCTCCCCACATTCCGTAAAACAAAGATTCTTCCTGCCACTTTTTGGTAGGAAGAACTTGAGTCTGGGCCGCAAGGACAACTGCATTATCAACGGATAAAAGACATTCAATCACTACCAATGAGAAAATAATCAACCAGTCATTTCCAGACGTTATGACGGTTTCCCAGTTATGTAGATCAAAAAAAGGACCATATAATTTAGCGAGTAGGTCGAACAATCAAAGACTCCTCCATTAGTTAGTTGTAATTAGTAATTGTTAATTGCTTTAACGTCGTATTTCATTAATTGATGGTTCACGATGACACCAATCAGCTTATTAGCGTAATCGGGATCGGTAGCGTAGCCATTTTTTTGCAACAAGTTGGCTTCTTGCCTAAAGCTCGTAATGCCCGTTTTCTTTAAAAACTTGGTATTTAAAGTTTCATTATGATCCTCGATGGCATCAGCAACCGATGGATATTTTCTAAACTGACCCACTTCGGTCGTTTTCTTGTTATTAACGTACTCGGTCGTATCGTACGAGATTGACTGACCATTGTACGTTCCCTTGATTCCAAACGGATTATTGGCTTTCTTATAGAGTTCGGATTGCCCCCAATTCGATTCGAGAATAGCCTGTCCGATCACGATACTTGGTAAAACCTGTTGTTTTTTCTCGTAAATCTTAACGGCTGGGTCACCAATTTTTTGAATAAACTCTTTGTGCTGAGTTTCGATCTCTTTATCACGTTTCTTGGTTGCGTTATTCATTTGCTCTTGTCGAACTTGATATGAATGATTAATCAACATGTGTCTAATCTTAAATGCAGCGAACACAAGTAGTAAGACGACGACTACTCCAATCACAACTGCAATCCACACGTTTTTCTTTTTACTGTGTTTCACGGACAACATCTCCCTATGTGGTTATTATACCTTAGCCAACCATTTTTTGTTGAGTATTTATGATTACTTAAAAAAGTTTCTTACTCATTTCCAATTACGCATTATAATAGAAGAAACACCCACTAAAATCGACTAACTTAGCCATTTAGTGTAGTATGAAGATATCTGACAATATAGTAACGGGAGTAGTTTTGCATTGATTAAAATTGAAAAAATCAACCAAAATATTAACTGGATTAAAACCATCGATTGCCGTCCAGCTGATAAGGAAATTTTAAAAACAGAATACCATTTAAATAACGAAATGCTCTATTATGCACTTGACCGTCACGAACGACCTCGGGTTGAATATTACGATGAAGAAGGAGTCCTCCTTTTCATTTTTGATGTGGCCGAACCGACTCGTTTTAACGGGGATGTTTCTGCTGAACCAATTGGAATCATAACCCATGACAACATGTTATTTACGTTCACGGCCGATAAAACTAACTTCGTTAACGAACTCATTTCTTCCATTATAAAAAAAGCCGGTTCAAAACAACTCGCAGAATTACAACCAATTGACGTAATTAATAAAACGTTGTACCAACTATCCGTCCAATACTTTGATTATATTAACCAAATCAACAGTGTCAGAACTAACATTCAACGTAACTTACGTGGCAAGGCCAATAAAAGTGCCATCAACCACCTGCTTAATCTACAGACCGACTTAGTATATTTCCTAACGTCACTCGGATCAAACAACGATATGATTAATGACTTCAAGCGGCGTTTTACAAGGGACCTCACTGAGGATCAAAAAGCTGCCGTTGAAGATATCAGTATCGAACTCCAACAGGGACTTTCAATGGCAGAGATGGCGAACGCCGCGACCCAGCAAGTAGCAAGCGCTTATTCCAACCTCCTTGATAGTGACTTGAACAACACGATTAAGTTTTTAACCGTTTTTTCGTTAATTCTAAGTGTTCCAAACATCGTATTTGGGTTCTATGGTGAAAACGTAAAACTTCCATTTATGGATAAACCATCAGCGTGGATTATAACCATTATCATCACGATCATTTTTATCATCATTGTGTTGCTGTTTTTACGCGCAAACCATTTCTTTAAGAACTAATTTAATATAAAATGAGCATGAGGGGGTAGTGAAATAAAATGAAAGGAATTTTCTTCGATGAAACATTTTATAAGGACGTTACACGAAAATAGGATTTTCTCTTTAATTATTTGGCTAGTTGTCATTTTTATGGCAATTGTCAGTCTCCCCAACCTAAGTCAGGTTGTGATGCAGGCTGGCAACCCGGAAATGAACTCAAAGTCCCAGATGTATAAAGCACAGAACTTACAGAACCAATGGGGCGAAGGCTTAGATGGAACCACAAGTATGAACATCGTTTACCACGCCAACAAGGGTAAAATTACCAGTTCTGAGCAAAAGGACATTTACAATCGGGTTGGTAAGATTCAGAAAAGTAACGGGGACAACGGCATTAGTCGGATCACCACCGCTCACACGAGCCCGAATGGTGCCTCAAAGTTTATCTCCAACGATCAATCAACCGAGATTGTGAATATTCATGTTCCAAAAAGCAATGCCACAAGCGCAAGTTTTGCTAACACGCTTCAAAAGCAATTCAACGTTGATAATGGACTGAAGACGTACGTCACCGGTCCGCAATTAATTAATCAAGACAACAATGAGAAGATTTTAAGCGTCACTAACATTGTGACCATTGCAATTTTCATTCTTTCTTTAGTCTTTATTGCCATTGCATTTAGATCACTATTAGCACCGGTTTTTACCTTTATCACCCTGATCATCACTTACCTGGTTTCATTAAGTGCAACAGCTTTAATGTCAACTCAACTTAGTCTCCCGTATTCGCCATACATTCCTTTAGTAACTGGCTTGGTAGTAACTTTATTTGGTACCCTTGCTAGTTTCTTTTTGTATCGACGTTTTGAATTGGCACTTAAAAACGAAAGCGTTGACCCCAGTAAAACAGCCACTAAAAGTCTTACATATCCACTTGGGGCAACCGCAATAATTACGTCATTAGCATTTGGATCACTTTACCTGCTCAAGTTTAGTTCGGTTCGGGCCATTGGTAGCGTCGCAATTGTCGTACTAATAACTCTATTCGCCGTGATGACCGTGACCCCAATGTTCATGCAACTCCTTGGACCAACCTTTTTCTGGCCAAAGAAGAAGACTTTAAAACTCGCAAACGAGGGCTTCTGGGGTAAACTTGCCCATGTCTCGTTTTTAAAACCTCTCCTAGGACTACTAATTGCATTAGTGATTACGGTCCCACTAGTTTTATTCTATCGTCCTAATGTAACCTACCTTACTAACAACAATTTAATTGCTAATGATCAGGCTGAAGTCGGTAGACACATCCTTCAAAATCACTTTAATAAGGGAAAACCAACTCCAGTCACTATTTACATCAAAAATAACCGACCCTTTAATAATGACAACACCATTAGTGCCATTGACCAGGTTACAACGAAGCTTCAGTCCCAAAAAAACGTTGCGCAGGTGTACTCTGTGACTCAACCAGGTGGGGATGAAATTGATAAATACTATTTACGAAATCAATTGAATAAGACCACTTCAACGCTTAATGGCATTAGTAATTCCCTTAAGGGCTCACAAAGAACCCTTAAGGGTGCAAACAAGACACTTCAACAGAAAAACATTAAGAATCAAACTAAATCAGTCGATTCACTGATTAGACAACTTGATCGGATTAGCGATACGAGTGAACAAGCTGACACCAACAATTTCAGCACATTCACTCCACTTGAAACGGCTCAGTCATCTAATCAAGCCCAGAAGTCCAAAAAACTTCGCCAAAATCTCTCACAAGTGTCTGATCAGTTGAGTACCACCAGTCAAAGCTTGACCCAGTTAAGCAACCAAATCTCTGACGCCCAAAATTCTGGACTGGAAGCGCAAGAAGCGGTCCAGCAATACAACGAACAAGCGTCTAAAGTTCGTGGTGAAATTGCGTCCGTTAACCGAACTTTAAAGGAAAGTAAAGATAAGTTAACGCCCGTCACTGGTTACTTAAATGGTGTCAAGAAGTCAAGTGCTGGGAATACCTTCTACATCTCACCGCAACAGATTAATGACACCGATTTTTATCAAACTAAGTATAATTTTGCAAGCGAGAACCAAAAAGTAACCAAGCTCGAAGTAGAATTTAATAATGAGCCCACCGGCAACACGAACTTAAATAACGTTCACAACATGCAAAATACGGTTAGAAACCAGTTACAAAACACCAGCCTGGAAAACGCTGAGGTCGCTTATACCGGACAACCAATTGAAAACGCCAACGTTCAAACTAACTTTGACCACGACTTTATTATTGGAATGATGATGATCTTCTTAATCGTTTTCGCCTCCATCATCATCGTTAGTCGTTCCATTCTCCAACCATTTTGGTGGTTGGTCACATACGTGATGAGTGTCTTTTCCGCACTGAAGGCTACCCAACTTATCATGTACTATGCCGCAAGTGACGGTCAATTAAACTGGCAGGCATCCGTTTCCATGCTGGTTCCCCTTTCCATAATCGGGATATTTGAATTAACCTTTTTGGCCATTTCCTACCGAAAACAAAATCCGGACTTACTAGGATGGTTGACCGGTGGGACAAGTGCATTTACAAAAACAGTTAGTTACGTGATGTTTGCTACCATTATCATTACATTCGGCCTTTTCGTTAGTCTGCTTCACTCGCTTGACTTCATCGGGCTGACCGTCATCATCACGATTATTATTTTTAATGTCATCCTGCCACTTGTCACGACTGGACTTGGCAAACTAGCAATCACGTTACCTCGTTCCGATTTGCATCATTGGCCCCTTTATAAAAACAGACGAGCCAAAAATAAATAATCAAAAAGCCATCAGTTTAACTGATGGCTTTTATTATGCCCTAAAAATTCATTTTACGAATTGATTTAAAGTAAAGAAACAAGATGACCAAAGAACCAGACATTGCCGTAACACCAAATAATACAAAAATCACCTGAATGTTAATAACTTTTGAAAAGGCACTGATAAACAATGACTCAAGCGCCATCAAAAGAGCCGTAATTAGATTGCAAAAAGACATCAACGTAACTCGGAGTCGTTTCACCACTGTATCCTGCAGTTCAGCGTTTAGTGTCGTATCCCACACTTCAAAAAGTGAACTAAAAATTACAAATGCAATTAAAGCAACGATGAAATTCGAAATCCCTAAGAGCAGTGACATCAATAAGCCAATTGCCATGCTTAAAGAAATCACCCTCATTCGGCCATATTTAGCAACTACTTTAAAGACGTTTGCCGAAAAAACAGCTCCAATGATATCAACAATCGCTAGGATCATCGCAATGTTACCGGTGCTAAATCTTGTAATGTGGGATAGATACAACGACCCGTATTGATACATAATCGAAGCCGTAGCCTGTGAAATCGCCACTACTAGGATTAACTTCTGGTAATTTTTATTACTGACCAAGAAAGTCCTCAATTGCTTTAAGACACTTGGAGCATCGGGCTCATTAACCACCGGTCGAGGTTTGATCACTAATACCGTCATGATTGAAAGAACGTGGGCCATAATTGAGGCGGTAAAGACCAGTGGCCACGAAATGTCTGCCAAATACCCACCAACCATATTACTGAAAGCAACCGTACAAATCATGATGGCGTTGTATCGTCCCCAAAATTTCTGGTAGTGTTGTTTTTCATCCGCCTCATAAATGATGGCCTCATCGGTTCCCGAAATTAGCGAAAGTCCAATTCCAAACAAAACGAACCCACCAAATACTAGCAAGTGGTTACGTGCGACAAAAAAAGTTGCCACGTATAATACACACATTATCTGACCCAAAATCAAAGTGGTTTTGTAGCCAATTTTGTCAGCAATGATTCCGGATGGTAGTTCACAAATAACCTGAGTTGCGTTAATCACAAGTTGTAATAATGCAATTTGGCCAACTGACCATCCCATATGTTTCAAATAAAGCATCCAAATTACTAATTCAAAGGTTAAGTTAGAAAAGAATGCGTACGTATACATTTTCCTGATATTTTTCATAATTTCCCTCATTTCAGTTTAACGATTACTAATGAAGTTGAGGAAATTCAATGATTGATTCAGGATGAATGTTTCACCCAAATAATCGAATGAAATTATGATTCAACTTCATTTCACAACTATTTGGGAAACAGTCTGTCTTTGAATAAATACCGTTACATGACGTGCTGAAAACTTACTGCCAATTTCTTGAAATTCGCTTTCCATCGTTCACACCTCCGACATAATTAATGATTATTCAAAAGTATATACTTTTAGTCCCTAAAAACAAGGCTCCTAACAAAAAGGGAATCGGCACCTCTGCCGATTCCCCACTGGGTTAAATTCTAAAATACTAACAAAACAGCAACTAGTATCAAAATTGATACCAATCCCAGCATTGTCAAAATGACTTTTTCAAGCAATGCCATTATCAAATGACCCTTCCTAGCACTCTACTTTTTCTACTGCCAATAAACATGCTACCGTACATGAGTCATTCCGTCAAAAAACGCCAAAACTAATTATCAGCTTTGGTGTCTTTTCGAGTAATTTTAGTTATCTTTTACGAGGTACTTAACTTCCCCGTCGTCATCAAGGTAGCCATACAAACGCTTCGTGTGCGCATCATCAAAGTATCCCATGTCTGCCATTCGTTTTCCATTCACTTCGTCACAACCATGATCCACTCGCTTAAAAAAGGAATACAAAAAAGCAATTCGTGATTTAAACTGCGTCGCCTTTTGATAAGCAGACGTCAGGGTGTAACCGTCATCTAGATATTCTTTCATTAACTTAATCAGTACAAAATTTGAAAAATTGAAAACTCGTGACGCTAATTTTTCAACTCGAGTACTTCTCACGTATCCCTTTTTCTCCCAGTATCGGAGTTGTCTTGGTGATACCCCCGTCATCTTACTAACTTCACCAATTCGAAAAATAAAGTCCTGCATGTTAAAGGAATTGATGATCTTGTCATTAGCTTCATGCATTTGTCGCCTCGCCTCCACTACTTATTGTATTCAGTGACCTTGATTTGATTACCATCAACACTCATCTTAGTAATACTGCCATTTTCGGGACGTTTTGTCATATCATACTGTCCGTCAGAAAAACGTTCTACTAAACTAAGCAGGGTATTTCCGTGACTAATCAAGAGGACGTTGTCGCCATCTTGAACCTTAGCATCGTGAGTAATCATATCTAACCCCTTATCAAGTCGTTTCCAGTAATCAGCTGCATTTTCAGCCATATGGAAAGGATCAGCCTCTTTCATATAGTCCTTAGCCGTATTGATATCATATTTATTTACAATGTCTTTAAAAGTTGGTACTCCATGAGGTGCTCCGGCCTCGTACCACGCTTCATCCATGTTTAATCCTTCAAAATAACCATAAAATTGTTCACGAAAATTGGGAGATACGACAGGCTCATTAATATCTGAAACTAAATTATCGTTTAGAATAATCTTGGCGGTATCTTCAGCACGAGTAGTATCACTGCAGTAAGCTTGAACAAATTTGATGTTAGATAAACGTTTAGCGGTCTTTTTGGCACCAGTAATTCCCTTGTCGGTTAGTGGTGAATTACTCCAGCCTTGTAATTTGTTAAAAATATTGAAATAAGTTTGTCCGTGTCGGACAACGTATAGGGTAAATTTTGCCATTGTATCTCCTCCATTCACACTCTAAGTATATCACTTGTGGGCTTTAACTTTTCTCTAAGATTCTCCCTCAATCCTACCCAAATTTAATAAATCTGATAAGATAGGGGTTGGACTTAAAAAGGGGACTTTATACCTTGAAAACGATCAAGAAAATTCTGTCTAAATGCAATACTAGAATCGGGTTTTTCGTCTTACTAGTAGTGCTTTTTTGGGCTAAAACAATTTACGCATATTTCACTGACTTTAATTTGGGTGTCGACAGTATCTTTCAACTGTTTTTGCTCCTAATTAATCCAATCGCAACCACCGTTATTATGTTAGGGCTGGCACTTTATTTAAAGCCAGCTAAACTTTTTTATCCAGCAATTTTATTTCTGGACTTTCTAAACACGGTTCTTTTATACTTAAACGTAATTTACTTTCGTGAATTCACCGACTTTATGACGGTGTCGACCATGACCGGTTATTCCAAGGTCAACCAGGGACTAAGTGGAAGCTCATTAGCACTAACTTCGCCCCACGACGTTTTTTACTGGATTGACATCGTGATCGTCATCCTCTTACTTTTGTTTAAAGTGATTAAGATTGACAAACGACCACTACAGGCCCGAGTCGGATTCGCGGTTTTCTCACTTGGAGCCCTCATGTTAGTTGGTAACATTACTTTGGCCGACATGGATCGGCCCCAATTATTGACCAGAACCTTTGACCGCACTTACATCGTTAAATACCTGGGGTTGGATTCTTTTACCGTCTATGACGGAATTAAGTCCCAACAAACCAACAACATGCGAGCCAATGCCAATAAGTCTGACTTAACGGGGGTTCTTAAATTCAAAAAAGAACACTACGCCGCTCCTAACAAGAAAATGTATGGCATTGCTAAGGGTAAAAATGTCATTATCATTCATCTGGAAAGCTTCCAACAGTTCGTGATTGATAAAAAGATCAATGGCCAGGAAGTCACTCCATTTTTAAATAAGTTGTATCACAGTAAATCAACTTATTCCTTTGATAACTTCTTCCATCAGGTCGGCCAAGGTAAGACGTCCGATGCAGAAAACATGCTTGAGACTAGTACTTATGGTCTCCCACAGGGATCCTTATTTGCTCAACTTGGCAGTGACAACACCTTCCAGGGTGCTCCTGCCATCCTTGGTCAAAAGGGATACACGTCCGCCGTCTTTCACGGAAACGTTGCTAGCTTCTGGAACCGAAACAACACTTACAAAAACCTAGGATATGACTACTTCTTTGACGCCAGTTACTACGATACCTCGGGTGATAAGTCAACCGGATACGGACTGAAGGATAAGCTCTTATTTAAAGATTCAACCAACTATCTTCAGCACCTCCAGCAACCGTTCTATGCTAAATACATCACCGTTACCAATCACTTCCCGTATCAACTAGACGCTGAGGATCAGAAGGATTCTGATTTCAAGGCCCCTGATACTAATGATGAAGCCGTTAACAACTACTTTGTAACGGCCCACTATCTCGACCAATCCGTTCAGGAACTCTATGAGTACCTTGACAAAGCCGGTTTACTAAAGAACTCCGTGATTGTCCTATATGGGGATCACTATGGCTTATCGAACTCTGAAAACACCAGCTTAGCACCGCTACTTGGAAAAGACCCCAACGACTGGAATGACTTTGATAACGCCCAATTGCAACGAGTACCATTCATGATTAACATGCAGGGCATTAAGAATGGTCACGTGGATCACACCTATGGTGGTGAAATTGACGTACTTCCAACCTTGATGCACCTTCTTGGAATCAGTTCCAAGAAGTACATCCAATTTGGGACGGACCTCTTCTCCAAGCATCATGATCAAGTGGTGGCCTTCAGAAATCGGGATTGGGTTTCTCCTGAGTACACTTCGGTTAATGGAACGGTCTACGATAACAAGACCCAAAAAGTAATCCATCCGGATAAAAAGTTGAAAGAGAAGTTAGAAAAGACGCAGGATAAAGTCAATCTAGAACTCTCGTTATCCGATACGCTGAATGAACAAAACCTACTTCGTTTCTATCATCCTAAGGGATTTAAACCAGTTAACCCGCAGAAGTACAATTATGCTAACGGATTGGACCATGAAGAAAACATTGAAAAGAAGCTTGGAAAAGCCTCAACCAGTCTCTACTCAGAACGACATGATAAGAGTACGAATAGTTTATACCATACCGATGCTCCTGAGCTTTACCATAGTTCAACTAACTCTAATCGAATTCAAATTACCAACCCTGATTCAAACAAAGAATAACTATAAAGAACCCACATCAGTTGATGTGGGTTCTTTTGTATGACTGTACTAGTTTTTACCTGTGCTATAATACGGGTAAATCTAGGGATGGAAGGTTACAAATTATGACTAAATATACAGTTACAAAAAGAGCCAAGCAGTATAAACAGCCCCGTGGTGGTTTCATTCCCGTCTCATCCCTTCACATCAAGCAGTTTACGCCAGACGAATTTCTGCCGATTGCTAGTGAAAACATCACGCCCAGCTTTATGGGACTGGTCGTCGACTATCTAACACGGTTTGAAGTCACCGGAGACGTCGTGGCAGCATTCAGTATTCCTGAAATTGGTGCCCATAACGTTGACCTACTAGCGGCCGAAAAGACTGGGCACCATTACGATGGTAATATGGACCGTTTTAAACAATTAACCAGTGAAATCAATTCCGGACTTGATGATGACAGCATTCAGTGCGCCATTCAACTCGTTAATTATGACATTGCCTACCGGATGGGACCTAGTTACTACGTTCCTCGTCCCAAGTACCAAGCGAATGAGGTTACCATTGAGCACATTAAACAAATGGTTAACCGGGGCGTTCAGTTCTTGAAGCAAGCATCAGAAGATGGTCCCATTACAATTGACTTTGATTTTCCCGGTGCGTACACCGACACCGTCGTAAACGGCGATGGTGACTACCTGACCAAGGATGGGCTGTGGGATTTCAAGGTATCAAAGGCTAAACCAACCAATAAATTCACCCTCCAGATCCTGATGTACTACATCATGGGGCTCCATTCAGCAAATAAGTCTTATTTTGAAATGGTTAAGCAGTTAGGCTTGTTTTATCCACGCCAAAATTGCCTGTATTGGATTAACGTAGCCGACATCAAAACCAAGACGCTAGAAACGGTGGCAGAGGATGTCATTGGATACTAAAATACCACTATCATTGAGGTAGTGGTATTTTTGTCATATTTTAGTTTGCGGTTGTCTGAATAATTCGGAGGTCTCCCTTTAACTGATACGTTTTGGCTTGAACTGGCAAGACATAGGTACTTCCCTTTTCAAGCGAATACGATTTGCCATCGACAATTAGTGTCCCTGTTCCATCAATAACAACGTTCACTGAATAAGTCTGCATGTCTTTAATCTCGGCTTGACCGTGAACCACAATTTGATAAACGTTAAAGTACTTTGATTTCAATAGACGTGTCCGGGCTGGATTATTTGAATCGACAACCAGTTGGGTTTGCTCGGGGTCTGGTAGAACGTTCGGAGTATTGGTTACTTTAATGGCATCTTCTACCTGGAGTGGTCGTTTCTTCCCCGTCTTTTGATCCACCCGGTCGAAATCATAAAACCGGAGCGTGTTGTCAGAATTTTGTTCCACCTCAAGAGCGACAATGCCTGCTCCCAAAGAATGAAGCGTCCCCGCTGGTACATAAACCATCTCACCTGGTTGAACGGTTTTCGTTTCTAAAATCTGGTCTAACTGGTGGTTTTTAATGGCCTGCCGAATTTCATCCTTACTTTTGGCGGAATGACCGTAATATACCTTTGAATCTGGTTTGGTGTCTAAAATGTACCAGCACTCAGTTTTTCCATTCTTTTCATTAAAGTACTTTTGCGCGTTCTCATCACTTGGATGAACCTGGATTGACAAGTTTTCCTTGGCATCCAAAATTTTAACCAATAGTGGAAAGGAGGCGTTAGCCGGATGCCCACCAAATAGTGCTGGATGTTTCTTCCAAACTTCTTTTAAAGTCTTTTCATCGTAGGGTCCGTTATAAACCACTGACAAGTCATCACCATAAGTCGAAGCAATCCACGCCTCTCCAACGTGATTACTATTTAACTGATAGTGATACCGCTTTAGTTCGGTTCCACCCCACATCTTATTCTGTAAAACGGGCTTTAAAAATAAGGGAAATACTTCATTTGTCATGAACATCATCCTCCAGTTAAGAAATTTCAACTAGTTTCATGATAGCATCATGTTAATGGTTTCACAACATTTATCCTTTCTTTAACCTACTTGCGGTGAAGCGAAGTACTGTGAACGGGTCCCCTTCGGTCGGGATAAATTTCTTTCATTAAAACGTTAATGGCGGTGGGAGCCTCACCAAATCCGGTTGCGATCAAGTCTTGTTTGCCGGGATAAGTAATCTGATCCCCAATCGCAAAGATCCCTGGCACACTGGTCTCAAAAGATTGATCAACCTCAAGTAAGCGATGATCAAGGGCTGGTTGGATCTGCCATTCCTTTAACTGGTGATTATTCGAAATAAACCCGTAGTTCACCACGAGATCATCCACCATCATTTCCATCTCGTCATCTTCAGTCTTAACCTTTTTACTGGTAACCCTTAAACGATTATCAATCTCATCCAGTCGTTTGATTAAGTATGGAGTAACCACTTCAACTGATGATTCTTTCAATCGGTCAACCATGTACTCAAGACCACGAAATTCGTCCCGCCGGTGCAATAAAAACACCTTACTTGCAACACGTTCAAGCATTAAAGCCATGTCAACGGCGGAATCGCCACCACCAGCAACCATAACGTCTCGCCCCTTGAACTGGTTTAAATCATTGATACTGTAAAAAAGACGTTTCCCAGTGAGCTCTTCGGCATTTTCAGCCCGTAGTTCACGCGGCTTAAAGGCACCGTTGCCAGTTGCAATGATGACGGCTTTACTCTTAGTGGTCCCCTTACTGGTTTCAATCTCAAAATAGTCATCTTTTTTAATCACATCGACTACCTTACTCTCGACCTTTTGGTCAACATCAACGGTGTCAAGTTGTTTTTGCAGCCGTGAAATCAGCTCGTCACCCGTGACGCCCGCAAAACCAGCCACGTCCAAAATGGTTTTTTCAGGATAAAGCGCTTTGACCTGGCCCCCAAGTTCAGGAAGGCTCTCAATGATCTGCGTTTTAGCATCCCGCAGGCCAGCGTAAAACCCCGCAAACATCCCAACGGGACCGCCGCCAATAATTGTTATATCGTACATATTTTCCATTTTTATCACTCTTTATCTAATTTTATCTTTAACCAAAGTTTACCATGCAAAGACAAAATAAAAAAACCAATTTCATATCTATCGCAATTTCCTACATATTAAAGTATTATAAAGTTGTACTGTAACTGAAGTTATATAGGAGGACTTTATATGAGTACCAAAAAAATGATTTTGGACCTTGATACTGGAATCGATGACTCAATGGCACTAACCTACGCGGTTGGCAATTCTGAGATTGATTTAATCGGGGTCATTGCTTCGTTTGGCAACATCGAAGCCGAACGGGCAGCCGTTAATACCCTTAAAATTTTAGATTTACTTGGTGCTTCAGACGTTCCGGTCTTTATTGGTGAAACTCATCCATTAAGCGAAGATTATGTCAGAATGCAAGTCAGCGCTGACATTCACGGTGAAAATGGGATTGGCGACGTTGACCTTCCCGAACCAAGCGGGGCGGTCCAAAGTAAAAACGGGGTCGACTTCATGATTGAATCCGCTAAAAAGTACGGTAACGATCTAACGATTGTGCCAACTGGTCCTCTTACTAACTTAGCCCAAGCAATCAAACAAGCTCCAAAAGCCATGGAGCAGGTTGGCAATGTGACTTTAATGGGTGGTGCTTTAACCGTTCCGGGTAATGTCACCCCCGTCGCCGAGGCCAACATCAACCAAGATGCCATTTCAGCAAACGAAGTTTTTACCAGTAACCTCCATATCAACATGGTCGGCCTTGACGTTACATTACGAACCCTTTTGACCAAGCAAGAAACCCAAAAGTGGCGTGAATCTGGGACAATGGCTGGAAAGAAAATGGCTGACATCGTGGACTTCTACATCAACATCTACGCTGATATGTATCCTGAACTTGGCGGCTGTTCCTTACACGACCCACTCGCCGTTGGTGTAGCGGTCGACCCCAGTTTCGTAAAATTCATTGATATGAATATGATCGTTACCACCAAACCCGACGCATACTATGCTAGAACAATCGGTGATAAGAATCGATTAGATGATCCTAACACCAACGTTAAGGTGGCTGTAGCGGTTGACTCCAAACGCTACTTAAAAGAATTTATGAAAAATATGAATAATGCGTTTGAGACCATGTAAAAACCAAATAAAAATGAGCTAAACAATTATGTTTAGCTCATTTTTATTTGGTTGTGTTTATATTTATTGATCCGCTTTAAAATACCGCTTTAAAAAAACTGCCACGCCATCATCGTCATTCGATTTGGTCACATCCGTCGCAATTTTCTTGATTGGTTCCTGCGCATTCGCCATCGCAACTCCAACCTTGGCCTTCTTAATCATTCCGGCATCGTTTTCAGCATCACCAAATGCCATTAGATTAGAAAAATCATCACCATAGTGACTAAGCAATGCTCCTAATCCATAAGCTTTATCAACACTGGGTGCCAAGAATTCTAGGATTTTGGGTTGAGAACGAACAATGTGATACTGCTTTTTCACATCTTCGGGCATGTCACTAACAGCTTTATCAAGAACGTCTGGTTCGGCTGCAATAACCGCCTTAGAGTAGCTTTCGTCTGGCATCTCAGAAAATTTAGTTGGTACAAACTGCATGTCAGCATTCAACATTTGTTGATAAATCGATGATTTTAAATCGGAGATTGGATAGACCTGGGTAAAATCAAGAATATCTAACGGGAGGCCGTTTCTTTGAGCGTATTCATAGAGTAATTTGAACGCATCTCGATTCATCCCACGCTTAAATAATTCATACTTATCGGCATTTCGAACCACGAGCCCACCATTAAATGTGATGGTATAATCATCTGGCTCATCAAGGTCTAGTTGCTTAATGTACTTCCAAATGGCATTGATTGGTCGTCCAGTACAGAGCACCACTTTGATACCCTGTCGGTGTAACTTTTTTAACTCGTCTTCGTTTACTTTACTGATCTTCTTATCACCTGTAAGCAGTGTGTTGTCAAGATCGAGTGCGATCATTTTAATCATATTAATTCCTCATCATTTAAATTATTCATAAAAAAACGCCCATACCGGGCGTTTTCATATCTTAAGAAGTTAACTTCGACTCTAATTGTCTCAATTCTGCTTCACGAACATCTCGCGGTAAGAACCGTCTAATTTCTTCTTCGTTGTAGCCAACTTCAAGACGTTTGTCATCAAAAATGATCGGACGCTTGATTAGGTCAGGGTACTTTACTAATAGGTCAACTAACTCTGTTAAAGATAAGTCATCTAAGTTCAAGTGCAGTTTCTTAAAAACATTTGATCTTGTTGAAATAATATCCTCACTGCCATTTTCGGTTAAACGAAGAATTTGTTTTACTTCGTCAGCGTTAAGTGGATTTGAATTGATGTTTCGTTCCTTAAATGGAATATTATGGTCTTTCAACCAAGCACGGGCTTTACGACTTGATGCGCTGCTTGGTGCAACATATAAATTCAACATGTAATAACCTCCTCATGTCTAACATTTAACATGACTTGTTTAAATTAGTACGAATGTACTTATTAAACAACTAAATTGTATCATATATTATTACTTCGTCAACGTTATTTTAAACTTAAATAAAGCCTGATTTCTAGCTTTTATTTACACTTTCCTTAATAAATATTATAATTTGTACTATATAAGAGGGAGAGGCCAAACTATGAAACTCAAAATACTATGTACGAGCGATATTCACGGTTATTTAGCGCCAACAAATTACGTTAAACCAAATGAAAACATGCCCTTTGGTTTAGAAAAGGCAGCAACCACAATTAAGCACGAACAGGAAGGCTTCGACCACACCTTAATTTTAGATAATGGTGATTTTTTAGAGGGGTCTCCTCTTGCCTACTACACGGCCGAAGTTTTAAAACTTCCGAGTGCTAAGGCGATTAATAAAGCATACGATACGATTGACTATGACTTTGGATCACTCGGTAATCACGAATTTAACTACGGACAAAGCTACTTAAAAAATACCATCAAAAACACCAAGCGCCAGTTTATCTGCGCCAACATCCTAAACGAAAAAGATGAGCCAGCCTTTGGGTCGGCCTATGCCATTAAAGACTTTGGGGATCTAAAGGTGGGAGTATTAGGTCTTACCACTCAGGCCATTAACCAGTGGGAGAATAAGGCCAACGTTAAAGGGCTTAAGTTTAAATCTGGCTTAGAAACGGCCAAAAAATATGTCCCAATTCTTCGCCAAAAAGCTGACGTGGTGGTTATTTTGTATCACGGGGGGTTTGAAAGAGACAAAGTAGGTAAACTTAGTGAAAAATTCACTGGTGAAAACGAAAGTTATCAAATTTTAAAAGAAGTTCCCGGAATTGACGCTTTAGTGACGGGTCACCAGCACCGAAAGCTCGCTAACCATCTCTTTGGCGTTCCGTACGTTCAACCCGGACATCGTGGTGATTACGTAGGCCAAATTACCCTTGATATTAATGATAACGATAAAACGGTGGTCAACAGTAACGCCAAACTAATCTCAACGGCTCAAAATAGGCCATTTCAACCGACCAAAAACGTCGTTGATCCAGTCGACCAAGATGTTGAAAAATGGCTCTCAAAACCACTCTCAAAGATTAAAGGTAATCTCAAATATAAAGATCCCTTCGAAGTTCGAACCCATGGATCGGCCTTTATCAATTTTATTCAAAGGGTCCAAATGGAAACAATGGGAGTTGATATTTCGGCAACCGCGCTCTTTACCGACGAAGCCCATGGATTCGAAAATCCAATCACCATGAGAAACATCATCACCAACTACGTCTATCCAAACACGTTAGCAGTCTTAAACATTACTGGAGCGGACTTAAAAGCTGCCCTTGAAAAAACTGCTGATTATTTTGCCTTAAAGGATAATAAAATCATCGTCAATCCAGTATATACTTATCCGAAACACCGGGACTATAACTATGACATGTACGCGGGCATTGATTACACTATTGACGTCTCCCGGCCGATTGGTTCCAGAATCGTTAACTTAACCTATCACGGTCGCCCAGTTCTGGACCATCAACCCTTGAAGATCGTCTTAAACGCGTACCGTGCCGTTGGTGGTGGCCACTACCCCATGTACGACGAAAGTAAAATTATTTCCTATAACACCATTACCATGAGTAATTTGATTGCGAAGTACCTTCAAGATCATCCCGTAGTTGACGCTAACAACCAACAAAACTTCAAAGTCATTAAATAAAAAAGTTCCTCACCACGTAAATGCCAATGGTGAAGAACTTTTTTTATCCAGCTTTTTTCTTTTTATTGTTTTTCGGTTTACCGCCCACGTACTGAACGGCTTGCAACTGTCGAATTGTAGTAACCTTAATTTTACCAGGATAGGTCAATTCGTTTTCAATTTGGTCCTTTACTTCATTGGTTAACTCACTACTTTGCGTATCGTTAACCTTCTTTGGATCAACCATGATTCGAATCTCACGACCTGCCTGAATGGCGTAACTATCCTTAACACCGGGATGTTCATTCGCAATTTTTTCCAAACCCTTTAATCGATTGATGTACTCTTCGACCGATTCGCTTCTGGCACCTGGTCGAGCTCCTGACATTCCGTCTGCCACTGCGACCAAAATAGCGTATGGGTTATCTGGTTCAACGTCCCCATGATGAGACGCAATTGAGTTTATGACAATTGGATCTTCACCATAAGCCTCAGCTAACTTCACTCCCAGTTCAACGTGTGTTCCGGAAACTTCTCTGTCAATCGCCTTCCCGATATCATGGAATAATCCAGTCCGTTTAGCCATCCGAACATCTAAACCAAGTTCAGCAGCCATCACAGCTGATAGTTCGGCAACTTCAATGGAATGCTCTAAGACGTTTTGACCATACGACGTTCGAAACTTTAAGCGTCCCACCGTCTTCATTAGGTCCGGATGAACCCAACCAAGGTGCAAGTGACTAACGGTCATCTCACCAGTCTTTCTTAATTCATCCAAAACTTCCTGTTGGGTTTGATTGATTTCATTTTCAATTACACCATTATTAACCTGCTTAATGGCCAACAGATCGTTAATGGAATTGCGCGCAATCTCTCTTCTAACCGGATCACTGGTACTAATGATTAACGTTTCCGGGTGTTCTGGATCAAAAATTAAATCAACTCCGGTAAGGGTCTCAATCAATCGTAATCGTTGGTCATCTTTGCCAGCAATCTTGGCGCGCATTCCAGCATCCGGAATAATCACTGAGCGCTCAATGTGGTCACGAGGAACATCAACTGGCCCATCTTGAACTGCCTCAATCATAAGATTACGGGCCTGTTTGGCAGCATTAAATGCCATTAAGTCATTATTTTCCTTAACGGTAGTATCAAAGTCACGTTTTAAATCAGCTTCAAGAGTGGCCAAAACGAGCTGTTTGGCTTGACCTTCAGTTAATTCACCCCGATCGTGGATGATTTGTTTTCTTTGCTTCTCAAGTTCTAAGACGTCATTACGAGCCTTTTTGAGGTTTTCAACTAGAAGGTGATTACTGTTCCTTTTAATTGTCAGAGCGGCCTCTGACTTGTCCAAGCGGGCAACGGAAGTCTCCAAGCTTTTTTCTCTATGATCAATTCGCAGTTTGCGGCTCTCGTTTTCTTGAACTTGGGCATCGAGTTCAATTTCTTCTTCTTTACGATAATTTTCAGCTGCTGTTTTACTTTTATCTTCAAGTTTTCTTTTAGTATCATTAATCTTAACTTGGTTATTATCTTTAATCTTACTAGCAGCAGTCCTGGCGGCTGTCAGTCCCTTGTCGACGTGGTTTTTTCGTAAGTAGTAGCCACATGCTGCTCCAAGTAAAAGTGCAATAATAATTGCAATGGAAGCTATCAATTTGACACTTCCTTTCTTTTCAATTCATTTTAATCTATTTAAATAATAACATTTAAATCTTTATTTTAAAATAAGTCACTCGTGCTTTTTGATGATATCATGAAGTATAATGGTATTAAGGAGTGATTCTATGTTTCCTGAAAGACTCAGAGCTTTACGAACCGGTCAGAAAATCACATTGACTGACCTTGCAAACGGATTAAACACAATGTTTCCCACTGACAAAGAGCATGAGAATACCGCCTCACAGATCGGCAATTGGGAACGTGGAATCCGTAATCCTTCTTACATTGAAGTCAAAAAATTAGCTGAATTTTTTGGGGTGTCAATGGACTATTTGAGTGGCCGAGTTGACCATGAAGAATCCGATCTTTCCAAGTTATTTATCTCTGGAAAGCAACTCTTCTTCAACGGCGAAGCCATTAATAACAACGATCGGTACGAGATTTTTCAACTTATCAACGGCTACCTTCACGGTAAACAAAACAGAGACGATGACCACAAAAATCACCAAGAATCGCTTGATTTACACTACTAAGGACACCAAATGGATAAACGTAAACTCAGAAAAAAACTCAAAAAACGTCATCAGTTGAAACGGGCAACTCCGCCTTACATTCATCAAATGAAACAATATCGTGACGAGTATCGGGAGTATCCTGAGATTAAATACTTAATTAACAACGTCTTAGCAGCCAATCAATTACTTACGGCTGGTAAACTTCCGCAGGATTTGCCCAAGCTGATTCTTCCTGATGACATTCAGGACCAGATTTATCAAAAAATCAATTCCAAGTACGCCATGAATGATCGTAGCGGTGATTCCGAATGGAACCGGCTTTCAGGCGATCTTTCTGACCTTGACAAGCACTTGCGTGACTTTCGTGATTATCTCGAAAATCAATACGGGATGTGGGCATACATCTCCTCATCGTTTACCTACCATCTTGCAAAATACTTAGATGGTAATGCTGCCCTTGAAGTAATGGCGGGTAACGGCTACATCTCAAAGGGACTCCGTGATAACCACGCAAACGTCATCGCAACTGACAGTTTAGATTGGCAAAACGAGAACGAAACTGGCAGACATCCCGTCACTAACGTGGAAAAGTTATCAGCTCTCGAAGCATTTCACAAGTATCAAGACCAGATTGACTACGTAATTATGTCGTGGTCTCCAGATGGCATTCCAATCGATAATGAACTTCTTGAAGCAATCAGAAAGTCAAATCGTGATATCAAATTAATCGTCATTGGTGAGAAAAACGGGGCCACCGACTCCAAAGAGTTCTGGCAAAACGCACAACTTTACGATGACAAAGGCATTAAGAACCTGAATCAACATTATTCAAACTTCGATTTAATCCAAGATCACGTTTATTTAGCAAAATAAAAGAGCTTCCAACAAAAGTTGGAAGCTCTTTTTGGCATCTGAACAAGTCAGACGGACTAACGAGGTGTTCACATCACCTGCTAATCAAACCATCTGCAATCCGGCAGATAAACATGGTTCCCACAATCAGACTAAAAAGTCTGCTCGGCTCGTCGCATATTATTATTGTATCATAATTAGCAATTAAAAGCTATTTGGAACTTGCATCATCCTGTTCATTAGCCGCAATCTGATCTAATTTATCCTGAGTCCAGTCAACGAACTGCGCCAAATAAGTTCCATCGGGCTCCTTTTCAAAACTAGTTGAATCCGCCAACTCATCAATTCGCATTTTAGAACGGTTGACGTTGGGAGAAGCAATGATCATGTACACATTGACTGATTTTATCCCGTCTCCCACCGTTATTTTAGCAATGTTTTTAGCGTAGTCTAGCGGTAAATTAATGACCGAGGTCTGCAGTTTCAGCTGAATGTCATGATCAGAAACGGTGATTTCCGCGCTGGCAATCCTGTCTTCTTTCAGATTACTTGCGATAAAATCAGTCATCTTCTTCAAGTTTCCCTTTAAGTCAGATTGCAACTTTTTAAGGGACATTTCCGACACCTGTTTCTGAAAATCATCATTTCCAGCTGCTTCAACAAACTCTTTTTCATCAATTTTCATTTCATTCACCTAACTTTATTTTCTAAACTTCATATAATGAGCCACACGTTCTTTCGTCGTTGCCTTTCGGACCTGATAATCAATCGTGAACCAGTAAATATTTACACCAATGGAACCAATTACCAGCACAATGACGGCAATTCGAAGTGGCCATGTTGTATGACTAATGGTGATCATCGCAATAATCGCTGCGATTAACCCAATCGTGTAAATAACCTGAACGGCTGCCAACAAATAATATCCTAAACGACTTTTAAACGCAACCAGAATCATCGGAATCAAATACATAATGGCTGCAATGGCTGACGTGCGAACTAGGCCACTGACACTCGACTTGACCGTTAATTTCATGATTGGCATCGTCATAACAATGTTTACAATCCAGAACAATATCAGTGAAATAAACGCCCACGTTAACGTCTGTTTTCTTTTCATTTTACTCATCCTTTTAGCTTCAGTATAACGAACTTCTCAATTTGATACCAACAATTTTTGTTTTAGCTAAATTCGTTACGTAAATTCTTAAAACATGGTATAGTTAGTGTATAAGAAAACAAATGAGGTGAGCTAAATGGCCAAGAATTACAAGAGGATTTTAGCACCGGTGGATGGTGCTGAAGATACAATGCCTGTTATGAGTCGTGCAATCACAATGGCTAAACAAAATGACAGTCACTTAGATATTTTAAATGTAATTGAAGTTAACCAATTCAACCGTAGTTACGGGGATGCAATTACCGCCGACGCTGTTTACCAGTTAACTGACAAGACAAAGAAGATTCTTGAAACTTTGAAACAACAAGCAATTGACGCTGGGGTAACCGACGTATCAATTCATATGCGTTTTGGTAATCCCAAGAAAGTCATTGCCAAGGAATTTCCAAGCGATCACCATGATGACCTGATCATCATCGGTGCTACTGGTCTTTCAGCCGTTGAACGTTTGATGGTTGGCTCGGTCACTAGCTACGTCACACGTGCTGCTACTCAAGACGTCTTAGTAGTCAAATAGTCACAAAATCTCTACCCACTTATTGAGTGGGTTTTTTATTTTGAGGAATTTTATGAAGAAATGGAAATATGAATTAACCGTCCCCAAATCATTTGATCAACAAACCGTTCGGGAGTATCTGCACGAATATCTTTTAATTCCCAAGCATTTGATTTTCTCACTAAGAAAAAATCATCGCGTGTTAATTAACGGTCAGTACCTGCCCATGAACTTTCTGGTTAAGCAAAATGATCGAGTCACACTCGAGTTTATTGCTACCGATTTTAAAGTCCCGTTCCCACACGTTCCATCAGATTCATCGAAACCACTAAACGTTGTCTACGAAAACTCTGACTTTTTAATTGTTAACAAGAATCGCGGCGACAAGACTCATGCCAATCAACCTCACGAAATGGGATCCACCCTTAATTTTGCTGCCAACTACCTTCAACCCCAAAACGACGCTTACATGGTTCATCGCTTAGATCAGCAAACCAGTGGTGCACTTATCATCGGCAAGAATCCAGCCGTGGTCCCCATCTTAGTCAAAATGATTGAAGCTAAAGCGGTCAAGCGAACCTACTTGGCCTGGGTTCATGGTTATTTTAAAAATCAATTGGGAGTAATCAATCAACCAATTGGTTTTGATCCTTACGACCAGCGCAAACGCAAAATTAACGGACCAAATTCTAAATCAGCGATCACAAATTACAAGGTCATAAAAACGGATCCAGACAAAACCCTCGTGGCCCTTCAACTTCAGACCGGTCGAACCCATCAAATCAGGGTGCACTTGGCTTCCATTGGTCATCCGATTATTGACGATCCCTTGTACGACCCGAACGGTTATCCTAATCATCCCATGCTGCTTCATTCTTGGCGGGTCCAAATGATGACACCGTTCTACCATCAACCACTTGAAGTTATTGCCCCACTACCGCCTGAATTCAATATGTAAACAAAAAGAGTGAACTCATATGAGTTCACTCTTTTCTAATTAATTAGTTACATTAATTATTTCTTAGCTGGTTTTTTAAGTGGTTCCCATTTCCAATTTTCAACTTCTGGCAAGTCAGTACCATACTCTCTAATGTAGTGGTCGTGCTTGTCGAGCATGTTGTTCATTTCTTGGATAAATCCAGTACCCTTAAGGGCGTATTCTGGAATATCAGAAACAACTTCCTTAGACAAATTGAATCGGTCTAATTGGTTCAAGACACGCATGTCAAATGGTGTAGTAATGTCACCATTTTCACGATATCCATGAACGTGAACGTTCTTATTGTGACGATCAAAGAAGATGGTTCTGATAATATCTTCGAAACCGTGGAATGCGAATACAACCGGTTTGTCCTTAGTAAAGAGTTGATCGAATTCCTTGTCACTAATACCACGAGGGTCTAGTTCTGGGTTACGTAACTTAAGCAAATCAACAACGTTGATGTATCTAATCTTCATTTCAGGGAAACGCTTGTGCAAGATTGAAATTGCGGCAAGGGTTTCAAGAGTTGATTCAACACCAGCAGATGCCATAACAACGTCAGGTTCTTCACCATTGTCAGTTGAAGCCCAGTCAATGTAGCCGAGACCGTTCTTAACAAGGTTTGAAGCTTCGTCAATGTTAAACCATTGTGGACGTGGGTGCTTTGAAGTAGTAATCAAGTTAATTCTTTCGTAACTATCAAATGCTTCGTTACCTACAGCCAATAATGTGTTTGCATCAGCTGGGAAGTATTCACGGATAAACTCAGGTTTCTTTTCAGACAAGTGGGTAATCATACCTGGATCTTGGTGAGTGTAACCATTGTGATCTTGTTGGAATACAGTTGATGAATCGATGAAGTTCAATGCAGGATACTTGTTTCTCCATTCGAGTTCAGAAGCTTTTCTCAACCACTTGAAGTATTGAGTAAGCATTGAATCTACAACTCGACCGAAGGCTTCGTAAGTTGCGAAGAATCCATGACGACCAGTAAGGGTGTATCCTTCAAGCCAACCTTCGTCTTGGTGTTCTGATAGTTGTGAATCAATCAAACGACCATAGTGAGCCATGTACTCATCATATGGTGGGTTGATATTTGGCAACCATTGACGACGAGTAACATCGAATAAGTGCCATAATCTGTTAGACCATGTTTCATCAGGGCCGAATCCACGGAAGTTATTAGGATTTCTCTTAGTAACGTCACGTAGCCATTCGGACCAAACAACCATGTCTTCGTTTTCAGTAGCACCTGGAGTCTTGATATCAAGAGCGTAATCACGGTAGTCAGGTAAGTCTAATGGCTTAGGATCGATACCACCGTTAGTGATTGGGTTCGTTGACATCCGTTTGTCACCCTTAGGAGCTAATTCTCTAAGGTATGGCTTTAAAGTACCATTTTCATCAAATGATTCTTCAGGTTTGTAACTCTTCATCCATTCTACGAATTCATCAGCAGTACCCATGTCATCTGCTGATAGTGGAATTGGAACTTGGTGAGCTCTAAATGATCCTTCAATTGGAAGACCTTCAGCGTTCTTCTTAGGGCCAGTCCAACCCTTAGGTGAACGGAAGATGATCATTGGCCATTTTGGTTCTGTAGCAGTTTCTGCAGTTTGGTTCTCACGAGCGTTCTTTTGAATGGCTTTAATTTCTTCAATTGAAGCATCCATAACTTTAGCAAGCTTTTCGTGAGTTTCCATTTGGTCGGTACCGTAAGGCATGTTGGTTTCAACGAAACGAGGCTTCCAGCCCATACCTTCAAAGTACTTAGTAATGTCTTCGTCAGTCATACGAGCTAAGACAGTTGGGTTAGCAATTTTGTATCCGTTTAAGTTAATGATTGGTAAAACAGCACCATCAGTAACAGGGTTGATGAACTTACTTGACATCCATGAACCAGCCAAAGGACCAGTTTCTGATTCACCGTCACCGATTTCAACGGCAGCAATAACGTCAGGATTATCAAAGATTGCACCAACACCATGTGAAAGTGAATAACCTAATTCTCCACCTTCATGAATTGAACCTGGAGTTTCAGGTGCAGCATGTGATGCAATTCCACCAGGGAATGAAAATTGCTTGAACAGGCGAGCCATTCCGGCTTCATCTTGAGAAATCTTAGGATAGATTTCTGAGTAGCTTCCATCCATGTAAGAATTTGAAACCATAACTTGGCCACCGTGACCTGAACCTTCAATATAGAACATATTAAGGTCATACTTGTTGATGACACGGTTCAAATGGGTGTAAACAAAGTTTTGTGAGGCAATTGTTCCCCAATGTCCAATTGGCTTAACCTTTACATCTTCAGAAGTCAAAGGCTTCTTAAGCAAAGGATTAGCACGTAAAAATAGCTGACCTACTGACAAGTAATTCGCAGTATTCCAGTATTGTTGCATTTTTTCAAAATATGATTTGGAATCATAATCTACTGCCATGCTATAACACTCCTTTTAAATAATCGGCAGCTCGTTTTCGAGCTGGATCTAATCTGTTTTTGAAAGCGCCAAACTTATTGGCTTACCTACAACAACTATGATAAAGATTTTTGGTGAAATGTCAACCATTTCGACAATTGATACGAACCAATTTTAAGCCCTTAAAAACCCTAATTTCAAGCAATTTTAAGCACTAAAAAAGTCTCCAATTTTTCAATTGGAGACTTAAAATATTTTATTCAATTCCACGAAGTGCTTTATTAATTAATGCACTGATAACTGACGGTGAAAATAGTCCCATAATCTGCGCAACTTGGGGAGCAGATGTGTCACCAGTAAAGATGACGTTTAGTGGGAAATAAAGCTGTTTACCTTTCATCCCCGTCTCTTTGCCAACCTCATTAACAATTGGACCATAATCAAGTCCTTTATTTTGACCGTTTTCACTGGCCTCATGAATCTTGTCTTCTAAAGCATTGAATAACTTTTCCAAATCATCGTGTGAAAAGTCGCTGAGTTTTGAGTAATCAATGTTTTGACCCAAAATATTGTAATAGAAATCCATGTATTCCATGATTTCAGTCAACTTAAACACACTGTGTTTGTAAATATCAATCACCTGTTCAGCGTAATCGTGCAGGTTGGGAATGTCATCTTCTTGAATCTTCTTGGCAATGTCAGTCTGCCCTTCGTCAACGAGTTCGACCACCCGATCGGCAAGTTCACTTGATGGCATGCTTTTTACGTATTGCGAGTTAATCCAGTCTAATTTGTGTTGGTCAAAGAAAGCTGGCGATTTTGACATTCGCTTTGGATCATACGCCTTAATCAGTTCGTCCTTTGAAAAGATTTCCTTTTCACCAACCGGTGACCACCCAAGAAAGGCAATGAAGTTAAAGATTGCTTCACGTAAGTATCCTTCACGCTTGTACTCACTGATGAACTGCAAAGTATCCTTGTCACGTTTACTTAACTTCTTACCAGTCTTCGGATTATAAATCAATGAGATGTGACCAAAGTTAGGGTGCTGCCATCCTAATGCATCATAAACGGCCATTTGCTTAGGGGTGTTAGCGATGTGATCGTCCCCCCTTAAAACATCAGTAATGTCCATTAAATGGTCATCGACCACCACAGCAAAGTTATAGGTTGGTAATCCATCACTCTTTTGAATGATAAAATCGCCACCTAAATTGTCAGAATTAAATTCAACCTTACCTCTCACAATGTCGTCCCATTCGTAGGTATGATCCTTTGGTAAATGTAAACGAATTGTGTAATGTAATCCCTTATCTTCAGCGGCTTGAATATCAGCTTCAGAAGCACCATACCAACGTCCATCGTAATGTGGAGCCTCTTTATTTGCCCGTTGCTTTTCCCGCATCTCTTTTAGTTCGTCTTCAGTGGCAAAGTCCTTGTATGCCAGACCCTTGTCCATTAATTCACTGATGTATTTATCATACAAAGCTCTTCGCTCCGTTTGATGATAGGGAGCATACTTCGGATTAGGCTTATCAGGGCCTTCATCCCAGTCAATCCCTAACCAGCGTAAGTTGTCCATCTGGCTTTTTTCACCACTGTCAACGTTACGCTTTAAATCAGTATCTTCGATTCGAAGAACCATCGTTCCGCCGAAATGTTTTGCAAACAGATAATTAAATAAAGCAGACTGTGCATTTCCGATGTGTAAAAAACCAGTTGGGCTTGGTGCATATCTAACTCTAACGTTCTTTTTCGCCATCTTAATACTTCCTTTTTTGCCAGCATTGGCACTCTTTTAAATCTCTTCGTACATTCTTACATTACGTTAATTCCGAACCAATGTACGTGCTTACAACAATTCCATTATATCACTTTTAAACTAACTCAAAAAATTGAGTAAAAGTCGATTCTAGTTATTCAAATCAACAAACGTGTTGTAATTAAAGTACTTATAATGAATGCGCATGTTGGAAATTTCAAACGGGGTTCCATCGTCTAAAAAGAAAATCCCACCCATGACCACGACTGGTTCATCAGGCTTTAAGTTCAATAGTCTTTGATCATCAATCGTGGACGGTTGGGCTTCAATCGACATGTAGGATTTGGTTCCCGTCTTGTTTAGCTTTTCCTCTAAGTAGTTAAAAATCGAACCCTTAACCACTCGCTTACTCATCTTGGGCGCCACTTTAACCGGAATATAACCAGACTCGATAATAATAGGTGTCGAATCAACCGAGCGGAGCCGTTTAATTTCATACACTTCATCACCTTGATTTAGAAACAGATCTTCTAAAATCTCAGGGGTGGGGGCAACAACTTTAAATTCCAGTAAATCAATCTTTGGATCGTACCCCTCAACCTTCAGATTATTGGTAATTCCAAGGTTAGATCCCTCGTAACTAAAAATAGATTTATTCTTCAAATAAAGTGGATTAATAAAGGTCCCAGAGCCACGTTTCTTGAAAATAATTCCCTGTTCCGCTAGGATACCTAAAGCTTGCTTAACCGAGCTCCGACTGACGTGATACTTTGAACTTAAAGTCCGTTCATCCGGTAAACGATTATTATTGAAATAGTTGGAATCAATCTTCTTTTTTAAATCATCCATTACCCGTTTATAAACTAGATCAGCCATTCAATACTCCTTATTAGACGTTTCTTACCCATTATTTTAACATATTAAAAATAATAAATTTTGGCTAAAAAAATAGAGCTCCGATCAAATCGAAGTTCTATTTTTCTAATTAATTATTCGTACTGATCGACTTCTTTTTTCGCGTTCTTATGTTCCTCCATGAATCGTTTATTACTCTTGTACAAGTCCCAAACGACCCAAGTCAAGAGGGCCAGAACTAAAACAATCAAGATGTAGGCAATCCAGTTCCCCATATCGGTTTGAGCTGGAGTTGGATTATCACCAAAGAAGCTGACAATCTGACTTGGCAAACCATACAGATTCAAGAAAGTCAAAGCAATCACAGATACCCAACCAGCAATTTTAACCCAAAGGGCATTAACGAACCGTTTTCCACGCATTTCAAATTTACTATCGGTAAAGATCAGAAGCGGCAACATGGAGAATGGTAAAGCAAACGCCAAGAAGACCTGTGAGTTGTTCATCAGAGTATTAAGCGCTTCATGCTCTTCAATGGCCGGTTTTCCACTACTCAAAAGTACACAAATAACAACTGGGATGATTGAAATGACACGGGTTACCAAACGACGAGCCCACAAAGGCATTCTCATATGGATGAAACCTTCCATAACAACCTGACCAGTCAAAGTACCAGTGATAGTGGAGTTTTGACCAGAAGCAAGCAAAGCCACGGCAAACAGGATTGAAAGGACTCCGGTTTTAGCAACACTTGCTAGTAATGGGTTGGTCATAAAATCAGGATTCTTTAAGGCAGCAAACAAACCAAAGAATGATGGGTCTTTAACGGCACCAGACTTGAAGACCGCAACCCCCATAATCAATAACAATGCGTTAACAAAGAACGCCATTGTCAATTGGATGTTGGAATCCCAAGCTGAAAATTTAACTGAGCGTGCCACTGAATCCTCGTCGTTATTATCAGTCTTACGGGTTTGCGAAATGGCAGAATGTAAGTATAGATTATGCGGCATAACGGTGGCTCCGATGATACCTAAGGCACCACTTAATGGAGTTTGACCACCTACAAATGGATGGGTTTGAACGGTTTTGATGTTTGGAACTAAGTTTAAGAAAACCTTTGACCACTGTGGGTTTGAAAGAGTTACTTCGTAGGCAAATACCAAGAAAATAACACAAATCAAACAAACAACAATGGCTTCAATCTTTCTAAATCCAATACTTGTAAGTAGTAACAGTACCAAAACATCAAGAACCGTAATTAAAACGGCAATCAACAATGGAATATGGAATAGCAAGTACAACGCAATCGCTGCCCCGATAACTTCCGCGATATCGGTCGCCATAATTGCTAACTCAGTTGTTATCCAAAGGATAACCCCTAATGTCTTACTACTTCTTGCACGAATCGCCTGCGCTAAATCCATTTGTGTCACGATACCAAGTTTAGCCGCCATGTATTGAAGTAACATCGCGATCAAACTTGAAATCAAGATAATTGACATCAGCAAGTATCCAAAGTTCTGACCACCGGTAATTGAAGTTGACCAATTTCCGGGATCCATGTACCCCACCGCAACTAACGCTCCTGGTCCTGAATACATGAATAATGTTTTCCAAAATCCTAATCCTTCAGGGACATCAACGCTTCCGTTAATTTCTTGGAGGGATTTACCATTCGCATACTCAATTAGGGCATGCTTTTTCTTTGGTGCTTTTTTTTCATCTTTCTCACTCATTTTCCTTTGCATCTCCTTCCACGTTGATTCTACATAAATAAGAATTAAAAGTAAATGAAATTTTTACTTATATTTTATTAATATGATAAAATACCTTCGAGAGGTGAGCCATTTGTCAAAGAAAAAAAAGAATCAAGTCCACAAAACCTTAGTCGAACAAATCCTTGAAAAACACAATATTCCTTTTCAACAGATGATTTTTGCCACCCATCAAGAGGGAGACGTTCAACAGATTACCACTGACGAAGCTGACGTTGATCAACATTTAATCTACAAAACGTTAGCGCTGACTGGAAAAACAACTGGTCCCGTCATTGGAGTGGTTCCTTTAGATGAACGCTTAAGTTACAAAAAGTTAGCCAAAGCTTCTGGCAACAAAAAAGTGGGCATGGTTCCCCTAAAAGATCTAGTTAATACGACCGGATACGAGCACGGCGCAAATACGCCTATCGGAATTTATGAACAAAAGGGTTATCCCATCTACATCGATGAAGAAGCCCAAAAGCAGGGCAACATCATCGTATCGTCAGGCCAGATTGGTCGTTCCGTCAAAGTCAACGCCAAGGACGTCAAAAAATTAGTCAACGGAACTTTTGCTGATATCACTGAATAAACTAAAAACGTCGATCCGTTTGGATCGGCGTTTTTATTACTAAGATAATAACTAAATTCAAAGTTATTTTCTAACTTAAAAGCAAAAAGTCAGTATACATCTCTAAATAGAGAAATATATACTAACTAAAGTTTGCTCAATCATTTAGCACTTATGTAAATGCTGAGCTAGTTATTTGCTAACTATAAATTGTATAGCAGTAAACGTACCAACCCCACTTTTTCTTGCACACACTATGAAAATACTTCTTATGTTTCTTTTTTGCATTAATTAAGTATGAACTTAAATTATTACTAGAATTAGTAGGTTGTAAAGAATTACTTGTACTTGTCGTTGAATATTGACTATTAACTCCCGCAGCATTAACTGATGTAACTCCAGTTAAACTTAAAGAAATAACAGTAACAACAATTAAAGCAAAAGAAAAAATCATTTTTAATACACTTTTACTTAAAGTCATGAAATCACCTCCTTTCAATTTTATATAATCAGTAATCAATCAAAAAGATGAAAAGCTTTTCTAAAAATTTGTTTGACGATGTTTGGTCTTAAAATGAAAAGTATAGTCACATATATAAAAATGCCACTTATTATTTCAATACATAACATTAACCAAGTATCTACTAAGTGATGATCCATTTCCAAAATGATAATAAACATCAATAAACCAGCAAATATGTATTTCCAACTATCTTTAAATAATCTTTTAAAATTCACTTGATCCCTAATTGAATACATTTGAACAAATGTTACCGAAAATTCAGATATAACGGTAGCAATAGCTGTCCCAATTGCTCCCCACATCATTATAAAAGGTATATTAACAACTATATTTATAAGTGCCCCAACAATAACAGAAGTGTTATAAGAACGGGTTTGATTAGTTGGAACTAAATATTGGACCCCAATCACATTACTCCATCCAATTATAAGAATAACAACAGATTCAATCATTATTAATGGTATAACTGGCATAAACTTAGGAGAAAAAAACAATGGAACAAATGAAGAGGCTATTGCAGCTACTCCAAAAGTCAGCGGAACAGCTAAAGCCGTTACGAATTCAAAACTTTCGTACAAAAAATATTTAACCTTTTTATATTGACCATTAGCATGCGCATTAGCCACATGTGGTAACATAACTGCTCCTAAAGCAGTTACAATAGCAAGTGAGAGTTTTATTATCTTGTCAGATTGACCAAAGAAGCCTGCCACTGTCACATTCTTCATATATCCAAGCATAGTCTTGTTTACGTACAAATAAACTTGAGTTGCAATCTCTGGAATAAACAAAACACAAGAAGGTCTTATATGACGCATCCAATGAATACTTTTCCAATTTGGCGGGCCAATATATTTCTTAAGACTTGGAAATAATGTTAAATTTCCAAATAGTAACGATAAAGATAAAATAACAATATAAATACCTAAATCGTTATAGGAATGAACAAAGGCAAAAATACTAAATAAAGTTATTAACTTTACAACAAAATTTCTAACAACTGTTACTGCAAAATCCTCTACTCCTTGAAAAAACCATGAAATATCAAAAGCCGCTGCCAATAATGATAATGACTGGGCTAAATAATAAATCCGATACTTATGATCAAATGCAAGAAATATAAAGAAAGCAACAAAAGATAATGAAATTGTTATCATTCTCATAAAAAATATTTCATAGAAGGTATTAGTTAATTTTTGTTTATTGCTTCTTACGTAGGCAATTTGCCTATTCCCATATAACGCCACTCCAATACTACCAAAAATAATAAAATATTGAATGTTAGCATTAGTAAAATCATTTATTCCAATTCCCTCTGGACCCAAGACTCTTGCTAAATATGGAGAGGTGATTAAGGGAACTATTAAGACAAAAATCTGATAAGCTACGTTATATAAATAATTCTTTATAACTTTCATAAATTATAATTCCACCGAGCTATTTATTTATATTAATTAATCAATTCACATATTATATCATATAATAACTTATATTAATGAGCACATATTCATGTCTTATCGCTGGAAAGTCACATAATTACTTAGAAATTATATTGAAATCATAAGTATAAAAGTTTTAATGTTTTATTATTACTCTCTTAGTTGATCACTTTTTGTAAATATTTTTAATACTTCATTTTTTGTTTGTGTACCCTTATAAACATAATGTTTATTTTTATAAATAATCACAGTATCAGGTATTTCATCAAGATGTAATTTATCCGCAAATTTACTTCCAACTTTTGTATCTACATCAACAAAATATACTTTTTTATTTTGCTGTTTGCTAACCTTCTTTAATAAAGGTTTGTATTCTTTACATGCACTACATTTTTCAGAACCTACATATACTATTGTTGGTTTATTATTTGAACTAGTTTTTGCTTTATTAATTTCATTATTAGTATATGTATTACGCTTAGATACACTGTATAAAAATGTTCCTCCTGTTACCAATATTAATAAGCAAATTATCACTAAAATAGAAATGGTAACCTTTGTCTTCTTCACAGCACTATACCTCCTTTATAGTAATAAAAGTAGCTCTCCAAAGGAAAACCACTTTTATTACTCATGATTAAGAACAAATACGGAACCAGTGCTTGGTCCATAACGCAGGGATCCAACGACAAGTTTTTTTCTTTCTCCTAAAATTTATCATTTAGATTAACCTCCTAACATTTATTTACAAATAATTATATAAAATGTTTCACAATGAGTCAATGTTATTTTTAATATCTATTAACTAATTAATTTGATAATTTACAAATTGCCTATATTTCAGTACCAATTTAATTAATTCATTATGATTGCCATTCCCAATCATTTTCCCCTTATCTATAAAATAAATATTATTTGCATTTTTTATTGTACTAATCCTATGAGCTATTGCAATCGTTGTTCTATTCTTCATTTGTTTATTAATAGCATCTTGAATAACAATTTCTGAATATGCATCTAAACTAGAAGTAGCTTCATCCAGCATTAAAATTTTAGGATCTTTTAAAAATGCTCTTGCTATAGTGATTCTCTGAATTTGTTCTCTACTTAAATTTGATCCATTTTCTCCTACTTGACTATTTAATTTATCATCCAAATTCATTACAAAACTATAAGCGTTCGATAATTTTAATGCATTAAATAATTCTTCATCAGAAAGTTTTCTTTGAATCCCATAGGTCAAATTGTATCTTATTGTTCCTGACATTATAGATGCATTTTGATTTACATAGCCTATAGAATTTCTCCATTCATCGAGATTAATACCATCTATATTCATATCATCTATTTGTATACTTCCATTATTTGATTAACATTTCACTATTAAAGCTGAAATATAGTAGCTTTGATTTTTTTATTATTAAAACAATATAATTAAAAATACAAAATTTACTTAATTTTATAGAACCTCATAACTGAATAAACTAAAAACGTCGATCCGTTTGGATCGGCGTTTTTTTATCCATCCCATTCGTTTTTAAATTCAGCAACAAATTCACGCATGTACTGAGTTCTCTTCTTTCCAATTTGTTTAGCAGCCTCGGTATTTAAATCGGAAGCAATCTTAAACAACTTTTCGTAAAAATGATTAATGGTGGTATCGTCAGTTGCGTTGCGATAATCTGCTTTAGTAGTTAAAGTCCGCGGCTTAATTGTCGGATCATAAATGGTCCGATGATGTGCCCCACCATACTGAAAGGCCCGCGCAATTCCAATTGCACCCAGAGCATCTAATCGATCAGCATCTTGAACGATTTGACCCTCTTTTGATAACGGTTGTTTGTGTTCAATGTTGTCACTAAAAGACATGTGGTTGATGATGTCCATCACCTGCAAAATCTCATCAGGACTAAAGCCAAATTCTGCTAACCGCTCTTTGACTTCCTCCCTTTTAGCGTCCGGATCATCCACCAATTTATCGTCAAAAACGTCGTGTAAATAAGCAGCTGCAAGGGCAATCTCACCGTTAGCTGGTTCGGTCCCCATCAATTGTAAGACCATGTTTGCGACCCGTTGGATGTGGTCAAATCCGTGTCCACTCTTATCCTTACTCATGTTCTCTTTGGCGTATTCTTTTACCCTTGCAATTTTATCGTTCAAGTCTCTCACTCCTACTAAAATAATTTCCCACATTATAAATATATAACTAAAAAAGAAGCCATCCAATAGCTTCTTTTACTTACATAATAAAATTAATAATTTCCATCAGGATCGGAACCACGATAACAAACAACACGGTGCTGGTTACCACTAAATTAGTGGCGTAGTCCACGTCCCCGTGGGATTGACTAACTAAAATCGGCAAAACCGCTAGTTCGGGTGTTGCCGACTGAATTACCAACGTCCCAAACTCTGGAAGGGCCATGTTCACGCCAAAATGCATAAACGCTAAGAGGGTTCCAATCATGATTGCTGGCGCAACCACAAATCTTCCTACCAGTCCGGCAATGGTATCCTTATCAAAATGAATTGAAGATAAGCCGGCATCGGCTAAAATGATTCCAATGTAGATCAATGCTAACGGTGTCACTAATCCACCAATCATGTTGCAGGTCTTATCAATCCAAGCTGGCAATTTGACGTTCACGATCAAAATCCACGCCAAACCTAAGATAAATCCAACCAGTGGCGGCGGTAAAATCTGTTTGAGGGTAACCTTCTTTTTCTTTTTTCCCCTTTGTTTCGTTGGGTCATCTCCTGAAATGAAGAAGATTCCGATCGCCCAGGTTGAGACGGTGTTCATCACATAGTAGACCAAGAAATACGTCATCCCGGCGTTTCCAAACAACGCAATGTTTAAGGGTAATCCCATAAAAATCGTGTTGGCGTTGACCGACATGTTGATAAAGGCCCCTCTTCGACCCCTTCTGATCCTTAAAACAAAAACCAATGCGATTGCGATTACATAACCCAGGGTAAAACTAATCAACGTGTATAGTAGTCCGCCAACTAGTCCAACTAATTTTCCCCGATTCAAATTATCCAAAACGGAAATAAAAATCGAAACTGGTAAGGCAATGTTCATAATTAAGAACGAAACATTTCCCTTAAAACCATCCGTCATTTTGTTGGAACGACGAAGAAAATACCCTAAAGCAATAATAATAACAATCTCAGCGACACTCTCTAGTGAGGCAATAAATGCGGTCACTGTTTAATCCCTCCAATTAATTAATAAATGAAATTGTGCATACTTCTACGTTACCACTTTCAAACCGTGTTAGTGACCTGTGCAAACAAAAAGAAGCCAGATTGAACGTCTGACTTCTTTATTAATTACTTATCTATACGATAAAGTTGATAATGGCCATCAAGATTGGAACCACGATCACGAACAGAATCGTGCTGGTTACGACCAAGTTAGTAGCGTAATCAACGTCACCATGGGACTGACTAACCAGAATTGGAAGCACAGCCAAACCAGGGGTGGCAGATTGAATTACTAAGGTGCCAAATTCGATGTTTGGAATCCCAGCGCCGGTGTGCATGAAGACCAGTAAGGTTCCGATCATAATTGCCGGAGCAATCACGAAACGAGCAAGTAGTGCGGCAATGGAATCTTTATCAAAGTGAATTGATGAAAGACCAGCATCGGCCAAAATAATCCCAATGTAGATTAAGGATAATGGTGTTACAAGACCACCAATCATGTTACAGGTCTTGTCGATCCACATTGGCAACTTAACGTTAACAATCAGAATCCAAACTAACGCAACCAAGAAACCAATCAGTGGAGCTGGAAGCAACTTCTTCCAGTTAAAGTTCCCCTTGCTTTCACCCTTCTTCTTGGTGGGATCGTCTCCTGAGATGAAGAAGATTCCGATGGCCCAAGTTGAGATGGTGTTCATTACATAGTAAATCAGGAAGTAAGTCATCCCAGAAGTTCCAAACAGTGCCAAGTTCAAAGGCAGCCCAATGAAGATGGTGTTGGCGTTCACCGCCATGTTAATGAAAGTTCCCCTACGACCCTTTCTAATTTTTAGGATGTAGACTAGGGCAATTGCGACAATGTAACCTAACGCAAAACTAATTACGGTGTATAACAGTCCGCCAGCTAGCCCAACTAACTTTCCGCGGGTCAAATTATCTAATACTGATACGAAGATTGAAATAGGCAAAGCCACATTCATGATTAAGAATGAGATGTTTCCCTTAAAACTGTCGGCAAACTTGCCTGACTTTCTCAAGAAATATCCCAGTGCAATGACAATGACAATCTCAGCGACACTTTCTAGTGAAGTAATAAACGCTGCCAATGTAACATTCCTCCAATTATTTGTTTAAATTAGTTAAATCTGGGTATTTTGGATACCATTTTTCGTCATCAACGGCTGACTTAACGTCCGTAATCTTTTCTCTAGTAATGTTTTGATCAACTGCGCTTTGAGCAACAGCAATCGCAACGGTCTCAGAGAATTCAGTTAACTGGTCAACTGGTGGCAAAATGGCAGCCCCAGGAACCGTTGAATCCACAATGCCACCAAGGGAATGAGCAGCAGCACTAATCATGTCGTCGTTAAGTTTAGTGGCGGTGGCAGCAATGGCACCTAACCCAATTCCTGGGTAGACTAAGGCGTTGTTAGCCTGTCCAATCTCATACTTAACTCCGTTGTATTCAACGGGTGCACTTGGAACACCGGTAGCGACTAAGGCACGACCATCAGTCCATTTGATCAAATCGGAAGCAGTTGCTTCAGCCAACTTAGTTGGGTTTGAGATTGGCATGATGATTGGACGGTCAGTATGAGCGGCCATTTCCTTAATAACGTCTTCAGTAAATGCGCCGTGTTGAGTAGAAGTTCCAACCATGATTGATGGATGAACAGCCTTCACAATTGAGAGTAAGTCGGTCAGGTTTTCTGAGTCAGAGAATTCAGAACGACTTCTCGCAAACTCTTTTTGTCCAGGAGTTAGGTCGGACATGTCGTCAAACAAGAGGCCTTGCTTATCAACCATGTAGAAATGCTTCTTAGCTTCTTCCTCGGATAAGCCAGCTTGCACCATCTCTTCACAAACCCGTTCGGCAATTCCGACGCCCGCAGTTCCGGCACCAAAGCACAGGTACTTCTGATCGGTCATCTTTTCACCAGAAATCTTAAGGCCACCTAAGACACCAGCAAGGACGATAATTCCAGTTCCCTGGATGTCATCGTTAAAGACCAAGTAGTCATCCTTGTACTTATCAAGGATGTTTGAAGCGTTGGCACGCCCAAAGTCTTCAAAGTGCAAGTATAAATTAGGAAACAAGTCTTCTGCTTCTTTTACAAACTTGTCAACGAAGTCGTAGTACTTTTGACCGTAGTCGCGGTCCTGGTGATTACCAAGGTAGAGTGGATTGTCGAGTAAACTCTTGTTAGTAGTTCCAACGTCTAAGACCACTGGTAGGACTTCCGATGGGTCAATGCCGGCAGCGGCACTGTAAACCATTAATTTACCAACTGGGATGTCAATTCCTTGAGTTCCCCAGTCACCAATTCCAAGGATTCCTTCGCCATCGGTTACAACGATCAACTTGATGTTGCGTCCAGAAGCAGTGTTCTTCAAACTTTCACGGATCGTTTCAGGGTCATCGTGATTGATTGATAAAAACGCCGCATTTTGTGGGTTAACGTACAGTCTGGAGTAATTTTCAATTGAGTCAGCGATCGTTGGGTCGTAAACGACTGGCATGAATTCAGTGACATGTTTAGCGAAGGTTGCATAGAATAGAACCCGGTTTTCGTTAAAAATACTCATCAAGTAGATGCGTTTTTCAAGGTCACTACCCTTGTGTTGGTATTCGTCATAAACGTTTTCAACCTGTTCGTCCAAAGTTTGAACGTTCGGTGGAAGCATCCCCACCAGTCCTAATGTTTTTCTTTCATCATCAGTAAATGCAGTCCCCTTATTGATAAAGGGATTGTTCAATATTTCTTCACCTTTAGCCATATTTTAAGACTCCTTTTTGTAGTAAAATAGTCTGTAATTGATTCTTTTAAATACTAATTCACTATCAAAAAGATAGTCAAACACGAGTTATTCATAAATTTAATTTATATGAGGTCATCATGAAGCTAAAAGATTTAATGTACTTCAACAAGTTAACCGAGCTTAAAAATTACACCGACGTTTCTAAGTATTATCACGTTAAACAGCCCACGATTACCATGGCCATTAAGCGTTTAGAGGATAACTTCAGCGTCGAATTAATTAATCGAAATCAGGCCCACCACCAAATTAAACTCACTAAGGCCGGCGCCGACCTTGAAAAACACGTCCAGGTAATTATGAAGGAAGTAGACAAAATTAACAACGAAATGGGCAGCATCAGTGACCATGTCATTCGCTTTGGTCTTCCACCAATCATTGGCAACTATTATTTTCCCAAGCTGGCGTCCGAGCTATTTTCACTTGGGATCCTAAATGATCTTGATAACTCAGAGAGTGGTTCCAAAAAGCTTTTAGGGGAATTAAAAGACGGTCGAATCGACTTAGCACTTTTAGGATCATCCAAACCGCTTGAAAGTAGTGAGATTGACGCAACGGTTTTAACCAAAGACCACTTCATGCTAGTCGTGAATCGACAGTCACCACTGGCAGACGCTCACTCCGTTAAATTTGCCGACCTCAAAAACGAAGAGTTTGTGGGCCTCTCCAGTGACTTCGTTCACACTCAGGTCTTTTCGGATCTGTCTAAACTTCACGCCATTCACCCTAAGATTAAGTATCAAACGTCTGATATTGAGCTAGCCAAACAATTAGTCTCTGAAGACGTGGGGATCACCTTTTTGGTTAGTAAGGCCATTAAACCTTCCGACAACCTTGTCCCCATCCCCATTGACGATGAAGATTTACCCCCGTTTTACGTTTCGGTGGCCTTTCGTAAAAGTCACGTTCTTTCACCCGAAGAGCAAGAATTAATCAACGTTTTAACCAAATCAATTGCACAAAAAAAGTAGGAATTCCGTTTGGAATTCCTACTTTTTAGTTCTTAATAACTTAGAAACTAAACTTCTTTATCAGTTTGCGTTTCAACCCCAACACCTTCGTATTCGTCAAGAATCATCTTCTTGAGATCTGCGATCAGTGGTTCTTTCGGGTTAGCAGTTGTACATTGATCAGCATATGCCAGTTCGGCAAGATGATCGGCAGCTGCTTCTAACTCTTGTTTGCTTACACCTTGTGACTTCAGATCAAGTTCAACTCCAACCGAGTGAGCTAATTCGATGAAGCGGTGAACCAAGGCTTCCTTTAATTCTTCATTGGAGTTTCCAGGAAGACCAAGGTAGCGAGCGATGTTAGCGTAATCGTCGTCGGCTCTAAATGATTCGTACTTAGGCCATGTGGCAATCTTCTTTGGTTTCTTGAAGTTATATCTGATAACGTGTGGCAAAGTAATGGCGATGGCAAGCCCATGGGTGATCCCGAATTGTCCACCAATCTTATGGGCAATTGAGTGGGTAATTCCAAGGAAAGCGTTCGCAAATGCCATTCCGGCGATCGTTGAGGCGGTATGCATCTTGTCTCGAGCTTCCATGTTACCGTTGTACGAGTCAGTCAGGTTATCAAAAATCATCTTGATGGCCTGAAGTGACATTGGACGAGTGTAATCTGAAGCCATGGTTGAGACGTATGACTCAATCGCGTGAGTTAAGGCATCAAGTCCTGAGGCAGCAATGGTGCCCTTTGGTACCGTCTTAACAAACTGTGGATCAACAATGGCAACGTCAGGTGTCAAAGCGTAGTCAGCTAATGGATACTTAACGTGAAGCTTTGAATCAGTAATAACTGAGAATGGCGTTACTTCTGAACCAGTTCCAGAAGTACTTGGAATGGCAACCATTTGTGATTTTTCTGGTTTGTTGTATCTGTAAGCACGTTTTCTGATATCCAAGAACTTCTGTTTTGCACCAAAGAAGTCAGTCTCAGGGTTTTCGTAAATCAACCACATCATCTTAGCGGCATCAAGTGGTGATCCTCCACCAAGGGCGATGATGGTATCTGGCTTAAAGGCGTTCATTTGGGTAACCCCAGCGTTAACCATGTCAGTTGTTGGTTCACCATGAATGTCATCGAAGATGTAGTACTGAACGTCATCTTCTCTTCGGTTCAATTCATCTAAGACTTTGTCAACGTAGTGATACTTAACCATGGAAGGACTAGTAACAATAAAGGCCTTCTTAATACCAGGCATGTCGTGGAGGTAGCGAACTGAGTTCTTTTCGAAGTAGATTCGAGGTAGTTTAATCCATTGCATATTATTTCTTCTCTTTGCGATAGTTTTAATGTTCAACAAGTCATAATCAGTAACGTTATGGGAGATTGAGTTTTTACCCCATGATCCAGTTCCAAGCGTAAGTGATGGGGTCATGTTGTTGTACAAATTACCAACTCCAGCAAGACCAGATGGTGAGTTAACGATCACTCTCGAAGCCTTAACGGCTACCCCAAAGTCAACGGCCAATTGATCATCTGAGGTTTGAATTGCTGCGGTATGGCCTAATCCACCGTAGTTTAGAAGTTCAGCACAAATTCTGAAAGCATCCTTGTGGTCTTTTGACTTGTAGACCGAAAGAACTGGTGATAATTTTTCCCCTGACATTGGGTACTTAGGACCAATTCCGGTCATCTCAACGGCAAGCACTTGGGTGTCTTCTGGGATCTTGATCTTAGCCATGTCAGCAATTTGTTGCGCAGTGGCACCAGCAATTGGACCCTTAACACTAAGACGCTTGCTGTCAAACATGGCGTCAGTTAATTTTTGTTTTTCTTTTTCTGGAACAAAGTAAACCCGGTTTAATTCGAGTTGTTCCTTTACATCCTTGTAAATGTCAGCATCGATTACGGCACTGTTTTCAGTGGCACAGATCATCCCGTTATCAAAGGTCTTTGATAAAACGATATCGTTAACGGCACGTGGGATGTTGGCGGTTTTTTCAACGTAAACGGGACCATTACCAGGACCAACTCCTAAAGCTGGTTTCCCAGCGGAGTAAGCAGCCTTAACTAATCCAGGACCACCAGTTGCAAGGGTAATGTCAACGCCAGGGTTCTGAATCAAAGCGTTCGTAGCTTCTCGACTAGGCTTTTCAATCCATTGAATGGCGTCCTTAGGTGCACCAGCTTTAACCGCAGCATCACGCACGATTCGAGCAGCTTCAATTGACGATTGAAGGGCTTGTGGGTGCAAACTAAAGATGATGGCGTTTCTAGTCTTCATTGAAATAATTGCCTTGAATAAAGTAGTTGAGGTTGGGTTAGTAACTGGAGTGATTCCAGCAATAACACCGAGTGGTTCAGCAACTTTAATCAGGTCATTTTCAGAGTCTTCTGAGATGATCCCAACGGTTTTATCATTACGAATATCGTGCCAAATTTCTTCGGTGGCAAACAAGTTCTTAATGGCCTTGTCTTCTTCAACACCACGTCCGGTTTCTTCATAAGCCATTTTAGCTAATTTTTGGTGGGCGTTAACCCCAGCAAGTACCATGGCGTGGGTAATCTTATCAACCTTATCCTGGTCGAAATTACTCATCTCATCTACGGCAATGCGTGCTTTTTGAACTTTGGCATCAATATTCTTATCGATCTCTTCAACATTGGGTTGTTGCTTTGCATCTGTCATACTTCCAGCCTCCAATATTTTCTTGTTATTTTCTTCACAACTAATATCATATCATCATCTTTTTCAAAAAGCAATGGTTCATTGTTATTTTTATCACTTATTATTCTGACGGTTATTAAACTCTTAAAAAATAATTAATTAATTTGACGAATACTATTGTTAAATGATGCACTAACTGTTAATTAAAAAGACAAATAACGCCCTCATGACGCTATCTGTCTAAATCCTTATTTGTTAAAAAGTTTATGTCTAACTAATCTGACACACTTTTGCACCCCAACAAATGTGAAATCAGTTGTAAGAGCTAATAATAATCCAATTCCTCCGACTGACCACGTAAAGATCGTGACCAACGAGAAAATTTTACCAAGAAAGATGAACACCGCCAAAAAGAGTGTGATACTCAAAACGACGATGGTTAGTTTGTAGCGGTTAAATGGTCGACAAACCATTGTCAAAGCCAACCAACAGATGACCCCAGTAATCAAAACACTCAGTGATGAAGTAATTGAGGTGAATAGTCCAAAAATATCGCCAATCACACCAATCACTAAAATGTAGAAAACGACACTTAGTGCGGCTGGAAGTGAAATTTCATAAATGTTAGAAGCAAAGCGGTCCTTTAAAGCTCGATAATTTGGTTCAAGCGCCAAGAGAAACGATGGGATTCCGACCATTAAGTCATTAATCGGCGTGAGTTGAATTGGTTGAAACGGATAGTTTCTGGCAAAAAACAGAAAGAGCACGCTGAGCATGACCGAGAACATGGTCTTAATCAGGTACAGGCAGGCGATGCTATCAATGTTGTTGATCACCCTCCGACCTTCGTTTAACACCTTAATGAGGGCGTCGAAGTTGGAATCAATAATCACGAAGTCGGCAATACTCTTGACACTCTCAGATCCTGATGCCATTGCGATTCCACAGTCTGACTGCTTTAAGGCCAGTAAGTCGTTGACCCCATCACCAGTCATGGCAACCGTCCGACCGTTTTCTTGTAGCGCCTTAATTAGCCGTTGTTTCTGGTCGGGTTTGACCCTTCCAAACACCACGTACTGCTTGACCAAATCACGGTAGTCGGCGTCGTCTTCAATCGTCGTCATGTCAACGTAATCATCGGAATTATGAATGCCGACCCGGTTGGCAATGCTTGAAACGGTGACCGGATCATCGCCAGAAATGACCTTTAAGTCGACCCCCTGGTTATAGAAAAACTGCAGGGTTTCAGAAGCATTTGGTCGAATGACATCCGTAATCAAGATTAAGGCAATCAGTTCACTACCCGCGATACTATCCTCGTTTAGTTGGTCCACTTTTGCGAGCGCAATGACCCGAAAACCCTGTTCGGCGTAATGCTTAACTTCTTGTTGTTGCTTGTCAGTTAGATCCAAAATGAACTGAGGTGCTCCGAAGACGTATTTGCCTTTGTCGTCTAACTCGGCCCCACTCCACTTTCTCGCTGAAGAGAACGGCACGATCATACTAGCAGCGTATGGGTGCTGCTTGAACTCATTTTTAAGCGCTGAAGCGGTCTCGTTATTGTCATCAATTTCATGGACCAAAGAGCCCATGATTTCGGCAATTTGTTGATCAGTGTAATTAGGAGCTTCTTTCACCATCTGTTTAAATTTCAATTCGCCACTGGTAATCGTCCCGGTTTTATCCAGGCAGATCGTGTTCACCCGTGCCAGAGTTTCAATGGAAGAAAGGTCTCTGACTAAGACCCGTTTTTTGGCCAGGTGATAGGCAGAAATTGCGAGGGTCACTGACGTCAAAAGAACCAGCCCTTCCGGAATCATCCCAATCATGGCCGCCACGGTTCCCAGAATGGCATTATTAACGCTCACCCCGTGCATCAAACGGGAAACAAAAAGTGCTACTCCAAGCGGAATGATAATAAACGTCAGAATTTTGATGATTTTTTTAATCAGCGAGATTAAGACACTGTTCTTACTCTTGTCGGTCTTAGCCTGGTTTGTAATCGTGTTAACAAAGGTCTTATCGCCAACTTTAGTTGCAAGCATGAAAGCTTTTCCACTAACTAGAAAACTACCAGACGTCAGTTCATCGCCGGTGGTTTTCTCAATTGGATTGGATTCACCGGTGATTTGAGACTCATCAACCTCAATCCCCTTGGTTTGTTTTACGACTCCGTCAACTGGTACCTGGTCTCCACGATCCAGTTCAACGATGTCTCCTAAAACAATCTGGTCCGGTTGAATAAGTTCAATTTTTCCGTTCCGTCTAACTTTGATCTTGCTCTGAGACAACAACGCCATTTTGTCAACCTGGCGCTTAGAACGAATCTCCTGAAAGATTCCGATGGTAGTGTTCGCTATGGCAATCACCAAGAACAACATGTTGATATAGCTACCGGTATAGAATACTAGCGCACCAAGAACTACGTTGATTACGTTAAACAGCGTAAAGATGTTTTCCATCAAGATCTGTTTCACAGACTTCGTTAGTGGTTTAGGCGCCGTATTCTTATAACCGTCTGCCACCTGTTGTTTAACTTCCGTACTTGTTAGTCCCTCATTTGGATTCACGTTATTAATATCGATCTGGTCACTTGCCACAGTTACACCTCCTTATGTAATTAATTCATTTCTAATTAATATTGTATAAGAAGGAATTAAATTTTGCACCACTAATGAAAGAAAAGCGCAAAGCTTTAAAAATAGTTAAAAAAAGAGATGGTCCAACCGGATCATCTCTTAACACTTATTCTAAATTAAATTAGTCGATTTCAACGTGATGGTTTTGGGTTTCATCATCTTGTGATTTTGGTAAAGTAATGGTTAAAACACCGCCATCGTAATCAGCTGAAATCTTGGTCTCATCAACATCAGGGATGTAAAACGAACGGTTAACGTCACTTGATGAACGTTCTCTACTTAAGATCCGACCATTGTCACCCTTATTTTCCTTGTCAATGTCATGAACAGCATGAATTGATAGGGTATCGTTATCATAACTAATGTCAATATCATTTTTTCTAAAGCCAGGTAATTCTGCCTTTACGACGTAGTCATCGCCTTGGTCTAAAACATCAGTTTTCATTCTGTTGCTTCCAGCAACTGAGTTTAATAAACTCTTGCCAAAGTCGCCAAAAAAGTCATCCATTGGATCATAACTAGCTTTTCTTAAATCGTTTGCCATAACTAAAACCCCTTTTTATTATTTTATTTGCTAATCTCTTAGCACTCTCTATACTAGGATGGATCGTCCCTTTCACACAAGAAATTAGCTCATAATTGGGGTAAAAAGTGCTACTTACAAAATAACTTTCGTATTAACCGTTAATTTTTCCTCGAAACCGTAAAATCAAAAATTTTTCGTAACATAATAAGGAATTTATTTTAATAAATTGCTTCCATTCAAACGGCTTTATGATAAAATCAATTAATTATGCCACTCATCTTAAATACTTAAAAAAATGGATAAGTACGTTATAATATATTTATTGTTTAAAATTTTGAAATGAGGAATGAAATTTGAATACCGGTCAGATAATACTTGATCTAATAATTATTTTAATAACGTTCTTCTTTGCTGCATTCTTTGTCGCGTGTGAGTTCTCACTGGTCCAATCAAGGCCAAGTGCCCTCCAAGAAAAACTGGATGATGAAGATATCAGTGACAAAAAGAAGAAAAAAGTTAATCGTGAAATGAAAATGGTAACCAACCTTAACGAGTATCTTTCGACAACCCAAGTAGGTGTTTCACTTGCGGGAATCATTCTTGGTTGGATTGGTGAATCATTCGTGATTGAAATCCTGGTTTCCATCATGGAATTAAAGGATTTCAGTGTTAATCCCGCTACCGCTCACAGTGTTGGTGCGATTGTTGGGGTGCTGTTACTTACCTATTTAGAAGTGGTCTTTACCGAAATTGTGCCTAAAAATATTAGTATTGACATGCCACTGAAGGTTTTGAGCGTGATTGCTGGTCCGCTTCACTTCTTTCACATTTTATTCTATCCATTTGTGTGGTTACTAAATGTGTCAGCAACTGGCGTAGTTAAGTTACTGGGAATCCCCGTGGCAAACGAAAACGATGAGGCCTTCTCACAATCAGAAATTTTGAGTCTTTCAAAGGATGCCGTTAAAAATGGTGATCTAGAGCGAAACGACTACTTGTACATGCAGCGTTCGTTTGAATTAAACGACAAAGTGGCCAGGGACATCATGATTGACCGGACCCAATTGGTAACGATCGACATCAACGATACGGTCCAAGATGCTATCAACGTTTACATTCAAAAGAAATTCAGTCGAATTCCCGTTGTTAAGGACAACGATAAGGATAACATCCTTGGCTATGTCTACAGTTACGATTTGGTCAGACAATCGCAGGTCGATTCAAACGTCAAGGTCGGAAAGTTAATCCGAAAGATTAGTACCACCCCCGAAACTACACCCATTACGATGGTACTTCAACAAATGATTAAGATGCATCAACCGATCGTCGTTGTAATCGATGAATACGGTGGAACGTCTGGTTTAATTACCGATAAGGATATCTACGAAGAGTTGTTTGGGACCGTTCGAGATGAGATTGACCCACAGGTTAACGAATACATCTTTAAACAGCCAAATGGCACCTTCCAGGTGAACGGAAAATTAAACACGTATGACTTTGAAAAGTACTTCGACGTTGAGATGCCTGCTTTTGACGACTCTGACATCGTTACGATTGCTGGTTTCATCATCGAACAGAACCCTCACATTAAAGTGGGTGACGTTGTTACAATTGATGGCTTTCAGTTTAAGGTTCTTGACTACAAGAACTCGTTCATTAACTGGCTAGAGGTCAATAAACTGGAACCAACTGATGATGAATCAGACGCAGATGACGATCAAAAAGACAAATAACTAATATCAATAAAGCCGAGGCTGTCCCTCGGCTTTACTAATACATAGGGGTAATAGAAACAATGAAAACAGTTTTAAAAAAATGTCCGGATTGGCTTTTTTACAGTCTAATTTTTCTGATTATTATCATGGCCTACATCTGGACGTTTTACTTAACCGGTAACTCACTAATTTGGGGCATGGACGGAATTGCCCAACACTATCCCATTCTCGTAAACTTTAAACACATGCTAACTGAATTTCTTGCCCATCCCAGTCACGGCTTCACCAACTGGTCGTTTAACATTGGCCTCGGTGCTGATCAGTTAACCAGTTTTTCGTACTACGTAGTCGGTGATCTCTTCAACTACCTGATCGTTTTATTCCCAGACCACTTACTGGAACTGGGTTACGGACTCTTGGTAATCCTACGCCTGTACGTTGCCGGATTGGCCTTTTTACTATTCATCAAACAATTCCATTTTAAAAAATACAGTGTCGTACTCGGAACTTTGACCTACACGTTTGCGGGTTACGCCCTTTATTCGGGGATGCACCATCCCTTTTTTATTCTACCGATGATTTTCTTCCCACTGATTTGCTACGGCGTCGAACGCATCATTTCTAACCATTCCTTCATTCCACTGATGCTAGCCGTTTCCTTAACTTTTTTAAGTAACTTTTACTTTGCCTACATCATTGGACTTGGCAGTATTATCTACGTCGTCATTAGGTATTTCAGCCTTCGTAAAAACCCTGACTTTCATTTTGTGAGCTCACTGGTCAAAATGGTTGCGGCCATTCTAGCGGGAATCTTGATTAGTGCCGTCATTTTCGTTCCAACCCTCTTATTTGCCCTGAGTTCCACGAGGACCACATCGACCTTTGCGAACGGCTATCTTTTCTATCCTCTCTACTATTACCTCTCCATTCCAAGTAAAATTCTCGGAAATGGCTACCTGACCATTAGCTTCTGGCTCATTGTTGGGATTAGTGGACTCGGATTTTTGGGCATTGTTTACACGATGACTCACTTCAAAAAATACCTTTACCTAAACATCGGCCTGTTGGTAGTTTTCATTGGTGCCTTGATTCCGGCTTTTGGAGCCGTCTTTAACGCCATATCGACCCCATCAAACCGTTGGATGTGTTTAGGCTTACTTCCAATTGGGATGGCTGCCACAATTCTTTCAGATCATCTCACTACGTTAACTAAGCGTAACGTGGAAGTCATGATTTTCGCAATTATCACCCTAATTGTGCTTATTTGGGCTTCTCGCGGATTCATCATGAAGCTAAGCGCGCATGACTACGGTGAAATCGTTCTCCTGTTGATTTTAATGGGAGTCATCCTATGTAGTCAGCTCTTCCATTTAAAGCCAGTGACAACCATCGGAAGTGTGACCGCGGTTTTCATCGTTAACCTCATCTCACTTGGAATTGGCTACTACAGTCCCAACGTTGCCGGCTTTTCAAAGGGCATGCTTAATAAACACGTTGCCACTAACTTCATCAATAATTTCTACGACGGAGCCGATCAGTACGTTGAACCACGGTTAGGTGGATATCGGACCTCACTTGGTAACCGATACCACTATGCTGGGAAAAATGACGTCAACTTGTCGAACTACTCTAACATCAATACCAACATCCCAATGTTATTTTCGACCCGTGACATTTCATCATATCTGACGGTGGAAAATGGGGCCATTGGCCAACTTGAAAATTCCGTTCAAAATAACCAACGGACCTTTAACGCTCCGGTCGCTCAAAATGACTACCGCACCACCCTCGATAATCTAATGGGCGTCAAGTACCTCTTTATTCGCACGGCCCAACAAAACAAATCACAACCCTTTGGCTTCAAGATGGTCAAGGGTAAGGACAAAAAGCCACTCCTGTTTGCGTCTGATAATCCGCTCGTGAACCAAAAAAACCCCGACGGAACCTACATTTTAAAAAACAAGAACGCGCTCCCAATTGCTTACACTCAGGATCAAACGATCTCAAACCGGCAGTACCAAAAACTATCCCCAACCGAGCGTGAACAAGCAATGATCAGTGGGGTCCACGTTGATTCGCCAATTAAGGGCATCAAATCAACCAAGTTGAAACAGAATCAGAAACAACTTAATTATGAGGTGAAACCGGACTACGAAAAAACCCTCGATAACTACGATAAATTAACGGCATTCACTAACAATTCTAAGAGTATTAAGTACAACGAACCAACAATTAATCACACGTCTCAGAAGACCGCCTTAAAGATCCTTTCCGAAAACGTCCAATTAGAAAATGACACCAAGAAGCAAAATCAAGACGGTCTCCACGTGGTAACTAAGGATGCGCTTGGTAAATCAGTCCCATATTTCCTTAAGATTAAGCAACCTAACCGCACCAAAAATGCCGAAATTTACTTACAATTAGAGGGTATTCAGAGTCACGATTACTCGTCGGCTTCAAAGGAAAGCATGACCAAAAGACAGCACGCCATCAAAAATCAACCGTACACGAAGATGATGAAACTAAACGAGAAACGAAAGAACCTTCACACTCCGTTTGTCGGTCAGTACTCCCTTAATGCTGCAACGAAAGGAATGAAGAACGGTTACTCACAGTATGGACGCGACAATCTCTCAAACTACACGCAAAAGAAAAACGCTTTGATTAACCTAGGGTATTCCACCAAACGCCGCAATCAAATTAAATTGACGTTTGATGGTGTCCACCAGATTAATTTTAAACACGCCAAGATTATTGCCGTTCCGTTTGGCAATTCGTATGAACAACGGATTCAAAAACTTCAACGTAACCGTCTCCAAAACCTTCAGGTTAAAAAGAACGAAGTCAAAGGAATCAGTAATAACCCGAAGAAGTCCGTCTTAACCACTTCCATTCCCTATTCAACGGGATGGAAACTCTTCGTCGACGGCAAACAGGTGCCCACTAGTCGGGTCAACACTGGCTTTGTCGGAGCACCCATTCAAGCTGGTAAACACCAGATTGAACTGAAATACCAAACTCCGGGACTGCTATTAGGAGCAATTGCGAGCGCCTTCGGAATTTTAATCCTCGCTATCAGTGGGATCGTCATCTGGATCGTAAAGAAACGAAATTAAATTAAAAACGTACGGATAACTAATTCCGTGCGTTTTTTGGCTGCTTTGACTTCTAAGATTCTGTGCATTTAAACTTGTTAGAGGTTACACTAATAGTGACTATTTTTCATATTTAAGGAGGTAGTAATCATCAAACCCATTCGCATTTTATACATCTCAATTGCCGGTAACACCCGCAACTTCGTGCAAAATTTAGAGGACTACGCGGAAACCGAGCACCAAAAAGATGCTAGTAACCCACTAATTGAACCAACCGAAATCTCAGATCAAAGTGACTTTGCTGACGAAACATCACCGTACTTTGTTTTCGTGCCGACCTACCTTGACGGTGGAAATGGAATCGATAACGGGGTCAAAGAACTCATGACCAACACCATGGGCGAATATGTTGCTTACAACCATAACGCCGACTACTGCATGGGAATCGTCGGCAGTGGTAATCGCAATTTTAACGTCCAATTTTGTCTCACAGCCAGAAGATATGCGGAACGTTTTAACGTCCCTGAAATTGCAGAATACGAATTAAGGGGCACCGATCGTGATGTCGTTCGCATTTATCAAACCATGTGTGAAAGAGCCAGAGAATATAGTAATGAAGTCGCTTTCAAAAAATAATAAATAAGAACCATTTTATGAGTGTATTGATTAGCATTTCACAATTTTATCTGGTAGGATAACCTATAATTCATGAATATTGTTTCACACTAGGAGGTAAGTTGCATCATGAAAATTATTGTTGTTGGTTGTACCCACGCGGGAACTTTTGCGGTTAAACAAATCTTAAAAGAGCATCCCGATTATGACTTAACTGTCTATGAAAAAAATGACAATATCTCATTTCTATCATGTGGAATCGCCCTTTATTTAGGTGGCGAAGTTAAAGATCCAAAGGGCCTGTTTTATTCCGATCCAAAGGAATTAAAGGAACTAGGCGCCGACGTGCAAATGAAGCACGAAGTCACTAACATCGACTCAAATAACAAAGAAATCACCGTTAAGGATTTAGAATCCAGTGAAAGCAAGACCGAACATTACGACAAGCTCGTAATGACCAGTGGTTCCCTTCCGGTTGTTCCTCCAATCGAGGGCGTTCATAGCGATCACGTCAAGCTTTGTAAGAACTGGACCGACGCTCAGGTACTTTTCGATGACGCCAAGGACGCTAAACGGATCGCTGTCATTGGAGCTGGATACATCGGGGCCGAACTAGCCGAAGCCTATTCCAAGACTGGTCATGAGGTCACTTTGATTGATGGAGTTGACCGGGTTTTAAGTAAATACTATGACCCTAAGTTTACTGACATCGTTGAAAAAGACTACAAGGACCATGGGGTTAAATTCGAAGGAAACCAAATGGTGCAAAAGTTCATTGATAACGGTGATACAGTCTCAATTAAGACCAGCAGTGACGAATTTACTGCTGACCTAGCTATTTTGTGCATTGGTTTCAAACCCAACACGAGTCTACTCAAGGGTCAAGTTGACATGCTTGAAAACGGTGCAATCATCACCGATGATTACATGCATGCTTCTAACAAGGACATCTTCGCCGCTGGTGACAGTGCCGCCGTTCACTACAACCCAACTCACAAAAACGCCTACATTCCGCTTGCAACCAATGCGGTTCGTCAAGGAATCTTGGTTGGAAAGAACATCGAAAACGACACCGAAAAATACATGGGAACGCAATCCTCCTCCGGTTTGAAGTTGTACGACCGAAACCTTGCCTCAACCGGCTTAACCATGAGTGCCGCTAAGGCTCAGGGCATTAACGCTCACCAAGTAATTGTCGAAGACAACTATCGTCCTGAATTCATGCCCACCACGACTCCTGTGCTAATGTCACTGGTTTACAGTCCTGACACCCGTAAAATCTTGGGTGGCGCATTGACCAGTCTCTACGACATTTCACAATCCGCTAACGTGCTTTCGGTTGCCATTCAAAACGAAAACACCATTGACGACCTGGCTATGGTTGACATGCTGTTTCAACCAAACTTTGACCGTCCGTTTAACTACCTCAACATCTTGGGTCAATCGGCTCAGGAAAAAGAAGCCCAAAACAAGTAATTGTAAATAAAATAAAATACACCGCAAAAGAGCCCTTAACTATCGTAAGTAGTTAAGGGCTTTGGCGTCACCACTATTTTTCTCTTTCTTTTTCAACATATTCAGTAATTCGGTCCATGGCTTCTTTTAAGTTTTCCATTGAAGTAGCATAACTAATGCGAACGTATCCCTCGCCGCCTGGGCCAAACGAACTTCCGGGAATGACGGCCACCTTAGCTTTACGGGCTAAGTCATAACTAAAGTCCATACTATTTTGAATTAAGCCAGCTGGGATTTTAGCGAAAATGTAAAAAGCGCCATCGGGATTGGCCATCTTAAAGCCCATCGCACTCAATTTTTCGTAAACAAAATCACGTCGCTTTCGGTACTCCTTTTTCATGGCATCAGTATCATTCATTCCGTTTCCAAGTGCTTCGGCGGCCGCAGCTTGTGCGTTTGTGGTGGTTGAAGTGATCGTAAATTGATCGATTTTTTCAAGTTGACTAGTGATGTCTTTAGGCGCCGCCATGATCCCAATTCTCCATCCGGTCATCGCGTGTGACTTTGAAACCCCATTCAATAAAATGGTTTGTTCGGGAAGATATTTAGCGATTGAGGCGTGTTTGCCATCATAAGTCAGTTCGCTGTAAATTTCGTCAGAAATCACAAAAATATCATGCTTTTTAATCACATCGGCCAGTTTTTGAAGTTCGTCAGGATGATAAGTTTTGCCAGTGGGATTAGTGGGAAAATTCAAGACAATCGCCTTGGTTTTGGGGTGATCCTTTAAATTTTGTTCTAACTGTTCTGGAGTGAGGACAAAGTCAGTTTTAGCGGTGTCCATAAAAATCGGGGTGGCTCCCCGCAGTTTAATAATCGGAAAGTAGAGTGGAAAAATCGGCGTTGGAATTAAAACCTCATCCCCGGGATTTAAAACCGATGTTAACGCCGTATAAATTCCGCCGGTAGCTCCAGCGGTCATAATGATATCCGTCTCCGGGTCGTAGTTTAAATCGTATTTACTTTGTAAAAAGTGCGCAGCTGCATCCCGCAGTTGTTTAGTTCCCTTCGTGGGAGCGTAGTGACTCTCATTTTGTTGAATGCTTTTAATTGCGGCATCCTTAACGTGTTCAGGGGTGTTAAAGTCTGGTTCACCTAACGTTAACGGAATAATATCAGGAATCTGACTCACCTCATCATTAAATTTTAAAATCGACGATGGTGATAGCTGCAGCATTTCTTGATTCATTTTACTTATTAATGCTTTTGACATTCTAATTCTCCTTTCGATAGACAAAAAAATCCCAGTTAACATTCGATGCTAACTGGGATTAAAAACACATTCGTTATTAGGAATATCCAACGATAATCTGTAATTAGCCTAGTTAGTATCCTTACGGTATCTAATTAGGCCCTCAAAACAACCTTACTTAGATACGCACTTGTACCAAGTAAAGTAAGTATAAAGGTCGTTTTGATGATCAATATGATTATTCATGGAATATTCCTCCTCTTCTTTAATTGCCACTAATTAAACAACTCAAATCACTTTCTGTCAATCATTTTTAAAATATTTATTTCAAAAACGCCATAAAAAAGAGAGCTAACACCGAGGTGTCAACTCTCTTTACACTTAATCTTATTGTTCGTTAAATTGTAAGTCCAAGCTAATGTGCTTACCATCTTTACTATCAATAACACGTGAATCAACAAAGACACTGTTCTTCTTAGTCTTAGTGATGTTGTCCGTTGGGTCAACGTCAACTAAAGTTTGAAAAGCGGCATCAGTTAATTTTGATAGTGGAACGTAAGGGATGAATGGAACACCCAAGTATGAGTGTAATGTTTCATCGTATTGGTCACGCAAAACGTTCATTTGGTCCAAAACGTCTTGAAGGTCTTTCCCAAAATCAGTTACATCCAAGAAGTAAACGTTTCGAACTTCATCAGTTTGTTCCCAAGGTTGGTCAGTCAAGATTGCTGATACTAAATCAGCCATTTTGTCTTCGTAATCTTTAATGTCATCGAGTTTTTCAATAATCTTTTTTTCGCTCATGTCATTCTTCCTCTCAATATTCAGTCTGATAGTTAATGACTATCACTTACAGTAATCATGATATCACATTTGAAGCGACTAATCGACACCTGATCCCCCATTAAGGTGCGGGAAATTGGATTGGATTCTTTTTGTGAGATTGAGAAATAATGGTAAGATAATGCATATAAACTGATTAAAGGAGCACTCAATCAATGAACAATGAAACAGTTGGTAGTCGAATGGACCGCAATGTCGGAAACGTAGTTATTAACGTTGTTGATAAAAACGGTCAAAATTTGACTAACCCATTAAAATATTCGCAAACTCCCGGGGAAGCATTTTCAATCGAAGTCCCTGACCTAAAGGGATACGTCGTTCAGGGACTTAGTGGTGATCAGAATGCCGTCAGTTACCTCACTAACGTCACCTTTAAACGAAACGTTGATTATCCGGCAAACATGGGTCGGGTTGTGGCCGTCAATCCGAACGAGAATATCAACGGAACTTTTGCAAGAGGAACGCTCACTTACAACTTGGTGTACGCACCAAGTGCGCAGGTGGTTTCCCCTGGTGTTGATAGAACAGCACCCAATCAAACGCAGTACCAAAGTGCTCTAAAAAAGAAGAAACACCACTGGTTCCGCTGGATCGTAATTATTTTCCTGATTATCATTTTGTTGGGAATCTTTGGCTTATACCGTTCAGGAAAGAGTGCCCAGCAACAGGTTAAACAAAATCCGCCCGTGGTGGTTAAAAATTATAACAATAAACCTGAGAATAATGCTGATAATGGTGGCAACAATGGCAGTAATGCAGCTAACCAAAAAACTCAAGATGTTATTGAAAAAGCCAAACAAGAAATCGAACAAAATGCTAGTGAACGGGATAATAATGCTCTTCAACAAATTATCATGACCATCCAAGATGGTATCAATATGATAAAAGCCAACATTGAGTCTTTCATCGGATTCTAATTCAAAAAGAGATCATCACTGATATCAGTGATGATCTCTTTTTGTTTATCTTTCTTTATAAGGCAACATGTACTTTTTAAGGGCTTTTCCAGTAAATGATTGGGGAACTTTTTCCGATCCCTCGGGAATTCCACTGTACAGGACGTTTCCACCGTACGTTCCGGCTCCAGGTCCCATGTCAATCAACCAGTCAGCCTGACTGATTACATCAAGGTTGTGTTCAACGATAATAAGAGAATCGCCATCAGCAACCATTCGTTTAAATAGCTTCAGCAATCGTTGCGTATCATTCATGTGCAGACCAGCCGTGGGTTCATCAAGAAAGTAAATCTTGCCCTTCTCTTCTAGCATCTGGGCTAATCGTAGTCGTTGCAGTTCACCACCAGATAGCGTGGTCAAAGCCTGATTTAACGCTAAATAATCCAATCCGACTTCGCTCATCTGTTTCAACGGATTAGCGATTTCAGGAACATCCTTGAAGAATTCAGCCGCGTAAGCAACTGACATCGACAAAACGTCGGCGATGTCTTGACCGTGATACTTATATCCCAAGGCTTCCTGACTGTAGCGTTTTCCGTGACACAACTCACAGGTCTGAACGACCGGATCCATGAAAGCCATGTTGGTAATTGTGACCCCTTTCCCCTTACAACGCGGACAAGCACCCTTGCCGTTGTAACTAAAGAGCTGGGTTGAAACGTTGTTGGCCTTCGCAAAAAGCCTTCGAATTGGGTTTAAAATGTTGAGATAGGTCACGGGAGTGGAACGAATACTGATGCCGGCTTGCTTTTGCGTTAGATCAACGTAATCGCCATTTAAATGGTCCTTCATGGCTTCAGCCAGTGAACTCTTACCAGATCCAGCCACTCCTGACAAAACGGTCATAATCCCGGTTGGTACCTTGACACTCACATCATCAATATTATGCATGTGAACATGCTCCAAGTCTACAAATCCCTTAGGTTGAAGTGGTTTGGCGAAGTGATGAGGTGCCCTTAACCATTTTCCGGTCAGAGTGTCAGAATCCAACACTTCTGGATAGCTCCCGGTAAAGGTAATCTTTCCACCATCAGCCCCAGATTTCGGGCCAACTTCGACCACGTGATCGGCAATCGACATGATCTCAGGATTGTGGTCAACGATAAAGATGGTGTTACCCTTCTTCTTTAGATTAATCATAGCTTTTTTAATCAAAGCGATGTCGTGAGGATGAAGACCCACACTTGGTTCGTCAAAAACGTACAGAATATCTGATAATGAATTGGTTAGGTGTTTAGCAATCTTAATTCGTTGAACCTCACCACCTGATAACGTGCTGGTGGTTCGATCGAGAGTCAAGTACCCTAATCCAATGTCAATTAACGGCTTAATCTTGGACTCTAAGCCCCGGATGATTTCATCTCCAAGGTTATCTTTAATGGACTCCAAAAAGTCTAAGAACTGCACCAAATCCATCCCAGAGACGTCGTTAATGTTATATCCGTTAATCTTAACGCTCAATGATCTGGGGTTAAGTCGAGCTCCCTTACATACCGGGCAAACTTCACGGGTCACAATCTCACTAATGGCTTCTTTGTGGTGCTTACCCTCACGACTGTTGATGATTGAACGTTTGATTCTAGGAACCACACCCTCGTACTGGCTCGTTTTGTAGTAAGCGGGCGCATTGGACAGTTTTTGTTGTGGCGCGTGCATCAACAAGTCATACTCTTCGGGAGTATAATCTTTAATTGGTTTGTCATTATCAAATAAACCACTGTAACCGTATCCCCGCCAACGCCAGGTTCCGGGTCCAAAACTAACGAAGGTAATCGCTCCGTCATTAAGTGACTTTTCTGGATCAATTAACTTTGACTCATCAACTTCATCGACATAACCTAATCCCTGACAGTACGGACACATCCCCTGCGGCAGGTTAAACGAAAAGACCTCCGAGTATCCCACAAACGGCTTTCCAACCCGTGAGAACAGGAGCCGTAATAACGAGTAGATTCCCGTATAGGTGGCAAGCGTCGACCGGGCGTTGCCGGTTAGTTGTTTCTGTTCAATTGCAATGGCAACTGGCAAATTTTTGATGTCACCAACGTGCGGCTGCCCGTACTTTGGGAGATACTGTTGTGAAAAACTAGGAAACGTTTCGTTTAGTTCACGACGTGACATGGCCGCAATCGTGTCGAATACTAACGACGATTTCCCCGATCCGGACTCACCGACAAAAACGGTGATTTCATGTTTAGGGAGCTTGACGTTAACGTGCTTTAAATTATTTTGGTGTGCGTCAGACACATCAATTGAATCCTTATAATAAGTGTCGACCATGGTTTACCTCACTAATCTTGACGTGTTTTACTTAACTTTCTTGATTCGCTCATCACACAGAACAATGCAAATAAAATCAGTCCGCCGGATACGATAAATAAAGCTGGATAGTTGAAAAATTCAACCATTAATCCACCAAAGAGTGGGCCCACAGCTCTTCCAAGGGACATAAAGATGTTAAATAGTCCCTGAAACTTCCCCTTTTGTCTGGGGTCCGCTAACGTATCAATCCACGCCGGAATTCCCGGCAGTCCGTTCATTTCACCAAAGGTCAAAATGACCATGATAATTACGAAAACGGCGTACTGTCTAGCAAATATTAACATAAAGAAGCTTAGCGCGAAAATGATTACCCCAAAGGCAATCTGACGACTCATCTTAAACCGAGCCCCGATTTTATTAATAATCGGTTGAATGAAAACAATCAATAACCCATTAATCGTCCACAAGAAACTGTAATTTTCAAATGAGATCCCTAGTTGAGTCATGTGGACCGACATGACACTTTCCCAGAGCGTATAACTCATATAAATACAAAAAACCATGATGCAGATTAGCCAAATCAGTTTTAAACCGCGACTCTTTTTCTCAGAAACATCGTCGTCATCTTGTGAACGCTTAACGGCCGTCGGTTCTGGTCGATGTAATTTAATGTTAAATTCAAAAATCGTCATCAACAACAACACAATGTAAAAACCCGTTGCCACGATGAAAACAATCGAAATCCCGTACTTCATCAAGAAACCAACCAACGCGGTTCCGACAACGACCCCAAGGTTAAGTCCAACGTACAACGAATTAAAAACGTATCGCGTACTTTTAGAGGTGATCATCGATGCGTACGAATTTAAGAGCGTCATGCTGGAGCCGTTACCCAGTCCGTACAGCAGTAACATAATTCCAAAAATGGGCCAGCCGTGAAAGAAGATCAAAGTCACAATCGAAGTCATCGTAATTAGGACACTGATGATGGCGGTCTTATATGGTGACCAGCGATCGAAAAGATAACCACCCAGATAGTTCCCAATAATCATGAACATTGACATGGCAAACAGCACGATGCCGGCTGTTGTCAGAGATTCATGAAGGTAATTATGCATGTAGACCGTGGTTAGCGGCCACATAAAGGATGACCCGGTATTTAATAGTAACGAATAGATTAAAACGGTACTCAACCTTAATTCTTTTTTTCTTCCTTTTACCATTTGCTTGCCTCACTTCATTATTCATTTTAATTTTTTCTTTAATTTCAACGCTTACACGATCGACCATAATAAAAGGGGAAACTCAACCGTAGTTGAAATCCCCCTAATAATCAGCAATGCTTACTTTTTTGTCGCATGCTTCTTTTCGTTATCACGCTTTTTGGCAACCAATCCGGCTACCATCGAACCCGCTACCAGCACCGAAACAACACTGGTTAACAGGATTTTCATTTTATTTTTCATGATGAAACTCCCTGCTTTTCTCCCTAATATAGTTATATCTTGTTTGCAACAAAAAAGCTACTTCTTTCTCTAATTTATAATTTTTATAATGTGATTGCCAACCGGTTACACCATTCAAACTATGTAACCGCACTTTCAAAGATGAAGTTACCTGTCCCACGCTTAACCAAACTCTCTACTAAAATTAAATCCAATTTTAACTGGGAAAAAAACGATCCTTCTACTATAATTAAAGTCCATAAGGCAAATTAACGAAACGTTAATTGGAGGGAGAAACACATGATTCATATTGTTACTGATTCAACTGCTCAATTAACCCCAGATGAAATTCAAAAAAATAATCTCACGGTCGTACCACTTCAGGTTACCATTGATGGTAAAACTTATGAAGATGGTGTTGACATTACCAGAAAAGAATTCTCCGATCATCTTGCAAACGACAAAGAATTTCCGAAGACCAGTCAACCTTCTCTGGGTCAATTCATTCAAGCCTACGAAAAAATTCAAAAAGAAGATCCAGACGCTTCAATCATCTCCATTCATTTAACCAAGGTTTTAAGCGGAACGGTTGAGACGGCTAGAACCGCTGCCAAACAAGTGGGCGGAGACATCTCAGTCTTAGACAGTGATTCCACTGATAGTGGTCTTACTTTTGCTGTCATACGTGCCAAAAAGTTGGCCGATCAAGGCAAGTCTGTTAACGAAATTATGGACAATTTAAAGGCTTTTGTACCAACCATCATGACCTACGTTTTCATCAACAGTTTTGATTACATGGTCAAGGGTGGGCGTGCTAGCCGGGCGGTTGGCTTTATTTCCTCACTAATTCAACTAAAGCCCGTAATTCAACTGACTGAGGGAACTTTAAAACTGAAATACAAGTGCCGTGGCATCAAGAAAATGACCAAGATTGCCAATCAGGTCACCGATGAAATCATTAATAATAAGGACATTTCTGAAGTTGGTCTTTCATACGTTGATGACGGAACGGCCCCAAAGAAAATTGCTGCTAAGATCAAGAAAGCACGACCTGACATCAACGTGACTTGCCGTCTGACGAGTCCCATCGTTATGACCCACGTTGGTCCCGGTGGATTTGGCTACATCTTCGCATAACTTAATCCTAACAATTAAGATCGGACATTTATGTTCGGTCTTTTATTATGAAAAGGGGAAATCATGGAATCATCGCCTGTTTATTCGGACTTCTAATGAATCAATTATGGTAAATTAGCGGTTAACACCGTGTCAACATGTGGGTATAATTAAATTATTACATAGAAGGAAGGATTTTTTATGCCATCGTCAACTTTTGTAAATCTCCCCCAGGCAAAAAAGGATCGCATCAACAGTGCCCTTTTAAATGAATTTTCCGCTCATCCCTTCGCTGACGCCCAAGTTGCCAGGATCATCAAGGATGCCAAAATCTCACGTGGAGCCTACTACAAATACTTCATTACCTTAAAGGGCGGCTATGATTACACACGCAGACTGGTTTTATCAACCATTCATCGACCTTTCACAAATAAAAAGCTTGATGAACTAAAACCGAGCGACTACGTTGATGCTGCCCGTTCCTTTCTAGAAGATAGTGCTGAAAGTGAATACTTTGAATTTATTCAGATGGACATCCTGCATAATCAGAAAAACATTGATGATTCGGCAATCATTAAGCTGCCAGCCAAACGGTGGGCCATCACCGTTCTGTGCCACCAGACGATTAAAGAAGCCATGGAATCTCCCAGTGATTCCGAAAAATTACTCCATCGGCTTCAAAGAGTCCTTGAAATTATTTATTAATTAATCCGTACAAAAAGGAGACCCAGAAGTGGGCCTCCTTTATTAATTGATTTCAAGCATTAATTAATCTAAAATTCTTCGTAAGTGGCTGGATCTTGATTATGAGTTCGACCATCTGGCTTGGTTAACGAATCAATCGTTTCCATATCTTCAGGAGTAATCTCAAAGTCAAAGACGTTCAGGTTACCACTCTGTCTACCAGGATGAGCTGACTTAGGAATTGGCAGCGTTCCCAACTGAATCTCCCAGCGTAAAATCAACTGACCAACGTTTTTATGGTACTTAGCGGCCATGTCAACCAGAACTGGGTTCTTTAACATCTCACTGGCACGACCAAGTGGGCTCCAGTCTTCGGTTAAAATCCCGTGTTCTTCATCATAGTGACGCATATCAGCCTGATTAAAGTAGGGATGAAGTTCAATCTGGTTGATTGACGGCATGACACCAGTTTCATCAACTAACTTGTCCAGGTAGTCTGGTAGAAAGTTGCAGACTCCGATCGTCCGAATCAAACCGTACTGTTGAGCATCAATCAGTGCTTGCCATGCTTCAACGTAGTTACCCTCTTTAGGATTAGGCCAGTGCAACAAGTAGATATCAAAGTAGTCTAGGCCAGCCCGATAAAGTGACTCCTGAATGGCATTAATGGCGCTCTTTCGGTCGTAGTAACGGCCTGGCAACTTTGAAGTTACCAGCAAATCAGAACGGCGCACGTTCGAATTTTCAATTCCACGACCAACGGCCCCTTCGTTTTCGTAGTTATAGGCAGTGTCGATTAACCGGTAACCCTTATGAATGGCAGAAGTGATCGCCATTGCACCTTCAAAGCCCTTTAAAAGATAGGTCCCAAATCCAATCTTTGGAACCTGCATTCCGCTATTTAACGTATAATACTCATATTCCATGATGAGAACTCCTCTCAATGTGTTTCTACGATTAGGATAAGCGGAATGAATATTCGTTTCAAGCAAGTCGATTTGTGATAGGATAGTAGTTACGATTTAAGGAGTGATAACGTGAAAAAGAAAAACCAAAAAAATAACGGATCCTTCAACTTTCGGGGATTCTTTCATTTAATTCGACAAACTAAACCACACTACTGGCAACTAATGGTTGGACTAATCCTGGGTCTAGTCGCTACTGGAGCCCAACTAACGGTCCCAAAGATTGCCCAGGTCATGGTAAACGATTTTGCCAAGGGCGTGAGTCTAGTCCTGATTTTTGCTATGGTTATTTTATTTGTCTTGAGTGCCCTAATTAACGCGGGCTCAGGAACGCTCCTGGGGTTCTTCGGTGAAGACGTAGTGGCTAACCTTCGAGAACTACTATGGGAGAAAATGGTGAAGTTAAACGTTCACTATTTTGATAGCGTGAAGACCGGAAAAATGACCTCGCGGCTCGTGAGTGACACAGATCAGATTAAAGACTTACTGTCAGTTTCATTTCCCAACACGATTACGTCGATCTTTCAACTAATCGGGGCTTTAATCATCATGCTCATCATGGATTGGCGAATGGCCTTAATCATGTTTATTGCCATTCCCATCGTCATGACCGTGATGCGACCGATCATTCACAAGTCGAGTCAGATTGGGAAATCGCGTCAGGACCAAATGGCTGATTTCAGCGGAAAGGCGCAGGAAACTTTAAACGAAATTCGCTTAGTTAAATCATCAAATGCCGAACCGTACGAAACCAACGCTGGTTCTAACTTGATTCACAATCTGTATCGAATCGGCCTCAAAGAGTCGGTCTATGACTCCATTGCGGGACCAATTCTGAACACGGTCATGATGGCTATGATTGTTGGAATCTTGGCATATGGCGCTCATCGGGTTGCCATTGGAGCTATGACCATCGGAACCATGTTTGCCTTTCTAATGTACCTGTTTCAAATCATTGGTCCCGTTAGCATGCTGGGTCGTTTTGTCACTGACCTCTCTAAAGCCAATGGTTCTACTGAACACGTCCGAGAACTCCTCATTGAACCCGAAGAAGACTTTGCGTCAGGCTTCTCGGATGATATTGGCGGTAAAACGTTGCGCCTCAATGACGTTAGTTTTGCCTACGACCCCGATGAACCGGTCTTAAAAAAAGTCAACGTCGCCGCCAAGCCCAATCAAACTACGGCCTTCGTTGGACCTTCTGGAAGTGGAAAATCAACCATCTTCAGTTTGATTGAACGTTACTACCAACCAACGTCTGGCACCCTTACAATTGGCAAGGAAAACATCGAGGACATTAACCTCTCCAACTGGCGGCATCAAATCGGACTGGTTAGTCAGGATTCAGCCATCATGGCGGGGACGATTCGCCATAATTTGACCTATGGACTAGACGAGCAGTTTACCGATGACCAACTCTGGCACGTCCTAAGCCTGGCGTACGCGGAGGGCTTTGTGAAAGAGATGCCCGACGGACTTTCCACTCAAGTTGGTGAACGAGGAATCAAGGTCAGTGGTGGCCAAAGGCAACGACTCGCGATCGCTCGGGCCTTTTTGCGAGATCCAAAAATCTTGATGCTTGACGAAGCCACGGCCAGTCTTGATTCACAATCAGAGGCCATGGTTCAAAAGGCGCTTCATCAACTCATGAAGGGTCGTACTACCCTCATTATTGCTCACCGATTGAGTACCATCGTTGATTCAGACGACATTTACTTTGTTGACCACGGTGAAATCAGTGGACACGGGACTCACGAAGAGTTAATCAAGACTTTGCCCAAGTATCGCGAATACGTTAAAATTCAATTCAAAAAATAAGGAATTCAGCAATGAATTCTTTTTTTGTGTCACAAATCGGGATTTTCCTGTTATACTTTAAGAATTATTTAAGAAATTGGAGGTTACATTTGATGGACAATAAAAAGTTATCATTATTTGCGTTAGTCTTAATGATCTTTACATCCGTCTTCGGATCAGCGAACATTTCCAGAGCGTTCTATCTAATGGGGTATGCCTCAATCATCTGGTACATCCTGGCAGCGCTCTGCTTCTTCATCCCGTTCGCGTTCATGATTGCGGAGTTTGGTGCGGCTTTTTCAGAAAAGCACGGTGGCATCTACACTTGGATGAGCGAATCAGTTAATCCTAAATTCGCCTTCACGGGAATCTCCATGTGGTATGCTTCCGCCATCATCTGGATGGTCAACACCAGTTCCGCCATCTGGGTCCCACTTTCAAATGCAATCTTCGGCGTTGATAAAACGTCAGATGCTCATCTCTTTGGACTTTCAAGCGTTGAAACCATCGGCCTTTTAGCCGTCCTTTTGATGATCGTGATTACGTTCATTGCTACCCGTGGGATCAGTCAAATTCAGAAGGTCACTTCCATCGGCGGGTTTGCGGCAATGCTAACCAATGTAATCCTCATTGTTGGTGGGGCCATCATCCTTTTAATTAACGGACATACCTTTCAGCCGCTCTCCTGGAAAGCCGTCTTAGTATCACCCAATCCGCAATACGATTCATTAATTAATGTCCTCGGATTTATCGTATACGCAATCTTTGCCTACGGTGGACTAGAAACCATTGGGGGCCTCGTCGATCAAACCAAGACTCCCGAAAAGACTTTTCCTAAGGGAATCACCATCTCGGCCATCACCATTTCCGTCGTCTATTCGATTGGGATTTTCATGGTTGGAGCTTTTACGAACTGGAACCAGGTCTTGGGTTCAAAACACAACATTAACCTAGTCAACATCCCCTTCGTTATCATGAATAACTTTGGTTATCAACTGGGGACCGCCCTGAACTTTCCTCATAGCGTCTCCGTTCAAATCGGGATGTGGGTCAGCCGTTACGTTGGGGTTTCCATTTTTCTAGCACTGAGTGGGGCCTTCATCACACTCGTCATTTCGCCAATCAAGACGATCGTGGAGGGCACTCCCAAGGAAATTTGGCCGAGGTTCTTTACCAAAATCAACAGACACAACGTACCAGGCAATGCCATGGTGATTCAGGGACTCTTAGTCATCTTATTCATCCTCGTAATCTCATTTGGAGGACAAAGTGCCAAAGCTTTCTTCAACATCCTGGTTCAGATGACCAACGTGGCCATGGTAATTCCGTACCTGTTCATTGCCTTCTCGTTCATTGGTTTTAAAGCCAACCAGAAAATCAAGAAGCCCTTTGTCTTCTACAAGAATTCACTGGTCGCCAAATTAGCGGTCTGTGTCGTAATGCTAACGGTCGGTTTTGCCATTATTTTTACGATTATCGCTCCCGCTTTGAGTGGCAACTACGTAAGCAGTATCTGGATGGTCGTTGGACCTGTCTTGTTTGGTATTGTGGGTTATCTTTTGTACCACCACTACGAAAAGAAATATCTAAGTAAATAAGCAAAAATGAGACGTCCCTTTGGTGAGGGCGTCTCATTTTTTATTAGTAAATAATACTTTAATTTAAATTCATTACATTCAATAAGAACACAAAGTTATCCAAAGATATAGCGTATACTAGGTGTGTAGACAACTTCAATGATATTTTGATCAAAATAAAGAGAGAAGTAAAAGTCATGAGCAATAGACATTTATATAATTGTCAAGAAGGCTGCCCAGTTGAAAGTACATTACAAATAATCTCTGGCAAATGGAAAAGTGTTATTTTGTATCACTTATTTAAAAGTAAAGTAGTTAGATTTAATTATTTAAATAAGCAGATCAACGGCTGCTCAAAACGTATGCTGGCGCTACAATTAAAGGAACTAGAAAACGATAATATCATTGAAAAGAAGGTCTATCCTGTCGTTCCACCAAAAACAGAATACAAAATCACTAAATTTGGTGAATCACTAAAACCGGTTATTGATGAAATGGAAAAATGGGGAAAACTGTATAATTCAATCAACGACGATCAGAGATAAAAGCTTCAACCACAGTAATCTAATTATCTAGTGAAAATCTTGTAACCTAGTAACAAAAATTACATTATTGTAAAGCATCATTTTCTCCTTAAAATTAACAGTAACTTAAATAAGGAGATTAGATAGATGATGAAAAAGAACATGAAGGCAATTGGCTTTACTAAATATTTATCAATTAAAAATCCAGACAGTCTATTTGAATTTAGTACAGAAGTCCCTACCCCTAAACCTCACGATTTATTGGTTAAGGTAGAGGCTGTATCGGTGAATCCTGTTGATGTTTATACTAGACGCGCCCAACGAAAGCAACTTGCTCATCCTAAGATAATGGGATGGGACGCTTACGGAACTGTCGTTACAACTGGAGCAGAGACGAGCATTTTTAAAACTGGTGATAAAGTTTTTTATGCTGGATCGTATAAACGACCTGGAAGTGACAGTGAGTATCAATTAGTCGACGAAAGAATAGTGGGTCATGCACCCAAAAAACTAAGTATTGAAGAAATTGCTGCGATGCCACTAACCAGTATAACGGCATGGGAAGCAATGTTTGAACAAATGGATATCGATATTAATGATACAGAGGGCAACTCGTCAAAATCTATTTTAGTCATTAATGGATCTGGTGGCGTTGGTTCGGTAGCAACACAATTAGCGCATCTGGCAAATTTGAACGTCATTGCAACTGCAGGAAACGAAACGACTAAGCAATGGGAATTACAGCATGGAACTGATCATGTTGTTGACTATCACGATAACATTGTTGACCAGGTTCATGATTTAGGGTTTAAGCACGTTGATTATATTTTGGAATTAGCAAATCTTGATGCTTATTGGTCAACCATCACAAAATTAATTGGTCCAACCGGAAACATTGCATCCACCACTGGATCAGGTAGAAATTTAAACTTTAGTCCATTAAAATCACGGATGGTAAGATTTGGTTGGGAATGGATGTATGAAAAATCATGGTACCAAACTCCCAACATGATTACACAACACATAATCCTGGATAAAATTGGAAAACTACTTGATGAGGGAAAAATTAAAAGTACCCTCACTAAAACAATTAGTCCCATTTCTGCCAAAAATCTTCGTAAAGCAACCAGTATGGTGGAGTTCCATCAAATGATGGGGAAGGTTGTTGTAAAACGATAATCAAATAATTGATTTGTGCCATAAAAGGCTAATCACTAAAGATTAGCTTTTTTTATTTCCAAAACTCCTTGAAAATAACCCGCTTCGCTTGAAGCTTCTAACTAATGTATAATAGTTATAAGACATCTTTACCGCAAAACACTAAGAGGAGAAAACATTATATGGAATTATTAGTTTCAATGTTTCCGATACTAGTCCCAATAATTCTGCTGGGCTTTTTAAACATGCCAGCTTTAAAGGGAATGAGTGTAACGGCAATACTTGTTATTTTAGCTAGTTTATTGGTCTGGAAAATGCCAATGAAAGCTCTGGCAGCTTCAGCCATTCAGGGAGTCCACAAAAGTCTGACGATTGCTTGGATCCTCCTTGGGGCACTGTTATTACTAAGAGCACTGGAATACACCGGATCAGTGGATCGAATCAACGCTGGCTTTACCAATTTAACCACCGACATGCGCCTACAAGCCATCCTGATTGTCTTTCTGTTTGGTTCTCTAATCGAAGGCGTTTCTGGTTTTGGAGCTCCCGCCATGGTCACCGCACCACTGCTAATCGCTCTGGGATTTAAGCCCCTATCTTCAATCGTTTTGGCCCTTGTCGCCGACTCAACGGCCGCCTCGTTTGGAGCCGTCGGGACCCCGCTAACGGTTGGTCTAAGTAACACCGTTAGTACGGCTGAGATGGGAAAAGTCGGGTTAAAGATTGCTAACCTCGAGTTAATCAGTGGGACCCTGGTTCCGCTGATCCTAATCGTGATGCTGGTTTTCCTACTTCCCAACCAATACACCAAGCACCGCTTCAAATCAGTTTTACAGGTTACTCCATGGTGTCTTGCCATTGGTTTAATCTACTCGACTTCAACCATTATCAGTCAATTATTACTGGGATACGAATTAACATCCGTTATCAGCCCAATCATTGCGCTGATTTTTGCCATCTTAAGTATTAAGTTCAACATCTTACTACCAAGGGATGTTAAGAAAAATCCATGGCAGCAGTCCGAAAAAGTAACCATCAAAGAGCCCCGAACCGATATTTCACTAATTAGAGCATGGTTACCATACGTCCTCGTAGTCGTTCTATTAGTAATCCCTAAACTCGTCAAACCGGTCCATAACTGGTTAAACAGCCACGTCAACCTATCATTAACCAACATTCTTGGCTTTAAGGCAATTGACTCGAGCTGGCTCCTTTTAGCTTCACCGGGAACCGTCCTCTTGATTGTTGCCCTACTAACGGTTCTGCTTCGTGAAGAATCATTTCGTTCGTTTTCACACGAAGCGTGGGACGTGGTGAAATCAATGAAGACCACGCTTCTGACCTTAATTGTGACTTTAATCATGGTCCAAGTCTTTACTAACACCAATTTTAACGGCGCCAAATTAGACAGCATGCCCGGTTACTTGGCATCGTTTATGGCTACTCACCTGCATGGCGTCTGGTTAGCAATCGCACCAATCCTAGGTGCGGTTGGATCATTTGTCACCGGAAGCACGACCGTCTCCACCTTGACTTTCTCATCAATTCAGGCTGATGTCGCCATGGACGCTGGCTTAGATAAATTTCTCATCCTCGCCGGTCAGGTCATCGGCGCCGCGGTTGGAAACATGATTTGTGTCTACAACATTGTTTCCGTGAGTGGCGTAGTTGGACTGAAGGGACAAGAGGGGACGGTAATGCGGAAGACTGCCATTCCAGCAGCCGCTTATCTCTTTTTTCTCATTATCTCCATCTTCATATTCAAATAATTATAGGTAAACAAAAATCCATCCCAACTAATTTTGGAATGGATTTTTTTCAGATTTAATTATCAAAATTTTTAATCTTTAAACGTCCATACTTCGTTAAGTAAAAAGCCAATAAACCCTAGAATCAGGATTAAATCAGTCCACATGACGGAAAGATGAGAAATTCCAATTATTACCAAAAGAAACACCAGCAGGGTCACAATCCCACCCCAAATACGTTGCTTTGGAGTAATTTCACCCGCAATCTCCATTGCTGGATTCTTAATAAATAAAGTGACAGCCCAAATAATGATACAGAGGGCACTTAAAATAATTAAAATCCAGTCAATGAAACCAATGGGAAAACCATAGATAATCTCTTGGATGCCTTCAACCACACTAGTGCCAAATAAAATCATAGCCATGGCCGTCCACAGTAAACTGATACGACTAGTAAATGCGTTTTTCTTCATATTTAACACCTACCTTTAGATAAATTTTAACATATATTTAACTTTGAAAGAAAAATGTTAAAGAAAAAGGGACTGACATCGTTTGTTCATTAACATCAATCCCTAAAAATATTTTATAGCAATGCTTTAAGTTTTACCTCTGATCAGCGGCCCACTTGGCAAACTGGGTCCAAATCTCATGCTTTTCTTTCTCATCATCAGTACCCTTTGACGCCTTAATCGTCGAAGCTAACTTGGCTTTTAAGGATTTTTTCTGATCAGCTGTCAAATTTTTAACCGACTCAGTTAAATTAACCTGGCCCTCTTCCATTCCTTGATTAGCCAAGTTCAAGGTCCCGTGCTCGTGGCTGTTTTCAATAAACGACCAAATTGGGATAATGATAAATAAAGTCAAAGCAATTCTAGGAAAGAAAAACGCCAAAATAATCAAAATGACGTACGCCGCAATTGAATAGTTAAAGTTTCTGGCAAAAATATAGTTGAAAACTTCATGTTGCTTGGAGTGCTTTCGATACTTGACTTCCGCAATTTGCGACACAATAATGCGAAAGACCACCAATAAAATTAGTGAAAGAGTGCCATAAAGCATCACCGTGATTTGCGATGTATCGTCGGTCATAAGCTTTGTAAAAGTTGGAATTAACGACATGAAAAAGAGGAACACCAGGTCCATGACAACCGTCTTGTTGGCGACTTTTTCGGTATCGTTGAATACTTGAGCATGCTGGTACCACAAGTTCCCAACAAAACAAAAACTAACGGCATAGATTCCAATGGCACGAAATAGAACCAGATACTCAACGTTTCCACCCATTTTCTCAATCGGCAGTTCCAACACCATCACGGTAATAATGATGGCAATAATGGCGTCACTGAAGGCATCAAGTCGATCTTTCATTTTTTTCTTGATTTCACCCATAACGTTTCCTCACTTTGATAGATTTACGCTAATTATAGCACGCCATTATGGAGATTTTAAACACATCAAAAAAGCGTTTCACAATTACCAACTTCATGATTAAATTTATCTACAACCAAAAAGGCTATCAAGTACTTGATAGCCTTTCATTTGGCAAAACATATCATAACCGCGATCACTGATTAACCGTCTTTATGGTGTTCCACTATCTTTTGAACCATACTTGATGCTCCAGTTAAGCGTAGCGTCATATCCCCCGGTACTACCGACGGCACTTCCACTCTGGTTCATCCTTAAATCAAGTCCTTGATTAGCATTCCATTTAATTGGAGTCGTAATCTTACCATCTTCCTTTTTTCCAGGATAGTTGTAAACCTGGACGTTGCCAGTTCCTGGATTCAAAATGGTTGGTTGCTTGCTGTTTAAGGCAAAGTAAGCCAGTGAAAATGGTGACCCGGGCCTCCCAATCTCATGTGGATTTTCAGGAGTATTCTCCTGAGAGAGCCAGACACTGTACGGACTCTTAACACGACGATCATCGGTTAAACTAGCAACCTCGTACCCTTTGTTGATGTCAATCGGGGTCTTTTTCTTGCCAAGGTTTCTTGGTTGCATGTACTGATCCTTAAAGAAGTAGTCATTTTGAAAGCCGTAGTCTAAATCCTGCGGTTGATTCAAAACAACCGATCCATTGTAGAAATTATAGGTCTCTTTTCGTCCTTGAAACTTAAGTGAATCCTGGTTGCGATCGGTTCCCGTCAATTCAGGGATTGAACTCATATTATCAGGATTATTGTCCCCAAGCTGAAGGTCAGCGGTAATATTAGTTACCTCTCGACCATTCATGTCTGGAAGATTCTTAATCGTAATCTTCTTAGCGTTCTTAAAGTTAGAGTTGGAGTCTTTCCCACTAATCTCATAATCGGTGGTGTCACTTACCGTATAATCACTATTACTAATTGGTTCTCCGTTAACATCAATGTTCTTGATGTCTTTAATACTTGGAACCACAAATGAATACGAACCATCTTTAAACTGCGTGCCTTCAATCATGTTATGAAGGGAAATCTTGTACTGAACCTCACTTCCGTCTTTGACGTCGGTCAGATTATTGGTCCAAGTATTACCACCGTCATTTGACATCTGGTTTTGTAAAATAACCCGTGGTTTAACGTTGTCGTACGGGTTATTCGACATTTCGACGGTCGCCTGACTTGACTTAACCACTCCGTCATCCGGTGCCGTAAAGTTACTTCCCTTAGCGGTTACCGTATTCTGCTTAGTATTAGGATCTGGATCAGTAATAATCGTTCGAAATCCAACCGAGTCAGGTTTCCCATCATCGTCGATGGGTTCAATTCCGTTGGGGTATTCCGCCACGATTTGATCGTTATCGTCCAGACCACGCATCCCTAGATTGGTCATGTCATCCGTAACCTTAACGTTATCCCAGGTATTTCCTAAACCATTATCTTTGTAGTTATAGGTGTCGACCTTATAAAGCATCACGTCTCCAACCTTAGCGTTAGTGACGAGGTCCTTAAATTCACTTGGATCGATTTCCTTAATCATGTCATTTGCGGCACCGGTATCACTATCATAGGGATTAATATCCTTATACTTCCCCTCACGTTGAAGTGCACTTAAATCACAAACTAATTTTTTAACTCCAGGAATCTGAGGAATTTCGGTATTGGCAATGGCACTGACCATGTTCAACGCACCAGTTGCACCAGTAAATCCCCACCATGCGTAGTCACCTTGAAATTGGCTCAAAGGAACATTTTCAGTAGTGGTATGCTGATCAATTCCGTCAATTGAGTGACCAGACTTGGGATCATTATAAGTAACGGTTGCGGTGGCATGATCCGACCTGGCGTTACTATCTGGTTGCCAGTCATTAGGCATCCACTTATAAGTCACCGGGATCCATGTTCCCTGATTAGCCGTTAAAGATGGCGTCTGACTATAATCATGGTGATTGATTCCAATATGATCTTTATCGTGCCAGTCAAATGGACCAGTGAATTCATTTGGGTAAATGAACGCCGTATGTGGAATCTTTCGCGGCAATTTATGGTCACTATAATCTCCGTTGTAGTATGGATCAAACTCAAACGATAAAGCATTATGAATAAATTGGGTCCTCAAATATGCCTTTTTAGGATTAACATGATCATTGTCAATTGCCTTTGAAGCGGTTCGGACATTTCCGTATGAACCGAGTGATTCACCCGATGATCCGATGGCATTTGGATTGTCATTTTGCAGGGTAAAGGTCAGTCCATCAGCTAATGTTTTAACTTTTTTCGGGTTTTTCATATAAACGTAAAACTTAATTGTAAACGGTTTTTGTAAATCAACTTGGTTCTTCCACCACATGGTTTGAGCAGAATGATCATCACCAGTATTATCAGTTACCACCTGAACGTTGGGATATCTTTTTTGAACGCTTTCATTCGGTTGAATCCCAGCAAACATAAATTCATCCATTGACGGACCTGATTCTGGTGGTGCAGGAATGTTATACGGATTATCTGGATCCGCCCTAACACTCATCATTGCGCCACAAATCATAAATACAGCAGTACAAACCACTCCTATTAATAGCTTATAAAGTACTTCTCTTTTTATTCTCATTTTTTCTCAATTCTTTTTATTTTTCTTTTTGTGATAGAACATCCGACAAATCCAAAAAATAATCCAAATTTCGATGGTCAAAAATACCGCAATTAAAACCGGTACGTATGACTCTACTTGGTTTGATAACTTTAGTGGGGTAAACGTCTTGTGCAATCGAACCGTTTGCTTGTCAGAATGGATCATAATATCCATCCGATACCTACCAGGCTGCAATTTTTGATAGGGAATTGTCCACACCAAAGGAGTATTCGGGGCAATACTGACATCCGAATATTCCTTTATCGTATCCAATTTTTCGTTATGAAAAACTTTGACTCGCACCCTCGCATGTTGAATCAGCTGTGGGTAATTATTCTTAATCGTAACTTTAAACGCATTTAATCCATCATAATTTCCACTCTCAATGTTTGAAATTTTTAAACGATCTAATTTCAATCCATCCTGTCCACTTAACGAAACTCCAATAACGTAACTGGCTAAACTGTTAACCTTCTCGTTTGAAACGGAAGGAACCACTCCAGTAGCAGTGATGCCAGCAAGTTCTGTTCCCATAACTCGTGAATTTGTCCTGATTTGGTAATTGACTACCTTACTTGCATCCGGAGCCAAATTCACTTCTCTTTTAAGTTTTCCAACAACTTGTCTAGAAACCGAATTCTGATCATTTTTAAGCACGCTTGGATTAGCGTATGAAATACTGCCACTCGACGTGGTCGTTGCATTATTCAGCGTTAACCTAATTTTAATGGGACGGTCTCCATGATTTTTCAAAAGAAGCGGAAGCTGGTATTCCCGATTCGGTTTAGCTTGAATCGCAAAATACTCTTTGCCCTTTTGAAGTGGAAGTCCACCCAAAACTGGCGTGGCAGAAAATGACGGATAATCATCCGAATTGGCCTGGGAAGTCATTGGCACAAACAGTTCAATCAACAAAACTCCAACTAAAATTATAATTTTAATTAGTTTTCGCATTTGAATTTTATTTCGAATTCTTCAATTCTAATTTTTTAATGAAATGACGGTTTAATATAATCAGAAAAGCGATAAAGAGAAAAATCACTCCGGCTACCATTGTGCCCCATTGAAGCATTTGTCCTGTTTGAGGTAACGTACCTTGTTGCTCTCCACTAACAGCAATGGTTGGCGGAATTTTAGTGCCTTCTGATTCAGAGGGACCTGGGGTTTTATTAGACATATCTTCAGGTTGACCACCCTGTCCATTGGGTGCTGGAGTTACGTTTCTACCAATTCGAATTGTGGTATTTGAATTAGATTCACTCTTCGCAAACGAAGCTGCATTCGCTTCTAACCCAACGGCTATTAAAATAGTTAATCCAGTTAACAGTACCATCCTTAAAAACTTAGAACATTGTATTCGCATTTGTACATCTCCCAACCTAGTTATTTAGATTGATCGTTTCTTTTATCAAGTTCTGCTTGCTGTGCGGCAATCAAATCCTTTTGTTTTTTGTGTTGACGGTACAAAACGTAGCATAAGATCAAGATTAAGATTAACAAGATAATCAATAGGATGATCCACCACCAGTTTTTATTAGCATTATTAATTGCTGCCTGAGCAATTGAAATATGGAAATCTTTTTCAATATCCCACTTGTTTCCGTTAATGTCTGAAGCCTGCAAACTCAAATGATAATTACCGGGTAACAACGCATTTTTGCCAAAATTATTCATAAAATTAAAGTTGGAATTAGGCGCCATACTTAAGCCACTCTGGTTGGCCTTACTCAAGACTTTCTTTGGATTACTCTTTCGGTAAATCTTGTCTTTTAAATGCATTTGACTAACCGTCGTGGGCTTTTCGTTTGCCAACTTGGTATAAATCACCGGTTCACTAGCTACCTTCCCCGGTTTAATGCCTTGAGCCGTAAGCTTTGGTTTAATGGTTTGATTAGTGTTGTCACGAAGATAGACGGGCATTGCTAAAGCAAACTTATTATTAACGCTGACTCCCCTTAACTTAGCTGCAGAAGGTGGTAATTGTGGACTAACGTACAGTCCACCCATGATGACACCTTGATAGGTCTTGTCAGGAGCTTTTACGTTAAAGTTAACGTTGGTTCCCTTATTAGGAGCTAAGTTAATCGTCTGCTTCTTGTCTCCTTGGACTAAATCCTTGAATTTATACTTCAAAGTTTTATCAGTTGGAAACTTATTAGTCGGATTGAGCGCAATGGCACCACCACCGGAAGTAAAAGCAGTTGTTGGTTCAATGCTAAAGGACTGGGGTGACTTGGATAAATTAACGATGCTCAAACTAATTTGTTGGGTTTGACCCGGCTTGGTTTGAACAAAGATCACACCATCTTGCTTAATTTGATTCTTAGTGTAATTCGGTTTAACCGCAATTGATGGACCTTGGGCTGCATTTGTTTTTAAGGTTCCAAGTATCGGAATCATCAAAAGAATGGTTGCAACGACAAGTAAAAACGGTAACCAGAATTTCTTCAACCTTGATAAAATTACAATCACGTCCTACTTAATTAATTTTCTAATTTACTAAAAAGAAGACAAACCGTACGTGGTCTGTCTTCTTGGTTATACAATACACACCCGTAAAGAGAACTATTAGTTAGTTGGGTTTTGTGGGCCTTGTGCGTTAAGAGTCCAAGTAATTTGTGCGTTGTAATCAGCTGGAGTAACGTTAGCTGGCATGTTCAAACTAGCGTCAGTACTCTTTGAGTAGTTAACTGAAGTTGATCCTAAACCTTGACCAGCATTAGCTGAAAGAACTTGGGTAGAATTGTTAGATCCGGCTTGAAGCAATGGAGTATTAACTTCAGCGGTACTGCCAGTACTATTTTTATAAGCGGTTTGATTTAATTGAACACCCCAACCATTACCAGGTTGATCATTAAATTGACCTAAAGCAGCTGAGACACTCCAACCAGCACCATTTGGTTGGTCTTTAACGGCACGACCATCAACAACCACTAATTGTGGCTTACCATTACCGGTTTGGTTATCATGCAACGGAATCCCGAATTGTGGGTTAGGGTTGTTAGCTGCTTCACCGAAGTTTAAATCTGGAACTTCTGATAAAGTTAAGTATCCGGTTCTTACTTGAACGTGAGCATTTGACTTTTCTGATACTGAACCAGTAGTGTCATTAGGAGTTGAGCTAGTGTCGCCATTTACAGCATCGGCATTTGCATTAACATTACCAACGGCCATTGACAAACCTAAAACGGCTGCTAATGATGCCACACCTAAAACTAATTTCTTACCAATATTTGCTTCCATAAAAAACTACCTCCAAAAAATATATTATTTTATTGCTAATAAATTGTATGTTTGTAATGGTGATAAAGCACCACAGACACGCAATCTAATAACATCTTTCACAAAGACATTATACCATAGAATAAAATCCTTGTGCAATAAAAATAGGAAAAATTTCACAACACCCACTTCTTTTCACAATATCCTAATAGAATCCTGGCTTCATGCAAAAGTCTACTATTAGTATAACTTATAAATTGATTATTTTTCAAGCTAAAAAAATCACGGTGACCTTTCGATCACCGTGACTTCAATTAATTCTTATTAATTAGTTAGTATAAATTATCTTAGTACCAACCGTGTGATTGCCAGAATGATTGGGCACCTGACCATGAACCATAACGTGAAGTTACGTATTGGTTAGCAACTCGATCTTGGTTAGCAGCTGAGTAGTCACCATTTAAGTATGACTTAGATAATTGGTACTTACCGTAGTAGTTACCATTTGAAGCAGTGTATGAACCACCTGATTCACGTGCAGTGATCCAAGCTTTGGCTGCATCATCACCACCGTTGCTTGAGTAGTTAACGTTAGCTGGTTTAACAGTGTTAGTTTGTACAGCGTAAGTTCTTTGGTTAGTTCGTGGTGCTGCTGGAGCTGGAGTACTCTTTTGAGCTGATGCTTGTACATTAGCCTTTGGTGCTTGGGTTGATTGAGTATTAGCTTGTTGCTGTGGAGCTGCTTGTTGTACAGGAGCTTGAGCTTTTGGTGCAGCTGGGGCTGGGGCTTGTACTTGAGCCTTTGGTGCTGGTTGAGCAGCAACTGGTTGTTGTACAGGTTGTGCAACCTTAGCAACTGGAGCTTTAACAGCTGGAGTAGTCTTTGGTGCTTGGTAACCAGTAGTTTGTGCTGGTTGTGATACAGCATTTGGAACAGTAACACCAGTTGGGATTACTAATCTTTGTCCAACTGAGATTTGGTCAACATTTTGTAAATGGTTGGCTTTGGCGATTTGGTTAGTAGAAACTTTGTATTGTTGAGCAATTTCTGAAACAGTGTCACCTGATTTAACTGTAACGTTTGTTGAAGCATGGGTGGTGTTAGCACCTACTGCTAATAAACCTAATGCTGCGGCACTTGATAAAACTACGGCCTTGATACTTTTTGACTTCATAATAATAATCACTCCTAATCTAAATTTCTTAACTAATTTTCGTTTTCCGGTTTTCTGTTTTTTAAATTCGTTGATCTCCTGTATCAATCAACAATGTATATACTAAACGGAAAACATTACACACAAATAACACAGTGTTTAAAAAAATCGCCGATTTTTGTTATTTTGTAACATAAGTAACATGTTTTGCAACATAACCCTAAAAATCACCGGATTATTGAGTGTTTTCTGTGTCATTTTGTAATTTTTGCTCTTTTTTTGCCATATACCCCCTTCAATTTCTGCAAAATTACTCCAAAAAAAGTTTGACAACCATGTTTTTAGGTTAATTCAACCTAATTTTTCCGTTTTTGACCAGTTTCTACTATATTAATGTATCGATTGTCAGATTCATCCTCAGTTTTGAATTTCTCACTACCATCTTATTTTTAATTACTAAAACCATATTAATATGGTAGAAAACTTTTTTATGTCATTTAAATTATCAGCCCTTTTTTACGGCCAGCTACTTTATGACCTGTACCAATTTGGCAATCAAAAAATTATTTTGAACTATTTATAATGAAGAAATGCGTCAAGTTAGGGATACTTTAGATAGCGCTTTCATATATGGAACGATAAGGAATAAACCACTTTTTTTGGTAGCAGTAGTGTTATATAATTGGTCTTGTATACGAATAACTATAATTATTAAAAGGAGTGAGTATTAATGGCAACTGCTAACCGTGCATTATTCATGCTTTTCGGTGGCACTGGTGACCTTGCTTTGCGAAAGTTATATCCAGCCTTATTTGAACTTTACAAAAAGGGCAGTATTGACAATCATTTTGCACTGCTTGGGTTAGCTAGACGACCCCACACCGATGAGGAATTTCAAAAAATGGTTTTGGATTCCATCTCGTCAGAAGCAGATAATCAAGAACAAGCTGAAGAGTTTGCTAGTCATTTTTACTTCAGATCTCATGATGTTACCAACGTGGAACATTATCAGGCCTTGAGTAAATTAGCCGACGAACTTGACAAGAAATACGAACTTAATGGTAATCGGATCTTTTATGTTTCAATGGCCCCAAGATTCTTTGGAATCGTTGCTAAAAATCTGAAGGAACAACACGTTCTTTCAGACAATGGCGGCTTTAACCGCTTGGTAATTGAAAAACCATTCGGTCGAGACTATGAATCTGCTGAAAAATTAAATGATGAATTAACCGCTGCGTTTAAGGAAGACCAAATCTTTCGCATCGATCATTATTTAGGCAAAGAAATGGTTCAAAGTATCCCAGTTATTCGATTCGGTAACCCCATCATCGATGCCGTTTGGAACCACAACTACATCGATAACGTCCAGATCACCCTATCCGAAAAACTTGGCGTAGAAGACCGTGCCGGATATTACGACACAGCTGGTGCTTTACGTGATATGATTCAAAACCATACCATGCAAATCATGACCCTCCTTGCAATGGATAAGCCAGAATCATTTGTTGATACTGACGTTCGTGCTACCAAGGTCAAAACCCTTGAAAGTATGAACTTCTATGATACTGATGGTGTCAAAGAGAACTTTGTTCGTGGTCAATATGGAGCTGGTAGTGGTTCAGCCGCCTACCGTGACGAGCCAGACGTTCCACACGATTCTAATAATGATACCTTTGTTGCCGGAAAAGTAACTTACAATCTTTCTAGATGGGAGGGCACTCCTTTCTACGTTCGAACTGGTAAGAAGTTAAAAACCAAAGCCACTAGAGTTGATATTGTCTTCAAAAAAGACATTAACAACATCTTCAGTAAAGCCGGTTTGCCAGATACTCTTAAAACCAACGTCCTCTCAATTTTAATTGACCCTCGCGGTGGAATTACACTGAGAGTCAACGTCAAGGATTCCAAACAAGGTTTCCATACCGAAACCATCGACCTTAGTTACCTACAAAATGATGCTCGGGCTTCAGAAGTTCCTCAACCATACGAGCGTCTTTTCCATGACATCTTAAATGGTGATCACACCAACTTTGCAAGCTGGCCAGAAGTTGCCGCCGCTTGGAAGTATGTTGACCCCATTCAGAAGTACTGGGACGAAACCAAACCTGATTTTCCTAACTACGAACCAGGTTCAATGGGACCAAAGGCAGCAGACGAGTTATTAGCTCGAGATGGTCACAGTTGGTACTTCCCTGCTGAAAAGTAAAGAAAGTGCTTACAAAATTTGAAGTTTCTATTTCACAATTCTAATGTGAAATGGTAAACTACTAGTGTAATGAATTAACATATATATTCGAAAAGGAAGGTATATTATGGCTGATAAAAAAGCAAACATTGGTGTTGTTGGTATGGCTGTTATGGGTAAGAACCTTGCCCTCAACATTGAAAGTCGCGGTTACACAGTTGCAATTTATAACCGTACTGCAAGTAAGACTGAACAAGTAATGAAGGATCACGGTGACAAACACTTGATTCCAAGTTACAACGTTAAGGATTTCGTTGAATCAATTCAAAAACCTCGTACGATCTTATTGATGGTTAAGGCTGGAAAGCCAACTGATGCCGTTATTGCTGAACTATTACCATTACTTGATAAGGGTGACACTCTTATTGACGGTGGTAACACTAACTTCCACGATACTATGGCTCGAAGTGAAAAACTTGCTAAGTCAGGTATTAACTTTATCGGAATGGGTGTTTCTGGTGGTGAACTTGGAGCCCTTAAAGGTCCTTCACTAATGCCCGGTGGTCAAAAAGAAGCCTACGACCGTGTTGCCCCAATCCTTGAAAAGATTGCTGCTAAGGCCGAAGATGGCGAACCATGTGTTGCTTACATTGGCCCTAACGGTGCTGGTCACTATGTAAAGATGGTCCACAATGGTATCGAATATGGTGACGAAGAATTAATCGATGAAACCTTTAACCTTTTGAGAAATGCTGCTGGTTACTCAGTTGATGACCTTGCTAAAATCTTCAAAGATTGGAACAAGGGTGAATTAAACTCATACTTGATTGAAATCACTGCTGACATCTTGACTAGAAAAGATGACTTAGGCGACGACAAGAACAAGCCAATTGTTGACGCAATCTTAGACCGTGGTGCTAACAAGGGTACTGGTAAGTGGAGTTCAATCGATGCTTTAGACATTGGTGCTCCTCAATCAGTTATCACCGAATCAGTTTACGCTCGTTTCATCTCAATGATGAAAAAAGAACGAATGGCCGCTTCAAAGGTTCTTCATGGTCCTGCCAAAGAACCTAAGTTTAACAGCGACGAAATCGTTGAAAAGGCTCGCCAAGCATTATACTTCGGTAAAATCATGAGTTATGCTCAAGGTTTCGAACAAATGCGGATGGCCTCAGAACACTATGGTTGGGACTTGAAGTACGACCAATTAGCTAAGATTTGGCGTGCTGGATGCATTATCCGTGCCCAATTCCTTCAAAACATCACTGATGCCTTTGATAAGGATCCTAAGTTAACTAACTTGTTAATGGACCCATACTTCTCAGACATCGCTAACAAGTACCAAGACTCAGCTAGAGAAATCGTTTCGTTAGCTACTGAAGCAGGTATTCCTGTTCCATCATTGTCAGCTGCCGTTTCATACTTCGACTCATACAGAGCTCAAGTACTTCCAGCTAACTTGCTTCAAGCACAACGTGATTACTTCGGTGCTCACACTTACGAACGTACTGACCGTCCAGGTAACTTCCATTACCCATGGTACAAAGAACAATAAAACAAACGTTTTAAAAAGATCGACTTTAATAGTCGATCTTTTTCTATGTTTTTAGCTAACAAACAAGCATTATAGTCTAAAAAGCTGTATTATGATGGTGTAGTAGATAGTTAAACAATTAGGGAGGAACAAGACAATGTCCGAACGAAAAGTATACAATGATTATTTCTATGATGAACCAGCTTTTAACACCCATGACGGTGGATACATTCCACTCAAGGTGCCTGATGTTCCAGAACACAAATTAAACATCCCCGAAATTTTAAAGCCCGATAAAGAAACCGATACCGACATGTGGTACACGGTGGATGCTCAACCAGGTGAAACTCAGATTTTACCCGGTGAAAAAACAAAGACTTGGGGTTACAACGCTAGTATTTTAGGTAAGACCATCATTTTAAAAGAGGGTAAACACATGCATGTGACCTTAAAAAATGACTTACCAGTTTTAACCACCTTTCATTGGCACGGACTAAATGTTTCCGGTCCATACGTTGACGGTGGTTGTCACGCACCAGTTTACCCTGGTGAAAGCAGTGAAATTGAGTTTACGGTGGATCAGCCTGCTGCCACATTGTGGTTGCACGCTCATCCATGTCCAGAAACTTCTGAACAAGTCTACAAGGGTCTCGCAACCCCAGTGGTTGTTCAAGACGACATTGAATCCAAGTTACCTTTCCCAAGAAATTACGGAGTCGATGACATTCCCGTTGTCTTACAAGACCGTCATTTCCACAAGGGTAACCAACTAAACTACAAAGAAGACTATGACCCAGATGGTGTTCAGGGTCCAACGGCCATGATTAATGGTACCGTGAACCCTTACTTTGACGTTACTACCCAACGAGTACGACTCAGATTCCTGGACGGCTCCAACCGTCGTGAATGGCGCCTTCACTTTGATGACGATCTGAAGTTCACTCAGATTGGTTCTGATGGCGGAATTCTCCCTGAACCAGTCGAGTTCACTCACCTCATGATGGTTTGTGCCGAACGTGATGAAGTCATCGTTGATTTCAGTGGTTATAAACCCGGTGATGAAGTTCAACTCTACTCCGACGACGTTCCCATCATGACGTTTAAGATTCATGAGTTCGCACCAGACAACACCAAGCTCCCAGATCACCTCGTTGACATGCCACCATTTGCCAAAATTGACAAGGATGCTCCCGTTCATAAGGCAGCTATGTCTGGAATGGACGAATCCGTTGAAATCAACGGTAAAAAGTTCGATATGCAACGAATCGATGATCGCCAAGAAGTCGGTAAAGAACGAATTTGGGAAGTATCTAATTCAAACGAAATGGATGGCGGGATGGTTCATCCTTACCACATGCACGGAACTCAATTCCGAGTACTTTCCAGAAACGGTGGTGACCCTTATCCAAACGAACACGGTTGGAAGGACACCATTGGGGTTAACCCCGGCGAAGTCGTTCGCTTGCAAGTTAAGTTCGACTTCCCTGGCGTTTACATGTATCACTGTCACATTACGGAACACGAAGACGGTGGCATGATGCTTCAGATCCAGGCTTATGACAAGAATGATCCACACAAGAAGTACAAGTTAATGAACATGGATACCCTACTGAACGCTCTTTCAAAAGAAGAGGGCATCCCAGTGAAGGACTTAGATATCCCAGCTATGAATTCATACAAAAAGATGGGAATCCACATGTGTTAATTAAAGATTGGAAAACAGCTGCAGTGATGCGGCTGTTTTTTTGTGGGTAAAATCATTTATGTAATTTATTAATGTTAAAAATAAGCGTTACGATGCAAATTCATCCAATTATCATCTAATAATTACAAACTTGGTCCGTTGCATTTTATCAACTTTATGATAATATTAATTACAATATAAAGCTTTAAATGGTTCAGAGAAGCCACAAGCATAACATGTTATACATATAATGATTGAACGATTGTGTTCTCATGCTATTCTGTGCGGTGAATCTGGACCCTGCAGAATTAAATGGGAGGACAATTTTTTTATGCCAAAATTGACAAAGTATCAAAAGCGCATCACGTGGTCAACTGGGATTGGGTTCATCCTAGAACGAATGGACGCCATGTTTATGTCACTGGCACTGGCTTCAATCATCATTAGCTTAAACATCTCAAAGGCTCAGGGTGGCTTACTGCCAGCCATTACCGCCATCGGATCAATTTTCGGTGGGATTGGCTTTGGCGCAATCGCCGACCGTTATGGAAGGGTCAAAACCCTCTGCTGGACGATCATCATCTATGCCATTGGAACCGCCGGAATGGGACTTACCAACTCGTTCTGGATGCTATGTCTCTTTCGCATCATCATCGGGGTCGGTAATTCTGGTGAGTACGGGATTGCGATTACCATGCTAAGTGAGGCCTTCTCCAAGAAATATCTCGGTCGCTTGTCGGCCGCTGCTGGAGTCTGCGGTCAGATTGGTTCAATTATTGCCTCCCTCCTATCTGCCTTTATTCTTCCCCACTTTGGTTGGCACGTCCTCTTCTTCATTGGGATCGTTCCCGTTATCTTAGCTTGGTTTATCAGATTTCACTTACCCGAGAGTAAAGAATTTACCGAGAACCGAAACGCCATTGAAAAAGATCCTAACCGTGATTTCAGCCACTGGACCGAATTATTCGCCACCCCGAAAGAATGCTTTCTAACGGTCAGAATCATGATTATGTTCATGATTCACATCGCCGGCTATAACGGTCTAATTAGTTGGCTTCCCTCAATTGCTCAAGAAAGAATGCACATCTCAGTGGCCGGTTCATCCCTTTGGATGATTGCGACCATCGTCGGCATGTCACTTGGGATCATGTGTTTTGGGATCGTTCAGGATCACCTCGGCAGTCGTCTGGCGTATGGCATCTGGCTACTAGCCGCCGCTGCCTCAGTCTTTTTACTGATTATCGCGCAAAATAAGTTGGAATTCCTCATCGGTGGTGGAATCGTTGGTTTCTGTTCCGACGGGATGTATAGTGGTTATGGAACCATCGTCAGCAAGCTCTACCCAACCGAGATTCGGGCAACGGCCAACAACACCATCATGAGTATTGCTAAAAGTGTCGGCAGCTTTTCCACCGTCCTGATTGGATTCTTGATGGATCGCTTTAACCTCATGGCGGTGATCCTCTTTTTGAGCGGGATTTACCTCGTTAGCTTCGTAATCATGCTGTCAATCAAGGAATTAAAACACGAAAACAAGGCGCAAATCACTACATCAGAAAACACGGAAAAGGTGGCATAATAACTTGAAAGTCCGAATTTTATCAACCAGTGACGTGCATGGATACGTGTACCCCACCAATTACACAACCCGCAATAATCACGCTTCACTTGGCATGCTGCAGGCGGGTGCCATCATCAAGAAGGCTCAACAGGACGAAAAAGACGACGAAATTGTCGTAGCAATTGAAAATGGGGACTGGATTCAGGGATCACCATTTTCAACCTTTTTGTCAGAACAGGGCGCAGACAAACGTCGTCTTCTCAGTCAAATAACGGCTGATGTTGGATACGATGCCGCTACCCTGGGAAATCACGAGTTCAACTACGGCCAACAGTACATTAGGGACACTGAGAGTAAACGGAACTACCCCATTTTGAACGCCAACATTGAGGGTGCCATTTCTAACAAGATTGCCGATCAACCGTACGCAATTATCGAGAAAAAAGGCGTCAAGTTTGCTATTCTAGGACTAACAACCGCCTTTATTCCCAATTGGGAGCGTCCTAATAACATTCAAGGATTAAAATTTAATTCAGCACTAGCAACGGCTAAGCAGTATGTTCCCGAATTACGTCAAAGGGCTGACGTGGTCATTGTCGCCTACCATGGTGGGATTGAAGCCGACCCCAAAACTGGTCAGCCAACCGAAAAGGACACATCAGAAAACGAAGGCTACCGCATTGCGACGGAAGTCCCTGGAATTGATGCCCTCATTACGGGTCATCAGCACCGTCAGTTGGCGGGAAAAATTAATGGCGTTCCCTTCACTCAACCTGGAGTTCACGGCAGTGATGTCGGTGAAATTGACCTGGATTTAACTTCTAACAAACAGCTTGTTAGAAGTTCCAGTCATCTCATTTCAACGGCTCACACCCAACCAGACTATGACCTAATTCCCGATCATCAAATCGAAAGCGAGGTGGAAGACTGGCTGGATCAACCAGCCGGCCAAACAACGGGAGCAGGCATGCTGATTGACGATCCTATGAAGGTCCGAATGAACAATCATCCCTACATCGACTTTATCAATCGGGTGGAGATGGATGCGATGAACGTTGACATCGCCGGAACCGCCCTCTTCAACGATGATATTAAGGGCTTTCATCATGACATTTCAATGCGTGAAATCATCAACGGTTACAGTTACCCCAACACCATTATGGCCGAAAAAATTACCGGAGCGGATTTAAAGCGGGCCCTCGAAAAATGTGCCGAATTTTTCGCCATTCAAAACGGTAAGATTGTCATTGATCCCAAATTCATCACCCCCAAAATGCAACTATTCAACTACGACATCTACAGTGGAATTGACTACGAATTTGACATCTCCCAACCGGTTGGCAAACGGGTGGTTAAACTCAACTATCACGATCAGCCCGTTGCTTATAATCAGGAATTAAAGGTTGCGTTAAATAACTATCGGGCCATTGGTGGTGGCGACTATGACATGTTTAGCGCCCAGAAGGTAATCAACGAAAGTCCAGACAGTGCCTCCGACTTAATTGTGCAGTATCTAAAAAGACACGACCCCTATGTCGCCACCATCCCGAATAATTTAACGGTCAGAAAATAAAAAGAGCTTCCAAACGGAAGCTCTTTTAGTCTACTCATCTTCATTAATAATTTTATCGATAAATTCTTTGGTTCGCTGATTTTGGGGATGGTCAAATAGCTGATCCGGTGTATTCTTTTCCTGGATGTAACCGTTAGCCATAAACCAGACCTCATCGGCCACCTTTTTCGCAAACCCCATCTCATGGGTCACAACTATCATCGTCATGCCCTCATTAGCCAGTCCTTGCATGACATGAAGCACTTCACCGACCATTTCGGGATCAAGTGCACTTGTTGGTTCATCAAATAACATAACTTGCGGATTCATGGCAAGTGCTCTGGCCATGGCAACCCTTTGGGCCTGTCCACCAGAGAGACTGGACGGATAAACATTGGCTTTTCCCTTTAAGCCCACTCGGTCTAGTAATCTCAGTCCAATTGAAGCGGCCTCCTGATCTTTGACGTGTTTCACTTTTTTAGGAGCCAGCTTTAAATTTTCTAAGACGGTCATGTTAGGAAAAAGATTAAAGCTTTGAAACACCATCCCAATCCGTTCACCCAAAGTAGCAACTTCTTTGTGGTTGAACTTCGTTAGGTCCTTTCCATCAAAGATAATTTGTCCACTGGTGGGTTCTTCCAACATGTTCAGACACCGCAAAAAGGTACTCTTACCGGAACCAGAGGGACCAATCACACAGATGACCTGACCCGTTTTAATGGTTCCGTCAATGCCCTTTAAGACCTCATTTTCCCCAAAATCTTTTTTCAAATCGTTGACTTGAATCAACGTTTCATTATCAGTTTTAGTCATGGTTCATCCTTCTTTCAAAGTAGTTAAGCACCCTTGACAACGAGAACGAGAGGATAAAGTAGAGAATCATTGCGACGGCAATTGGTGCCACTCCTCTGTAAGTGTCAGCCCGAACGATGTTTAGTTCGTACACAATTTCTGTTACTCCAATGATTGAAACGATGGAACTGTCCTTGATAATGGTGATAAATTCATTTCCAAGGGCGGGCCAAATGTTCTTAAAGGCCTGGGGCAAAATGACCGAAGCCATCATATCTTTTTTGGAGAGCCCCAGACTTCTTGATGCCTCGGACTGCCCCTTGTCGACGGCGTTAATCCCACCTCTGATAATCTCACTGACATAAGCGCCACTGTTTAGGGAAACGGCAATAATGCCGGCGGTTAACGCGGGAATGTTGACCAGAACGCCTAAACCGAAGTAGACGAACAGCACCTGTACCATCATGGGGGTTCCTCTGACAAACTCGGTGTAGGCGACTGACGGCCAGCTCAAGAACTTGTATTTCGAGAGTCTCATCAGTACCAAGATGATGCCAAGAATGATGCCGAAGAAGACGGAAACAACTGAAATAATTAAAGTATACTCAACCCCAGTGGCGAAGTATTTCCAGTAGTGCCACATTGACGTGTTGTGGGTATTAACCTTCATGTGCTTCCCGGCATCTTTTAGGTATTGTGGAATCAGTTTCTTTTGGTGAATCTGATCAATACTTTGATTGACGGCGCTTACAAGGGACGTATTGCCCTTCTTAAACGCAATGGCAGTCCCAACGTCGTTTTTATTTAATTTGTAACCCGAATCAACGGCCTTTAGGGCATGATCGTTTGCAACATAGGCTTGGGCCACCGGCTTTTCAACCCCGACAGCGGCAACTTTATGGGTCTTAAGCGCTAGGACCAAATCCGGCGTCTTGTCCATCCCAACTACGTGCGCGTTGGGAATATACTTTTTAGCTAAACTTTGTTGCAGGGTTCCGGTCTGAGTTCCAACCTTTTGCCCCTTTAAACTATTTTTGTTTTTAATCTTACCAGTATCATTTTTGTTGATGAGAAAATCCTGCCCACCGCTATAGTAAATTTTGGAGAAATCAGCATTCTGCTTCCGTTCGGGAGTCGGATTAATTCCGCCAATTGCCATGTCAATCTTACCCGATTGAACGGCTACCAGCAGAGAATCAAAACTCATATTTTTAATCTTTAACTTAACGTGTAAATTTTTCGCAATCTGTTTGGCAATGTCAATATCAAGTCCGACATCGTCCTGTTTCCCATTCTTATTAACCTGAAACTCAAACGGAGGGTAATCCGGAGCGGTTCCGACCGTCAGTGTGCCTGATTGCTTGACTCGGTTCAACGATTGGTCATCCGCGTGTGCTGGTCGTCGTGTTAACAAGGTACCCATTCCAACAATGACAACGACCAACAACAACTGCATGACAGTCTTTAACTTCGACTTACTCATTGAACTTCATCTCCTTAACAATTTCTTAATTATTTTTTCAAAGTGTACCACCTGTGAAATGAAAAGCAAATCTAATTTAAGAAAATTTGCTATCAAAGAACGCAAAAAGACTGAAGCCATGCGGCTTCAGTCTTTTTTGCTTTTTTTATTTTAATTCAGCTTTAGCCTTGTCAATCTGCGCTCTGACCTGCTTAAACCCGGTTCCACCTTCGGAGTTACGGCGCTTTACGACCACTTCTGGATCAAGTTCATGATAGACATCGTCCTGGATTACAGATGAGGCTTTCTGTAACTCTTTTAAACTCATGTCCTGTAAGTCACGGTGCGTCTGAATGCAGTTTAAGACTAATTTACCAACAATTCCGTGGGCCTCACGAAACGGAACGCCCTTAGCAGCCAAATAATCAGCCAGCTCAGTGGCGTTTGATAAATCATGCTTGGTACTATCACGCATCTTGTCCTTATTCACCTTTAACGTCGAAAGCATCCCATTAAACACCTTGAGTGCTGGTAATACGGTCTTGACCGTGTCAAAGACTCCTTCCTTGTCCTCTTGAAGGTCTTTATTATAGGCCAATGGCAATGATTTCATGGTTGAAAGGAGTCCCATCAAATCACCGTATACGCGCCCGGTCTTCCCCCGAATCAGTTCGGCCATGTCTGGATTTTTCTTCTGCGGCATGATCGAGCTTCCGGTCGAATACTCGTCACTGATTTCTAAATACTGAAACTCATAACTAACCCACATACTGATCTCTTCACAGAAACGGGATAGATGCATCATCAAGATGGAACAGTTACTCAGAAATTCCAGGGCAAAGTCACGGTCAGAAACAGCGTCTAACGAATTGGCATAGACCTCATCAAAACCAAGTTCTTGAGCAGTAAACTGGCGATCAATGGGAAACGTAGTCCCGGCAAGGGCTGCCGCTCCCAGTGGCAGCATGTCCGTGTGCTTCTCATTAAACTCAAAACGTTCCTTGTCCCGCTTCAGCATCTGGTAGTACGCCATCAAGTAGTGGCCGTACGAGATGGGCTGGGCATGCTGAAGGTGCGTATAACCTGGCATGATGGTTTCCACGTTTTCATCCGCCATCTTCACCAACGTCTTCTGTAAAGTCGTAATCTCGTCAATGATTTTGGGAAGCCGCTTTTTTAGGTATAAATGAAAATCCGTTGCCACCTGATCGTTTCTGGAACGCGCCGTGTGAAGTTTTCCGGCTACCGGACCAATCCGATCGGTGAGGATCTTTTCAATATTCATATGAATATCTTCATTTGCTTTGGAGAACTTAATTTCACCAGCGTGCAAATCAGTTTGAATGCCATCTAAACCACTGACAATCTGTTTAACGTCGCCAGCGGGAAGAATGCCAGTCTTTTCTAGCATTTTTACGTGAGCCAGCGATCCCTCAATATCCTCGTCAGCCATTAATTGGTCAAAAGAGATTGACGAACCAAAATTATCAACCGATTCATCAGGTTGCTCGGTAAAGCGGCCACCCCATAGTTTATCGCTCATTTACTTTTGTCCTTTTGCTTTTGATTTTTAATCTGAACCTGGGAGTTCACCTTCGTTGGAAGACCCCACAATTTGATAAAGCCCTTGGAAGCTACCTGGTCGAATGAATCCGATGAGGTATAGGTAGCAAGATCCTTATCATACAGCGAGTTCTCTGACTTTCTGCCAAGGACGGTGACGTTACCCTTAAATAACTTAACTCTAACCACCCCACTGACGTGTTTCTGTGAATCCTTCAAAAAGGCCTGAAGTGACTCCATTAGTGGTGAGAACCAGAGTCCGTCGTAGATGACCTCACTGATTTCGTTTTCAACAATGGGCTTGAAGTGTGCCAATCCTCTTTCAAAGGTCAAATCTTCGAGTTCCTTGTGAGCTTTAAGGAGCACCGTTGCTCCAGGAGTCTCATAGACTTCTCTGGATTTGATTCCAACTAACCGATTCTCAATGTGGTCAATTCGACCGATTCCATTTTCACCAGCAATCGTATTTAACTCTTTGATGATATCAGCGAATTTCATGGGCTTGCCGTTCAACGCAACTGGAAGACCTTTTTTAAACGTAATTTCTAGTTCGGTTGGTTCATCGGGCGTTTCTTCAACCGGTTTGGTCATATCAAAGGCATCCTCTGGAGCGCTAACCCATGGATCTTCTAAGACCCCGGCTTCGTTAGCACGACCCCAGATATTACTGTCAATTGAATATGGTGAATCTAAATCAATTGGGATATCAATATTGTGATCCTTAGCGTACTCAATCTCGTCTTCTCTAGACCAGTGCCAGTCACGAACTGGACTTAACACGTCTATGTCGGGAGCAAGGGCATGAATAGCAACTTCAAATCGGACCTGATCGTTTCCTTTTCCAGTACAACCATGAGCGATCGCATCGGCGCCTTCGTTCTTTGCGACCTCAACCAATTTCTTTACAATCAAAGGTCTTGATAAAGCAGAAACAAGCGGATACGATCCTTCGTACATGGCGTTGGCCTGTAAGTCGACTGAAGCATACTCATCAGCGAATTCATCTTGAGCGTCAATGACGTATGAGCGGACGGCACCCACCTTTAGCGCTTTATTTTTAATGAATTCTGGGTCCTTGTTTTCGCCAACGTTGATGCAGGTTGCAATGACGTCATAACCTTTATCAGTCAACCAAGCGATCGCAACTGAAGTATCAAGACCACCAGAATATGCTAGAACAACTTTCTTCCTTTTATCTGACATTACTAATTCACCCTTTTCTTTTAAGATTGTTCTAAGAGTACTACGCGAATATTGATTTTTCAACCACCTTTGGGATAAAAGTCACATATTCAACACTTAAAGGTTCTCGTCAATCTCTTGATCATCACTGTCGGGAATCTTGGAGTCGGCGTGACGCATGCCATAAACGAAGTAAATAATGACACCCAACAGGAACCAAACGACCGCATAAATTTTAGCCTGAATATCGAGTCCCATAAAGACAGCGAGGGAACCCAAAAAGCCTAATGCGGGTAAGATTGGATAAAAATGAATCCGGTAAGCCGCCTCGGGGAGGGTTTTCCCTTCGCGTCGTCTGAGTGGATACATGGCCAGTGAGACCGCCATGAAAGCAATTAACGTCCCAGCTGAAATCAATTGAGCGAGGAAGGTAAAGGGAAAAATGGCTCCCAGAATGATTCCAATGATGGTGATGATCCAGAGCGCATTACTTGGAATCTTTTTTTGATTCAGTTTGCCAACGGCCTTGGGCAACATTTTGTCACGGCCAAAGGAATAGATTAAACGGGAACCAGCCATCATCATTCCAATTAAAGCCACTAACATCCCGGCAACCGCCACGGCCTGCACGACGGTGGCAACAATGGTGTGACCACTTTGTCGAAGCGCCCACCCCACTGGTTCGGCGTTGTTAGTATACATGGTGTACTTAAACATCCCTACCAACACTAGTGAAACACAAATAAAGAAAATCGTAGCGATTACTAACGAACCAATGATGCCGCGTGGCATGGTCTTTTGCGGGTTCTTGGCCTCACCAGAGTTAGAGGCAATGGAATCAAACCCAATGTAGGAGAGAAAAATCGTTGAGATCCCAGCGTAGATCCCTTGCCAGCCACCGAAGACCGTTCCATCTGGATTCGGGTGACTTTTCGGGAAGAATGGAACGTAGTTTTGGGCTTTGATGGCGGTCGCACCAACCACGATAAAGGCAACGATTGCCAGTAGTTTCAACACTACCAACACGTTTGAAATTCGAGTTGTTTGTCGGTCACCACGCATCAAGATGTAGGTGACAAGTGCCAACACTAAAACGGCAATAATATCAATTACCCCTCCGTTAGTACCAAGTGGGGAAGAAATTGCCTTTGGTAGCGTAATTCCAAGCGGCGAGATTAGTCCTTGGACGTTTGATGAGAGTCCAGCGGCAACAAAGGCCACGGCGATGAGGTATTCCGCTAGTAGCGCCCAGCCAACGATCCAGCCCCAAAATTTACCAAACAGGACTGAGATCCAAGAATAAGCAGAGCCAGCAAAGGGCAAGACGGACGCCATTTCAGCGTAATTCATTGCTACGAGGCCAGCTACTAGTGCTGCTAGGATGAACGAAATGACAACGGCCGGTCCGGTGTACTTGGCTGCTACAATCCCAGGTAAGGTAAAAATTGACGTTGAAAGGATGGTTCCAAGGCCGAGAGCGAGGAAGTCCTTAACGGTCATGGTTTTTTCCAAGTGTTTATCTTTAGATATATAGAAATGAAAATCAACTTTTTCATTCATCTTGTGCCAAATATTTTTCATGCTTCAAACTCCTTTTGATTACCAACCCATATTTGCGGGTGATTTAGTTAATTTTCCGTCATTTAATTCTTGCATTGCCTGCTCAATCATTGAAAAGGCTTTTTGTAAATCGGTTTCTTTAATTACCAACGGTGGTTGGAAACGTAAAACATTGCCACGGACGGTAATCATGATGGCCCCTAACTCAAAAATCCAATAAATTAGTTTGTTGGCAGTATTACCATCTGGTTTCTTGGTCTGAGGGTCAACAATGTCAATTCCACCGTTTAATCCATACATTCGAACATCACCAATAAAGGGAAACCGGTTTTGCATTTGCTTAAAGAATTGATTGGCCTGTTTGCCTAATCTTGCGCTTCGTTCTACCAAGTGTTCGTTTTTAATGACGTCTAGAGTAGCGTTAGCAGCGGCCGCCGACACTGGATTACCAGCCGTCGTAAAGGTATTCCCAGGTGCATCCATGGCATCCATAATTTCTTTTCGACCCGCAACAGCACTGAGCGGCAATCCGGATGCAATTGACTTTCCAATCGCAACTAAATCTGGATAAACATCCTTAAAATAATCAATTGACCACATCTTCCCACTTCGTCCGAGTCCTTGATTAACATCATCTACGGCAAATAGGATCCCGTGATCCTTGGCGAATCGATACACCCGATTTAAAAAACGTTCTGGTGCTTTAATAAAACCACCATCACCTTGAATGGCTTCGATCTCAATGACCGCCGTCTCTTCAGCTGGTAAATAAGTCTCAAATGGCAACTTAAAAGCCTCAAACATCCGATCACTGAATTCATCATCACTTTCACCCTTTAGACGATTCCATGGACTTGGATAGGGAACCTTAACTACACCATGTAAGAGTGGCCCAATTTTGCGTGACATGTTGAGACTAACTGCCGAAGTACTAATCGATCCATACGTGGAACCATGATAAGCACCGGTAAAACTCACAATGTATTGACGGCCCGTGAATGCTCTCGCAAATTTAATAATCGCATCGTTCGCGTCAGACCCAGAATTACCAAAAGCCACTTTAGTTGGCCCGTCAATTGGAGCCAATTCAGCTAATCGTGGCGCTAACTTAGCTTCTTCAGAAGTCGCAAAATAGGCTGGAGTGTATTGAATCAACCGGCTAGCTTGATCTGAAATGGCTTTGACAACTTTCTGATGACAATGTCCAGTATTAGTTGATGAAGCACTGGATAAGAGGTCAATGTAACTGCGTCCATCTTCGTCCGTTAAAATGGCTCCGGCCCCTGATTTAATTACAATATCAAAATATTTAATTCGTGCCGCCTTTGAATAAGCCCGCTGTTCGTGAGCCAGCGTTTCTTTATTTGTCATTTCAAACCCTCCTTAAACTATTTATTAAAGTTAACTTCTTGAAAATAAAAAAATCCCCCAGTTCACGTAACTGGAGGACATTACCTACTTACCCCCGCAGTTACCAACAAAACTGTGAGGACTTAAAGAAGAAGTTAGCTCTGACTTAAAGGCATCTTATTATCCACACAATTTTTAATCATCACTGTGACTAAAATGAATAATAAAATGCTAATCATGGAAACTACGGGTGCCGTCATCGCTAAAACTTCCTTTCATTAGTTTCACTGATTGTAAATTGAAACGACCAATCCTGTCAATGCTTTTTTATCAATTTCTTAACAAACGACAAAATAAAAACTGAAGCCAGCTTAAATGTCCAACTTCAGCTTTAACGATTATGCTTTTTTTGATTTAACTTGTTTGACATAACTATTCGCTTGCTTCCGGTTAAATTCATGTTCAGAACTTCCAATTACCACCGTCGCAAGTGAATTGCCGACCACGTTGACTGCCGTTCGACCCATATCAATGAACCGATCGATGCCGGCGATAAAGGTCAAACCAGACATGGGAACGCCAATCGTTGAAATAGTGGCAAGCAGCACAACAAAGGAGGCCCCTGGAACTCCAGCCATTCCCTTTGAGGTGATCATCAATACAATCAGTAAGGTGACCTGCTGTCCAATTGATAAGTGAATGTTATAAGCCTGAGCAAGAAAAAGAGCCGCCAGTGACTGATAGATTGCCGAACCGTCAAGATTAAAGGTGTACCCAGTTGGGATAACGAACGAAACGATTGATGGACTAACGCCAAAGTGATCCATTTTTTGAATCATCTTAGGTAGAACCGCCTCAGAGCTGGCAGTCGAAAAGGCTAAAACAATTTCATTCTTGATAACCGCCAAAAGGTCCGAGAGTTTGAAATGACAGAGGCGAGCCACGACTCCCATTACTACCAGAACGAAAACAAGCATAGTGAGGTAAACTAAGAAAACAAAATAGCCTAACGGTAACAGGGCCTTAATTCCTAGTTCGGCCAAGGTGACCCCAATTAGGGCACAAACTCCAATTGGAGCTAAGTGCATGACCCAATTTGTAATTTTAAACATAACTTCTGAGACCGCACTCATGAAGTTAATAATGATTTGTCCCTTTTCACCGATGGCTGCGGTTCCTAAACCAAAGAAGACCGAAAAAACAATGATGGACATCATATCACCCTTGCTTAATGACGCAAAGATGTTAGTAGGAATTAAGTTCATGATCATGGACCAGATTCCTGTATTTTTGGATTGCTTGGCAGTCGCTATGTATTGACTAATGTTCGTCGATCCATGCATTTGATGAACATTAATGTAAGTTCCGGGATGAGTGATGTTAGCGACTAAGAGACCCAAAATAATAGCAACCGTGGTCATTAATTCGAAGTAAACCAGCGTCTTTACCCCAATCCGTCCGACCTTTTTGATGTCACCCATTCCGGCAATTCCAACCGTTAAACAAGAAACCACAATTGGTAAAACAATCATTTGAATTAGGCTAATAAACATAGTCCCAATGTTTTGCATTACATTAATGGCATCTTTATTCTGATAAAAAATAACGCCTAAGATAATCCCTAAGAACAAGCCAAATACAATTTGCCAACCAAGTGAAAAACGGTACCAGCGTTGTTTTTTCATAAAATCACTACCCCTTATGACTTAATTGTTGGTAATTATACACCTAATTTACGACACAAAAAAAGAGTTCCTAACCAAATGGTTAAAAACTCTGGGTTGCGTGGCAACGTCCTACCCTTGCAGGGGGCGATCCCCCAACTACTCTTGGCGTGCTGAAGCTTAACTTCTGTGTTCG
>NZ_JBWXVA010000040.1:0-263 GCF_059901235.1 Fructilactobacillus sp. X3R2C1
GCCTGGTGGTCAGCAGTGGGCAGGGTTTTGAACATTTGCAGCAGCTGGCCGGCGCCGATTGGCCGCAGCTGGCACGCCTGCCGTTGTTCGTGCCCAGCCCGCGGGTAGCCGAACAGGCCAGGGCCGCCGGGGCCCAACAGGTTGTGGATTGCCGTGGCGCCAGTGCCACGGCCTTGCTGGCAGCCGTGCAGCGCAGCGCTGCACCTGCTTCTTAAGGCGCTAAGCTGAACGCGATGCGCCCCCATGCAAAGGATGGATACGTG
>NZ_JBWXVA010000041.1:0-263 GCF_059901235.1 Fructilactobacillus sp. X3R2C1
GTGCGGCCCAGTCCTGCGCCTTCAGCAGCAGGCGGCCTGCGCCCAGCGGGAACAGGCTGACGAACAGCGCGAACGCCACGACAACGATCGCCGCGAAGGCGAACACAGGCCGAAGGGTGCGCACCGGGGATTGTTGCGGCTCCAGTACATCCATGGGGCGGCGTTCTCCGGTAGATCAAAGGGTTAGCCGACCGATTGTGGCTGAACCGCAGTGGACAGAGCATGAAGTTGTGGCCAGCGGTCACAGGCCCGATCCACCATTC
>NZ_JBWXVA010000042.1:0-262 GCF_059901235.1 Fructilactobacillus sp. X3R2C1
GCTGCCAGGTGCCCTGCCGGTCGGGCAGAACTCGCCGCAGAAGGCACCCTACGGGCTGTATGCCGAGCTGCTCTCGGGCACCGCGTTTACCATGGCCCGCAGCGAGCTGCGCCGTACCTGGTTGTATCGTATTCGCCCGTCTGCATTGCACCCGCGTTTCGAGCGCCTGGCACGCCAGCCGCTGAGCGGGCCGCTGGGGGCCATCAACCCCAACCGCCTGCGCTGGAGCCCCCAGCCGATGCCTGCCGAGCCGACCGACTTC
>NZ_JBWXVA010000043.1:0-262 GCF_059901235.1 Fructilactobacillus sp. X3R2C1
GTCTTCGCCATTACCCTGGCGTTCATCGGCAAGTTCGGCGCGCTGCTGCAAAGCATCCCGGTGCCAGTGATGGGCGGTATTCTGTGCCTGCTGTTTGGTTCGATCGCGGCGGTGGGCATGAACACCATGATCCGCCACAAGATCGACCTGGCCGAAGCGCGCAACCTGGTGATCGTGTCGGTAACCTTGGTGTTTGGTATCGGCGGCGTACTGATCGGCAGCGGTGACGGCCCGGACGACTGGGGCCTGAAGGGCATCGCCC
>NZ_JBWXVA010000044.1:0-262 GCF_059901235.1 Fructilactobacillus sp. X3R2C1
CGCCCAGCCAGCCGCCGATCATGGCGCCGCGGGTGGTCAGCTTCTTCCAGTACATCGAAAGCAGCAGTACCGGGAAGTTGCAGCTGGCGGCAATGGAGAACGCCAGGCCAACCATGAAGGCGATGTTCTGTTTCTCGAACAGGATGCCCAAGCCGATCGCCAGCACGCCCAGGGCGATGGTGGTGATCTTCGACACGCGGATTTCGTCCTTGTCGTTGGCCTTGCCCTTGCGCCATACGCTGGCGTACAGGTCGTGGGACAC
>NZ_JBWXVA010000045.1:0-261 GCF_059901235.1 Fructilactobacillus sp. X3R2C1
GTATAAATCCGGATTTTCCTCACCAAACGCCAGGTAGGCATAGGCCATCGCCTGCAAGCGCTCCGGTGCCGACATCGTTGGCCCCATGGCGTCTTGCATCGCCGCGTTCAATCGCTCGAAGCCTAGTAGCGCCAACTCGTAAAGCAGTGCCCCCTTGTCAGGAAAATGCCGATACGGAGCCGAGTGACTGACTTGGGCTCGCCTAGCTATTTCGCGCAGCGTGAATTGCCAGCCTTGCTGTTCTTTCAGGGTCGCCAAAGC
>NZ_JBWXVA010000046.1:0-261 GCF_059901235.1 Fructilactobacillus sp. X3R2C1
GTGCGGGATTCGGCGCCCGCCGTGGCGGCGCCGGTAGAGGCCCCGCGCGTCGCGCGTGAGCCCGAGGTCAAGGCCCCGGTGCGTGGGCCTGCTGTGAGGGCCGGCAAGCCGCGTGCGCCTGATACCGCCTTGGTGCGGCCTCAGGAAAAGTCGGTACCGCCGGCGCAGCCTGAGCCACAACCCGCGCCGCCTGCGCCGAAGCTTGGCCAGGTGGTTCGGGAGACTGCAACCCCTGCGCCTGTGGTGCCGTCAGGGCTGGCC
>NZ_JBWXVA010000047.1:0-261 GCF_059901235.1 Fructilactobacillus sp. X3R2C1
TGCGTAAACTTCTTAAACACGATACGTGGATTAAACCGTATCTAACTAAGTACAAGGTCTTGTTGTTCTGGGTCTTCTTTCTAGGTGTTCTCACGTTTGGATGTGGAATCGGACTAATGTTCGTTGCCGGCTATCTAATTAGCCGTTCGGCAACCCATCCGTACAACATCCTGATCGTCTACGTGCCAGTCATCTTGACGCGGGCCTTCGGAATTGGACGACCAGTCTTCAAGTACCTCGAACGAATTAACAGTCATAACT
>NZ_JBWXVA010000048.1:0-260 GCF_059901235.1 Fructilactobacillus sp. X3R2C1
GAATAGGGGAGGCGTAGCGAAAGCGAGTCTTAATAGGGCGTTTAGTCGCTGGGTATAGACCCGAAACCGGGCGATCTATCCATGGGCAGGTTGAAGGTTAGGTAACACTGACTGGAGGACCGAACCGACTACCGTTGAAAAGTTAGCGGATGACCTGTGGATCGGAGTGAAAGGCTAATCAAGCTCGGAGATAGCTGGTTCTCCTCGAAAGCTATTTAGGTAGCGCCTCATGTATCACTGTAGGGGGTAGAGCACTGTTT
>NZ_JBWXVA010000049.1:0-259 GCF_059901235.1 Fructilactobacillus sp. X3R2C1
GGTAATGAATTGGGCAATGGCATTTGTTCCCCCAGCAATCAATTCATCAAAGCGTTCCTGTAAAGATGGTTTGACTGTCGAGAAATCACACTCCTCCATCAATACGTTTATCATCCCTTGAAGCCCATATTCCCGCCCTTCATCAGGCGAAAAAATACGGGCAATCCCATAATCATGGAGTTCTTTAATTTCCCTTGGGATGATGACACCGCCACCGCCGGCAAAAATCCGAATGTGCTCTGCTCCCTTTTCCTTCAGC
>NZ_JBWXVA010000004.1:0-164498 GCF_059901235.1 Fructilactobacillus sp. X3R2C1
CATTCTTTTTTTCCATAAGGTTGGGGAAAAGATCCTCGTCTATACGTTGATATGTTTTTTAACTTACGCTGCTCCCAAGGGTCAGTAAAGCCTTTAAATCTCCAATTTTGACTAAAAATTCGTTGCATTAACAACTTTTTTAGTTGTTTTAACTGTTTTAATTTACGTTCATTGGCAGCGATAATAGCATTAGATTGGTTTAAGATATTGCTGATTTTTTCTTGTTCTTGTAAAGAAGGTAAGGATAAAGGAACACCAAAAAATTCATCAAATTTGATGTTCAATAACCCATCCATTCTTGCGCCAGAAGAAATTAATTTTCTTAGATATCTATTAGGAATTTTAGTGGCAAATGTATATTCAATAAAATCAGGTGAAATGTCACTGTTTGTTCTAAAACTATGATAAACATGTGGTACAAGTGCGCTATTTAAATCCTTTAAGCTAAACACTGCACCATATTCAGCTAACTTTGAATTACCATGATTGTATGTTAAATCTCCCTTATTCAATAAAGTATATTTTTTTAATTCAGTTCCTGCTATAACTTTACTAAATCTACTTTTTTGAGTTATTAATCCTTTAGAAGCTGAAATTGTTAACACTGGAAGATCTTGTTCCCCATTATTACCATTAACTCTTACAGCAATGTCTTTTAACTTACGCTGCTCCCAAGGGTCAGTAAATCCCTTAAATCTAATTTTTGGAGTCATTTCTTCATTTTTCATTTAAATAACTCCTTAATCTTCTCAAGCTGCTGTTGAGCGACAGCATCCTGACCCACAAGATCGTCCAACATCCTTGATATATCAGTCTCTAAACCACTAATTTCCTTATCAGTAGATTGAATGTCTGATACTAATTTATCGACATCGACAGGAGGTTCTTCCTCAAAGGTATCAACGTAGCGAGGAATATTAAGGTTAAATTCATTCTCCTTGATTTCATCTAAATCAGCTTTATGCGCGTATTTATCTACGTCTTCCCGTTTTTTGTAAGTTTCAACAATTTTATCAATGTCTTGTCGACGTAAAACGTTTTGATTCTTACCCTTTTCAAAATCACTTGAGGCGTCAATAAAAAAGATATCTTTATTAGTACGGTGCTTAGAGAACACCAAGACAACCGTTGGAATTGAAGTTGAATAGAAAAGCTTTGCTGGAAGTCCAACAACAGCATCTAAATAATTCTTTTCAATCAACGTTTTTCTAATGGTTCCTTCAGCTCCTCCGCGGAATAAAACACCGTGTGGTAAGACAATGGCCATTTTACCTTCGTTGGATAAGTGATAAATCGCATGCAAAACAAAGGCAAAGTCAGCTTTAGATTTAGGTGCTAGACGTCCAAAATCCCTGAACCGTGGATCTTTCATCTTACGTTCATTATTGTCCCAATGGGCAGAATAAGGTGGATTAGCAACCACAGCATCAAAGTTTCGCGGATGATCGACACCATCACTGTCCATTCCGTCTGGCCAATCCATTTCTAGTGTATCAGCGTTTCGTAGATCCATATTTTGGTACTCCACACCATGCATCATAAGATTCATTCGTGCCAAGTTATAGGTTGTCGTGTTTAATTCTTGTCCAAAGAAACTAACTCGACCTTCATAACCCTTATGTTTTAACACATCTTGAACGGTCAAAAGAAGTGAACCAGAACCCATGGCAGGATCATAAACCGTAAACTGATGATCAATTCCATTAAAATCAGAAGTAGCTAATTCTGCCAACAATTTAGAAACTTCATGAGGAGTATAGAATTCACCCGCTTTTTTACCTGAACTACTAGCGAATTTAGCGATTAAATACTCATAAACATCCCCAAGAATATCATGTCCATCAGCATCGTTATAGTTAAATTTATTAACCATTTTAACGATATTGTTAAGTGCGCGGGCTCTAGAACTCATGTTATTCCCTAGACGAGAATTGTTAAGGTTCATATCAGTAAAGATGCCACTGAAATCTTGGCGAGCTTCCTTATTGATCTGAGCGTTTCGATTAAAATCATCAAACATTTCTTGAAAGTCAGTAGCGGTAATAGTGCCATCTTCAACTTTTTGATTAATCGTAGCCCAGGCATATTGAGGTGCAATAGCATATCCAAGTGAATCGGCTGCGTCTTCCAAATAATCCTTTAAGCTATCAGGATCTTCCTTTACAGCTTTTACATATGCGTCATTAGTGGTTTCACCATCTTGTAAATCAAATAAATCAGCATTTTTTTGATATTGTTCCTGACGTTCAGATAAGTAACGGTAGAACATAAAACCCAGAATGTAGTTCCGGTATTCACTAGCATCCATATTCCCACGAAGTTCATTCGCCATTGCCCATAATTCGGAAGTTATATCTTGTGCTTCTTTTGTTTGTTTTTCAGCCATTATTTAGTTCCTTCTCTATTTTTAATATTCTTGAGTTAAATTATCTGCGAATTTTTCTACTGCTTTACGTAAGTTAATTCTGTATTTAATCCTTGAAAGTGACTTAACTTCCGGATCAATGGCATCTTGCTGATAATAATTTTGAGCTAAATTAATAATCTTTTTTAATTCTCCATTGTTATCAAGGTCATCATTCCCATAGATGTGACGATCCAAGATCTTATTAAATAAATCCTTAGTTCCATCAGCATCAACAAATCCATACTTTTGGCGAAATTTTAAGATCTCACTTCGTCGTGATAGGTATTCCTGATTATCCATTAAATCTTTCATGTCATCACCGTTTAAGGGATAATCACCAAGTTTAGATTTATCGATTTCATCATTTTTAATTGCTTCAGCAGTTCGTTTGATTTTTTGAGCATATTTTTCATCAACTTGATTGGCGAGATCGTTCAATTTGTTATATGTTTCTACAGCACCATCTTCGTCTTGATCGTTGACTTGATTGGCAAGTTTAGCCAATAGTTCTCTGAGGTAATCGTAATCAACATCAATTTCATTAATATGTTCCATTTTAAAGTCAATCTCAAAATCAGGATCATCTTTTTTAAATGTATTCTTTAATTCCCGTTGGATCTTAGTGGTTAATGCAACCTCCTCGTCTTCAGAAATACCAAGCTGATTTAATAAATCATTTGGATGATCATAATCGTACTCGTCGTACTGTTTCAAAGCTACAACATTATTATTGTATGTGCGTAGTAACTTCAAGGTCTCTTTATCCTCATCACGACTAGGTGAAATATATTGAAATCCATTGGTTAAGGTATCTAACTTATCAACTACATCAGACGTTTCAGTGATCATGTCCTTATAATCAGGGAGGATTACAGCCTCATCTGCTTCTTCATCCATTGGAAGTTTGGTTTGATAATTAGCAGAATCTTTGTTGGCATATACAGCCAAAGCATCATTCATCAAATCTTCAGATAATTTCGGCCATCGATAATTAACAATACGACCAAATCGTTTATAGTTGGAGTCTTGAATCCGATTAGTTCTGGAATAAGCCTGAATTAAATTAGCTCCACGCAAAGTTCGATCGACATATAACGTATTTAATGTCGGGGCGTCAAATCCAGTTAAAAGTTGATCCACTACAATTACTAGCTCAAGATAATTACCATCTGAAGCACTACGATTAAGTCTTGCCATCACATCTTCGCGGTATTCTTTAAAAGTGGTATCATCAAAATTTGTCCCAAACGTTTGATTATATTGTTTTATGGCATCACGTAAATTCCGATTAGTTTCTCCCATATTGTCTTTGTTGGAATTATCGTTACTAAAAGTTACCGCGACTTTTAATGGATGATCAGAATTGGCTGTTTTCTTAGTAATTGCATCATAATACATTTTAGCCATTTTAGATGATGAAGCCATCCCACCAACATGAGTCGTCAAGATGGCACTATATCGGTAATCAACAGATCGATTCTTCCACTTTAAAAGAATATCATCAACTACTTTATTAATATGGTCTTCATTATAATCATAGACACTACTTGACACTTGGTCGTCCATGTCGGCCTGAGTAAGATTATTGATCTTATTATTAATTTTTTCTTGCGACCATTTGGGATACTTCTGTCGATAAAATTCAGGTAAATACTGAGTCCTTAAAATTGATTCTGGCAAGGTAGTGTTGAAGTCCACTTTAAATCCAAGCACATTATGGTCGGCAATTGCCTGACGAATGGTATAAGCATGAAGCAAATCACCAAAAATTTCTCGAGTCGTGGGTCCATCACTTTTACCATTTTTATCAGCAAATTTCGGTGTTCCTGTATATCCAACCCATTCAGAATGTGGAAATGCATCTTTAGCACGTTGCAACATATCTCCACTAGTGGAACGATGGGCTTCATCGACGATAAACAAAATGTTTTTATCTGGTAATTTGGTTTTTCTTTGAACTAATTTATCTAGCTTTTGAATCGATGTTACAACAATTCCATTACCGTTACTTTTTAACTTTTTAGCTAAATCTTTGACGTTGGCAGTATTATCCACTACCCCATTTTTATTATTATCATCACTATCAGGATCATAAGCGGAATAACTTTCAGCTGTTTGTTGCGTTAAAGCTCTACGATCAACGATAAAGACAACTTTATCAACATTAGGAAGACGTGAAGCTAACCAAGCTGTTTTAAAACTACTAATGGTCTTACCTGAGCCAGTAGTGTGCCAAATATAACCTAATTTTTGGTCCGCTTTTTCAAAAGTTGCCGTTTTTAACTTATTGATGACACGTTTTGTGGCATAAACTTGATAAGGACGCATTACTTTAATACTTTGATGACCTCTAGATCCGTCTAAAATCATGTAGTTGGTTGCCATTTCATGAGCCATGGGAATTGATAGTACTCGATTAATAAAATCACGCCAGTTTAATACTGGCTCATTATTACTTTCTTTCTCCCACTGAAAAGCAAAATCCGTATTAAAATCATCGTACGGAGTATTAGCCATATATCGTGTTTCATTCGGTGTCATTCCCACTAGGATTTGAAGCGTCGAAAAAATATCAGTATACTGACCTTCATCGATATACTGTTGCATTTGATTAAATGCTTCTTTAACTGGATGATCAGCTCGTTTTTCTTCAATTTGGATAATAGGAAGGCCATTAATCAACATGGTGACGTCAAAACGACGATCTCTTCTTCCAGAGATCTTTGCAGGTCTCTCAATTTGGTTAACGATTTGATAAATATTGTCTCCGGCACCAATTTGATCCTGTTTAAAAACAGTTAAAATAGCCTGTTTTCCATTATCTAGATCAACACTTACTTCTGACTGGCCGTTAAAACCATACAAAAAACGACCTGCCATGTACGGAGTATGAAGATCCTCAATTTGCCGTTTAACTTGAGAAAACTCATTATTACTTAATGGCTTATCTAATTTATCTTGATTATGTTGTTCAAGAATCGCTTTGAAATTATTCCATAACTGCTCAGTCGTTTTAATATTAGGATCATATTGCCACTGTTTATCGTTTCCAATTTTAGTTAAATGATCAATTAATTCATCTTCAAATCCTAGTTCTGATTTCATATGAAAGTTACCACCTCGTGATTTTAAAAAATTGCATATACAATGTGAATTTTATCATTAATAAAAACAACTAGCAAAATACTATATAATAAATGGTCCTATAATTAACTTAATTATAGGACCATTTATTACTTTTATATCTTATACACTTTACTCTCATACGCCCTCAACTTCTTACCTGCATCATCAGCGTAATTACCAATCAATTCTTCCGCACCATCAGGCACGTCATAATCACGTTCTACCTCATGATCAGTGAAATTACTGATAACCAACAAAGTTTTACCTTGATAATGACGCTTGTAGGCAAAGACTTCCTCATCGTCTGGGTCTAGCAGTTCAAAATCCCCTTCAATGATAATTGGATTATTCTTACGCAATTCAATTAACTTCTGATAGTAAGCAAAGACCGAATTTGGATCGTCAACCTCATTCTTCGCGTTAATTTCCTTATAGTTCTTGTTCGCCGCAAACCACGGTGTTCCAGTGGTAAAGCCAGCATTCTTGGAGACATCCCACTGCATCGGAGTTCGTGCATTATCACGAGACATATGAGCCAGATAACTCATCATTTTTGTTGGTGAAACAATTTTCTCTTTTTTAACAAATTGGTCGTAAGCATTAATTGTTTCAATATCTTCGTACTGACTCAAATCCTCTTTATGAGCGTTCGTCATCCCTAGCTCTTCACCCTCAAAGATGTATGGCGTCCCTTGCATCATGTGAAGTGTGGTGCCAAGCATTTTGGCAGCTAAAACACGATACTTGGGATCATCGGTGGCAAACCGACTCACGGCACGAGGTTGGTCATGATTACTCCAGTAAAGTGAATTCCAACCCTTACCATTTAGCTTCGTTTGCCAGTTATTAAAGACTTGCTTTAGTTCAGTTAACTTAATTGGTTGATCGTTCCACTTTCCCAGTCTTGGATCAGGATTGGGTGTCAATTCAACGTGTTCAAATTGAAAAACCATGTTAAGTTCATGCGCGTCAAAACCAGTGTATTCCAGTGCCTGTTCTGGATTAGTTCCTGACATTTCACCGACCGTCATGATGTCATATTTTGATAAGACATCGGTATTCAATTCACGCAAAAACTCATTCAACCGTGGTCCGTTCAAAACCCCAGCACCAGGAGCTGAGTATTTCGCATTCTCGGGTTTAGGCATGTTGGGTAGTCCTTTTGGCTTTGAAATTAGGTTAATGGCGTCCATTCGAAAACCATCAACCCCCTTATCCAACCAAAACTTCATCAATCTCTTAACTTCTTCTCTGACTTTTGGATTCTCCCAGTTCAAATCGGGTTGCCCATCCGCGAAAAGGTGTAAGTAGTACTGATCAGTTGATTTATCATACTTCCACGTTGAACCGTTGAAAAAGGAACCCCAGTCGTTCGGTTCATGTCCGTCAACCGGATCTTTCCAGTAGTAATAATCACGGTACGGATTGTCTTTTGATTTCCTACTTTCCTGAAACCATTTATGCTGATCGGAAGTGTGATTAACAACTAAATCCATCACAATTTTAATTCCCAATTCATGAGCCCGGTCTAACAATTTTTGAAATGACTCCATGTCGCCATACTTCGGATTAATTTTGCGATAATCGGCGATATCATAACCATTATCTTCTTCTGGTGATTCATAGATTGGATTCAACCAAATCACGTTGGCACCAAGCTTTTTGATGTACGGCAACCGTTCTCTAATGCCATTTAAATCGCCGACTCCGTCACCGTTACTGTCTTGAAAACTTTGTGGGTAAACTTGGTACACCACTGCATTTTTCCACCATTGTTTGTCTTTCATCATTTCCACCTCTCAAATCAATTTTCACCAAGAATAGGCTCATCAAGGTATGGTTTGATGAGCCCATTTTTATTTACTTAAATAAATTCTTGTTTCATAAGTGCGCAACTCACTTTCGATATCATTATAATTCTGACGGATTTCTTTTGCATTTTCCACCATTGATAATTTTTCATAACAAACTTCTAAATTAAATCTTATTTTGAAGTTACAATTGGTTTCACGTGAATAGCACTAACGGCTAATACTCCAATCAGCATCATAATTCCAGCTACCAAAATCATCCCCGGCATTGATTTACCAATTAATGGTAAAATCACAAAGCTGGCCAACGATGCGATGATCTGTGGCATACAGATACTGATATTAAAGAGTCCTAAGTAAGCACCTTCGTCCTCACCGTTTAAAGCCCCAGTAACGATTGACAAAGACTCAGATTGCATTGCCAAAAAGGAAATTCCGATTAAAACAAAGGCTACCACTGAAAGAGCTTGGGAATGAATAAATGACAACCAAACAAATCCAACCCCACCGGCAAACAATCCAATTCGGTACCACATTTTACGTGAATTGGGTTTAGTTTGTGACAGAACCAAGAAACCAAAGATAGCAGCGGCCAGTCCCTCAATTCCTGACAAAATTCCAAACCAGTTCCCGGCTGCTTGGTATGCAGCAGAAGTTGGATCAGTGACATGCCAAATCGTCTTGGCGATTGAACCCGTTCCGTAAGTCCATAAGTATTGAAAAGCAAACCAACTAAAGAATTGGACGAACGAAACTTCCCAAAACGGGCGAGGAGCAGTTCTTAACAATTTAATTAAACTACTCTTAGTTTTTTGACTGTTAACGTCAATCCCATGATATTTAGCGTAGACCGTCGGACTGTATTCGTGAACCGATAATACCGTATACAATGACATGATTAAAAGAACTGCGGCGGCGATGTAAAAGGACATCTTAACCGATAACGGAACCACACCTTTTGGAGCAACGTTAGAAATTCCAATTGCCGTTAAAATAAATGGTAATAACGTCGCAAACACTCCACCTAGATTGGCATAGGACTGCTGCCATGACCAGGTCAAATCCTTTTGATCTTCATTTACCATGTCACCAACAATCATCTTGGAAGGTTGCATACATGCATTTGACGAAACATCCATCACAGCAATTGTGATAGCACCAAAAAGTAAAGCGGCAAACGATCCGTAACCAAATCCAAAGGATCCAGCGTTTGGCAATAATACCAACACGATGGCTGCTACTGGAGCTCCCACTAGTAAGTATGGCATTCTTCTACCAAACCGATTCCAAGTGACATCTGAATATTTCCCAATTAAGGGCTGTATAATCATTCCAGCCAACGGTGGTAGTAGGAAAAAGAATCCTAATTTAGTTGGATCGGCACCAATGGTCTGAAAGATCCGTCCCATCTGTGAACTTTGAAGCGAAAATGCCATACTGACTCCAAAGAAGCCAAACGTCATCGCAAAAATTGTATACAAACTTAACCGCGGAAGGGTGTCCTTCTTAGGTTTTGATTTTGATTTATCCATAACCATCCTCCTATTGCTTAAATTGTTGCTTTTTAACAAATTCAATGTGATCACAATTTCAGTATAACGAATTGTTTGACTATGTAAAGCGCTTACATACGCAACAAATTAAGGATTTGGGCCATTTACACAATTTATTTTATAAGATAAAAAATCTTGACTTACCATATGAAAACGCTTACTCTCAAAATAGAAATCACTACAAATGAAATGATTTCTAAGGAGATGTTTTAAATGACCGAGAAAATAACTTCAACTAACAAAATTATTAGTAATTTAAAGGATAAATTTCAAGACTTGTATCAACAAGAACCGACCAAGGCGTACTTTGCGCCCGGCCGAATCAACCTAATTGGCGAGCACACCGATTACAACGGTGGTCACGTCTTCCCGTGTGCCATTAGCCTTGGGACGTACGCCGTGGCGACCCCAAGTAACGACAAACAGGTCAACATCTATTCGGAGAACTTCCCGGATACGGGAGTCAACTCTTTTCAAATCGACGACCTAACAATTAACCACGATGATGGCTGGATTAACTACCCCAAAGGCATGTTTAAGGCCTTTTATGACAAGGGTCACAAGCTGGATCATGGTTTCAACATTCTAATTTATGGCACTTTACCGGATGAGTCAGGACTATCATCATCTGCTTCCATTGAGATGTTGTTTGGCAAGATTTTAAACGACCAGTTTAACGACGTCTTCTCGGGACCAGAACTATCCAAACTCGGACAACATGTGGAAAACAACGATATCGGTGTGAATTCCGGCATCATGGACCAGTACGCCGTTGAGATGGGCAAAAAAGATACGGCCATTCTGCTGGACACCAACACGATGAAGAGCGAGTTCGTTCCGATTAAACTCGGAAACGATAAAATCGTCATCATGAATACCAACAAGAAACGGGGCCTCAAAGATTCCAAGTACAACGAGCGCCGCCAACAGTGTGAGGACGCCTTAAAACTCGTCAACAAGGTGGCCGATTTCTCCTCGTTTGGTGCCATGTCAAATGATGAATTCGACGAGTACACCTACACCATTAATGACGCAACGTTGTTGAAACGAGCCCGTCATGCGGTTTCCGAAAATCAACGAACCTTAAGAGCCGTGAAGGCTTTACGTAACAACGCTATTGCTGAATTTGGTCGACTGGTGAACGCTTCTCACATTTCCCTTGAATACGATTACGAAGTCACTGGTCCGAACTTGGATACGCTAGTTCATGAAGCTTGGAAGAACGGTGCCGTTGGATCACGAATGATTGGTGCTGGTTTTGGTGGGTGTGCGATTGCGATTGTTCCATCCGACCAAGTTGCAAGCTTCACCAAAAACGTTGGTGACACCTACAAATACCAGTTCGGCTACGACGCTGACTTCTACATCGCCAACATCTCGGATGGCCCGAAAGAAATCCAGATTTAGGTGAGGTGAACAACATGGAAAATCTAGTTGAACACTACGCGGACCAGGTCATTGATACCGGACAAACGTACCGACCAACGGATCGCACGTATCTCATAAATTATCTTTACCATCTGGTTGGTGAAAAGAACGTGTCCAATTCGAACTTATCTGACCAATTATTGGCAACGGTCGACCAGCTAATCGACGTGGCCGTTAAGAATGGTCAAATTGACGATACCCTCAAAAACCGTGAACTGTTAGAAGCGGAACTGACCAATCTCTACACCCCGCTTCCAAGCGTCGTCAACGACAAGTTCTGGAACCTGTATCAGCAAGCCCCCGACCGGGCCACAAACTATTTTTACAATTTAAGCCAACAAAATAACTACATTAAAACCGCTCGCATCAAGAAGAACCTGCTCTGGGACATTGACACCAAGTTTGGGGATCTGGAAATCACGATTAACCTGTCGAAACCGGAGAAGGACCCCAAGGACATTGCCAAGGCCGGTCAAAACACCCACTTTGGTTATCCAGAGTGCAACCTGTGCGCTCAAACCGAGGGTTACTACGGTAATTCGCAAATTCCGGTGCGGGTTAATCACCGCATCATTGATGTTTTAGTCGGCGGGAAACCGTGGGGCTTTCAGTATTCACCGTACTCCTACTTTGATCAGCACTGCATCTTTTTGGATGATGTTCACGAGCCGATGAAAATTAGCGCGCAGACGTTTTTCAATCTAACTGAAATTGTTTCGATGTTCCCTGCGTACTTTATGGGGAGTAATGCGGACCTACCAATCGTGGGTGGTTCAATTCTGAGCCACGAACACTACCAGGGCGGCTATCACACCTTCCCAATGATGAAAGCACAGACCCGGTTCACCTTTGACCTGGACCAGTATCCAGACGTTAAGGCCGAGGTCTTAAACTGGCCGATGTCGACGATTCGCCTGACCGGGACCGATAAACAGGAACTGATTGATTTTGCGACCCACATCTTAAATGAATGGCGCAAGTATTCGGACCCGTCCGTTGACGTCCGTGCCGAAACGAATGGGACACCACATCACACGGTAACGCCCATCGTCCGCATGAACAAGCAGGGGCAATTTGAGGTCTACGTGGTTCTGCGTGATAACCAGACGTCCAAGAAGTATCCCGATGGCATTTTTCATCCCCACGCCGAATATCAACACATCAAAAAGGAAAACATTGGCCTGATTGAGGTGATGGGACGGGCCATTCTACCCGCTCGTCTGAAATCCGAACTGGCCGAGGTCAAGAAGTATCTACTTGGTCAACCTAACGACATCGCGGATTATCACGTTGCCTGGGCCAACCAGATCAAACAAAGTTACCAACTCAATCCCGATAACGTCCAGGACGTGATTGACAAAGAAGTCGGGATTACCTTTATGCACGTCTTGGAAAACGCCGGGGTCTTCAAGCTTGATGATCAGGGAACCGCGGCGTTTCAAAAATTCATTCACACACTTTAGGAGGTTATTATTATGAATTGGCTAGCGATATTAATTGGTTTAGGACCGATGGTCGGTTGGGGACTTTTCCCAACGATTGCTTCAAAGGTTGGTGGAAAACCCGCCAACCAAATCTTAGGTGCTACCCTTGGAACCTTAGTCTTTGCGGTCGTCCTGTTTTTCATTGAAGGATTAGCCCTTCCTGGTTGGATCAGTACCACTTTTGGAATTATTTCTGGACTTGGCTGGGGCTTTGGTCAGATCATGCAGTTCAAGGGTTTTAAGTTAGTTGGATCATCACGAGTAATGCCGATTACCACGGCCTTTCAGCTGATTCTGACGTCGCTTTGGGGAGTCTTTGTTCTAGGAGACTGGACTGGCATTATCGGAAAAGTCTTAGGATTTACTGCCCTAGTTATCGTAATCCTTGGTGCGACTCTCACCGCTTGGGTCCAAAACCCAGAATCCACCAATAAGGGTGCTTTAAAGAAAGCTACGATCTTTCAGCTGATTGGTGCCCTTGGATACTTAGTTTACTCAGCCGCTCCACAGGTGGTCATCATGCCATCAATGAAGGCTTTATTGCCAAACATGCAAGCCATGGACGGGAACCATGCGTTTCTTCCCCAGGCCATCGGAATGGTACTATGTGCCGTGATTTACGATTTGTGGAACTTAAAAGACGAAAATGTCTTCATTCAATCCGTTTCATACAAAAACATTCTTGCTGGATTATCGCAAGGCTTTGGTATGTTAATGTACTTAATCTCAGCTCAACCTGACATGAACGGATTGGCAACCGCCAACGTTCTGGGTCAACTAGCCGTCTTGGTTTCTACTTTGACCGGGATTTACTTCCTGCACCAGAAGAAGACGCCAAAGGAAATGACTCTGACCTACCTTGGGTTAGTTCTCATTGTCTTTGCTTCCGCCATTACGGCATTTATTTAATTAAATTGAAATGGTATCATAGAGGTAACGAGGCTCCCTGCGTTAGTGGGAATGGCACCATCTTGTCAATGTCTCCACATTAGCGAGACCTATAGTACCAAAAAGGCTGAAACCAATTGGGGGTTTCAGCCTTTTCACGTGTTTTGATGGATAAAAAAAGAGCTCATCAGCGACAAGCCGATGAACTCTCGATCATCAATCCTACTAAAAATCGATGATCCCATGAACTATTTACATCTATTATTATAACTTAACTTAATCATTCGTTTAATAGATATGATATTTGATTACTTAAACAGTCATAATAATTAAAAAGTGCAGCTTCCTCAATGGAAGCTGCATTTTTTAATGCTAAAAACAAACGAATTCATCAGCAACAAGCTAACGAACTATTACTCATCAATCCTACCAAAAATTGGTGACCATGTGTTATTTACATTTATTATTATACAACATAATCATTTCAAATAATTCGTTTTTCCATTTTTCAATTGCTTCTTTGAATGTTCCAAGAACTTCAAATTCTCACCATTTCCTAAGACAAACAGATTCTCGATCATGCTATCATATTTCTTTTTTGAAACGAGCACCGCCGAATCACCATTCTCACAATGAATGGTAATCTCTTCATCGTCCTTCATAGCTTGATCCATGTACGTTTCAAAGTTCACTTTGAAATTATTACAATTAACCACTTTCATGTAGTATCATCTCTCTTCGTACGTAAAAATGAAATTTTTTATAGTGATGATTATACCATATAGAATAAAAAGTAAAACTAAAAAGAATGTCTTTAAAAAAGACACTCTCAATAATTGTTAAACGCTGACTAAAATTAATATTCTCTTTTAATCTTAAATCTCGTTCTTCGACTTACCCGTCGTCAACATTTCATGAAAATTGTCGTAACTAACGGTAATCATGTCCGTCAAAGCCGGTTCCGTAAACGAACCAACGTGCGGCGTCACAATTGCGTTTGGATACTTTTTCATTAGGTTAACGACTTCCTGGTTCTTAATATTGTCGATCCCTTTGAATTCGTGACCAAAAATGTTAGCTTCATCAATTAACACGTCAGAACCATATCCACCTAATGTGCCGGACGCAAGAGCATTATCGACGGCTTTTAAGTCAACCACTTGACCACGAGCCGTATTAACCAAAATGGCATCGTCTTTCATTAAATTGATTTGGGCGGTACTGATTAAGTTATCAGTTTCACCTTTAATGTAGGGAACGTGCAGTGAAACAATGTCAGACCGCTTCAATAGTTCATCAATGGGGACGTATTCATCGATTTCAGGAGCGTTAACCTTGTGACCGTCGTTAGCGAGCACGGTTGCACCCATTCCACTGTACAAACTAGCTTCAGCACGACCAATGCGGCCCGCACCGATAATTCCAACGGTACTAGAATGAATCTCACGACTAAAGTACGAATCATTGACGATAAAATTGCCAGCGTGAGTGGCGTTGATTTCGGAAGCTACTTTACGAAATAGACTCATTCCAAGGGTCATCGCCAATTCAGCCACAGCGTACGGCGAATATCCAGGAACGCGAGCGACCTTGATACCCAGTTCCTTGGCAGCCTTCATGTCAATATGGTCGTATCCAACCGTGCGTGTGAAGACATACTTAATACCCCAGTCGGCAAATTTCTGTAAATTTTCCCGGTCAGTCAGACAATTTCCACGAACTAACACCCCTTTTGACCCTTTGGAATCAATGGCGTTGTCGCGATTTAACATTTCTGAAACCAGGTTCAATTCATAATCGTATTTATTCAAATCTTTGAAGTAACTGACTTCAACGGGACGCACCCCGTACGCAGTAATTTTGAACATTTTATCACCCATTATTTGATAATCCCGGAGTTATTAATGACTTCCAGCAGCGCAATCCAAATTGGCATCATGATCACTGACAGAATAGTCGACAAGAACGATGCGTTGGAAGCCAAGACTGGATCCCGATTGAAACTAATTGCGTATGCTGAAGCAACCGTGGCAGTTGGGGTTGCCATCATGATGACAATCGTTGCAATGGCCACGTAGCTCATTGGCATGATGCCCAGCATTGAAAGTGCAGTCAAAGCAATCAGGTTGAACAATGGCACAATGATAACCTTGTTCCAACTGTAGTACCAAGAAAGCTTGTTGGAAGCGGCCTGCTTGAATGAAATGGAACCAAGCGTAACACCGATTGATAACCAAGCAAGTGGAGAGGATAGTTGCGCTAAGTAGTTCAACGGTTTCCAGAGCCACAAGGCGGTTTGGTCAATTCGATAGAAGGCCACACTACTCGTACCTTTGCCAGGAATTCCATTTAACATCGTTTGGACTGTTACATGTGGAACATAGTTTTGTCCTAGCCACAGAAAAAGCCCGAGGAAAGTTGCAATTACAACCGGATTTAGAAACATTTTCTTGATGTTTTTCATTTCCATCTTCAAACCTGACATTCTGATGTAGGCGTATGAATAAAGGAAAACCCGGTAACCAATGTTGAAAATGGAACTGTACATAATTCCTTTGGGTCCAAAGACTGCACCAACGATCGGAATTCCAAAGAAAGTCGTGGAACCAAACGTCGTTAAAATTCCCATCACTTCTTTTTTATCCTTGTCTTGTTTGGGATAAAGCAGTGGCGCAACGAAAATCAAGATGATGTAAATGATGAAACCCCATAATAGGACATTCATTCCTTCTTTCAAGGTATCATCGTTGATTGGCTGCATGAATGAGTTCAGTGCCAAAGCTGGAATGGCGACGGTCAGTACGACCTTTGACAACATCTTCCCGAATTTGTCGGTAAAAATGTTCTTCTTACGTAAAAAGAAACCAAGTAAAATAATGAAAATTGTTGAGGTGATCGAACTAATGATTCCCGCATTAGTGACGGTCTTCTCAATTGCTTGCATAACGTTCATGAACGTTAACCTCCAAGTAGAATATTATCGTACGCACAGTAAAGTACGTAAAAATGAAATTTTTCACGATAATAATTTTACCATAGGAAATAAAGTAATTTAAAGAAAACTTGTATGAAAAATCATATTTATTTAATAATCATTTTTCATTTCACTGTTCAGTTTAGCTTTAATATATTTTTCTGCATTGGGGTTTAACACATACAGAAAGTTAGCACTTTGCCAATTATATAGAGAAGATATAGTTTGACCGCTAATTCTTGTGATAAGCTTAGCATTTTTCAACTTTAAAACATTTTGATTGTATTCGTTTAACAATATGGCTCCTCCATGTGCATCATATAACTTTAAAAGTATTTTCCAACAATAAGGATCATTTGTTAAATTCATGCAAGACTTATCTACCCTTTCGTTGTCTCTTTTATTATTCCAACATCTTATTAAAAACGATGCAATCTGACAAATCAACAAAAAAAGTGATATTAGAAATACAAGAATTATCCAAAAATTATATTTTAATAACATATTATTAATACCTAATGTTTTTTTTAATGAAAATGGAAGTAAATTTAATAATAAAATTACTATTGATGTTAAAAAAGCAGCTATTAAAATAACGCAATTTTCTGGTTTAGAAATAAATGTAACTATTTTGATTAAAGAGTCTTTTTTCAATATAAATATCACCCACAGAGATTAACTCTAACTAATATTTGTTACTTTTCCTTATCCTTAATGAAAAGTTTATGCATTTCATTTCTTAAATCCCTAAGAGATCTATTTTTAATTCTTAAATCATCCATCGAACAATTAATATTATTATTATTGTTCAAATGTAAAAATGTACCATGCCATATATTATCAATCTCCGTATCAACATCTTCTAAGTTTTTATGCGTGAATAAAATATACCCTGTATTGCCATATTTACTGAGAATTTCTGTAATCAAATTTTGATTTTGTTCTATCATTAATTCTTTTGGTGAAAGCTTTTTGTCTTTCAAATATTCTCCATGATTATCAATAACTTTATTAACCCTAGTAGGAAAAACATCACGATGTTCCTTAAGCTTTCTTCCTATTTCAAACAAATAACCATATCTTCTATATTTTTTCTTCCAATTTTTGTTTTTTATCTTTTTATCTGGGAAAATATTGAATAATTTATGATTATTCATTTTTCTAAAAGAATATCCATCAAAATATTGTAAATCATATAAATAATCATAATTAGCAATTTGATTTACAGGGATGTAAAACGGTATTTTTTTATAAATTAGACAATAAATATAATGATTTTTACCGCTTACAACATTTACCAAATTCAAGGGATAAAGATAAGTAAAATCATTATATTCTATTACTCTAGGATCAAATGTTTTTACTGAATAATCTAATCTATCTTTTCTATATGGATATACCAAAACTGGCGTAGTTGATGATCTTAATTTTATCCTTTCCTTTAATTCATAAGTATAATTTAGATTAGGACTTTCTATCCCTAAAAGGTAAGGTAATTCCCTTCCTCTAGCAGAATCCAAAGAACTACTATCTTCCACTATTGAACTATCTACAACATCTTTAGCGTTTTGATCGTTTAATCCATTAGCTATTTCACGCATTTTATCAAAAACATTATCATATTTACCATTATCTAATAAATTACTTATATTTTTTATTAAATTAGTCAATTCTGAATCTTTATAACTAATATCCATTAAATACACAAGACCCTTCATATAATTTAATACACAAAAAGCCCCACTACAGGGCTTCCCTCAACTATTTCATTTCCGCTTTCTTATCCTTCTTCTCCATTCTCATCTTTTCCTTATGCGTCTTCTTATGCTTCATCTGGAGATGTGAAGTAATTTCTCGATGATGCAACATATCCAACTGGTTGTTTGATGAACAGTAGAACGCAATGAAGAAGATTAGGGTTGCAAGCAGTGCGTACACAGCTCTTCTAAAGTATTTCAGAAAAACGGTCTGATCCCAGCTGTATCCTTTACCTAAAGCAGCCATAAAGTAGCGAACCAGGTAGTAGATAAACAGGATGAAGGCAATCACAAAGCCAGCAACCGACAAAATGTTTCTGGTGGCGACAGCAAAAGTTACAACAGCAACCAGCATACATACAACAAAGAAGCAGTACGTCCAGCTCTTGATATAACTTTTATCGTCAGCTCGACCGCGATTCGTCCAATATAAATAACAGGCAATGATTAAGGCAATCACTGCGATAATCAATAAAATTGGTTTAAACATCTAATTCCTCCTTTAAATTTTATCTCCTACGACACAATTTAAACTATGAATCAGCATTCCGATCACCATCATATACATTGAGACCATACTGAAACCCATGGCTAACACTACGAAAGTCACGATCCAAAAAACAACTAAAAACCAATTAACAAATCTTTTAAAACTCATTATATTTCATCTCCGATATCCTCTTGTGATTACTTTCATCATACCATTAAATCGCCGTGAGCTGAGGAATTTGCTCAAGTTTTTACATCCTCTATTTGCCCACAAAAAAGAGCTCTCAATGAGAGCTCTTTTTCTTACTTATTAAAGTTGAACATCGTATTTATCGAAGAAGTCCTTAAGTGGTAACAAGCCTTCGCCACCATATTCTGCGAAGAATTCTGGTAATGTGTAAGTCTTATTGTCATTCTTGTCTTTCTTGTAGTTTGGACTGATGGTTTCAACGATTTGACCATTTTCAATCTTAACAATCAAATCTTCAACTGGAAGTCCACGGTCTTGGTTAATCTTTGCGTCAATCAAGAATGGGTGACCGGCTTTGGTAACCTTAACGGCTTTGTCAAAAGCAGCTGGAAGTTCAGAAACGTTGTGAACAGTCGTAGCGTCAATTCCCATTCCCTTAGCGATCAATTCAAAGCTTTGACCTTGAAGTTGAAGGCCGAAGAATTGCATTGGTAAGTCTTCTTGTTCACCTTCGATGAAGCCTAAGTCTTCGTTTGAAGTAACCACGTTAATAACTGGAAGTTGATACTTCGTCAAAGTTACTAAGTCTTGGATAACCATTGAAAGGGCACCGTCACCAGCAATGTTAAAGACTTGACGATCTGGGTAAGCCTTCTGAGCAGCAATGGCACCAGGAAGTCCAGAACCCATCGTTGCAAACAATGCGGAAATGACCCACTTGTTAGTTGGTTGAATGTCCAAGTATCTGAAACTGTTGATGATGTTGTCACCAACGTCGATTGAGAAGACAGCATCTTTGTCGGCTACTCGGTTAATTTGTTTGTAGATTGGGGCAACTGGCATGGTTGAGTTAGCGTTAGTCATGGTGTCCTTCAAGTGCTTACCAAAGTCCTTGAATTCTTCCATGAAACTACCATTACTCTCATCGGTCTCGTCACTACCAATGTTTAACATCTTGTGAATGTACTCCATCCAGTTAGCTTGGTCAGCAACGGCAGCCTTGTAGAATGGACTTGGAGCAACTTTTTCACTTTGAGCCAATGCCTTGTCAACAAATGAGCCCGCGTCAGACCAGATTGGGAGGTCAACTTCGTGGTGACGACCAAGTTGGATTTGAGAGTCATCAACTTGGATGTAAGCGAATTTGTGACTTGCATAAACTGATTTAGCGAATGGGAAGTCACCACCAATGGCGATAACTAGGTCAGCGGTACTTAAGATTTCGTCAGCGGCCTTTGATGCGGCACGGTTGGCGGTTCCTAGGTTAGCTTCGTAGTTGGCGTCAACGTAGCCTAAAGCTAATCCGTCCATAATAACTGGAATCTGGAGTTTCTTTGAAAGTTCGATTAACTTGTCGCCGTTGCCCTTGATTCCACGACCAACGTGAAGCACTGGACGTTTAGCGTTCTTAATCATCTTAAGGGCTTGACTTACTTCGTCATCAGTTGCGACTGGTTCTGGAGCTGGCTTGTCGTAAGTCTTTGATGCAGAACTGTACGGAACATCTGGAATTTCGTCAAAACCGAAGTCATTTGGAATGACAACTACGGCAACACCCTTGTTAGCGTATGCTTCGTGAATCGCACGGTCAACAACGTGTGGCAAGCTTTCAGGAGTCATTACAATACGGTCATAAACCGAAACATCAGAGAACATTGGGGTCTCTGGAAATTCTTGGAAGTAATTGTAGTTCATGTTGTCATGACCAACTTGGCCAACGATGGCAAGTACTGGAGCGTGGTCTTCTTTAGCGTCATACAAGCCGTTTAATAAGTTGACCGCACCAGGACCAGCTGATCCAAAGGCAACTCCGACTTTACCAGTTAGTTTAGCGTGAGCAGCGGCCGTTAATGCCCCAACCTGTTCGTGTCGAATTTGTACGTAATTAATGTTATCTTTTTCTTGATCGAGCGCAGCAAGCGTTGAGTTAATGGAACCACCAGGGTATCCATAAACGTCCTTAACGCCATATGATTCAATAACTTTAAGCATTGCTACTGCTGCAGGAATTTTCTTTACATCTGTCATAATTTCTTCCTCCCAAAAGTACTTAATTCTTTTGTTGACCCTAATATACTCCCATATGAAAACGGTTGCAATAAAAACGCTTGCTTAATTTATTAAGTCTTTTTAATGTAAATCACGAAATTAACAAAAGGCAATAAATTCCCAATTTAACGGCAATTTGAGCGTGTTATTAGTTATCTTTTGGCGCGTCATATGTAATAATACTAGTAAGGAGGTGAAAAACATGAACTTTTCTGGATTAGTTGAAACTGGCGATGGTCGTTTGATTAACGTGAACAACGTGAACTCAATCCATCCCCGCGAATCAGAAGGTAACATCATTTCATACCAAGTTACTTTCAACAACAATACTACTGAAGAAATCGACATCGATGCTTTTGAAGCCCTTAAGAACATCGCTTTGAACAAAGATAACAAGTAGGATTGGCAATACTTAGAAAAAACAGGTTAACTGTGAGGTTGGCCTGTTTTTGTGTGGAATAAGTTTCACGTGAAACAAAAAAACCTCCAAACATTTGGAGGTTTTTATCGTATTTTTAGACACAGTGTTCAATTATTTCTCAGGAATTTCCCACTCCTGGTCCTGATTGTGTTTCTTCATGTAGTTCATGAACTGCTTGGAGTTGTAAGCCTTCTTGACGTCTTGAGCCCACTTGGTGTGCTCATTCTTCTTGTTTACAACGGCTAGCAACATGTACTGACTCTGTGGATTTTCACGCAACAGCATTGAACTTGCCGGAATCTTAGCCCCGTAAGTGTCAGAACCAGGAATAATGGCGTAGTCCACGCTGTTTCTGGAACGTGGTTCGTTGGCCGAATCCATTTCATCAAATTTCAGGTCATACTTGTTGTCGATGATGTCATTTTTAGTGGCCTTGATGGGATCCACGCCTTTCTTCAGCTTAATCCAACCGGCTTTTTCCATTACTAGAAAAGCCCGTGACATGTTGGATGGATCGTTTGGAATGGCAACTGTGTCACCCTTCTTGACGTCCTTTAAGCTGTGCTTTTTGGCCGGATAAATCCCAGTTGGAATGGTTGGCACCTTAGTCAAGGCAACCAAATTACCATGATTTTCCTTGTTAAAGTTATTCATGTAGGCTCCGTGTTGTTCAACGTTTAAGTCAACCTGACCCTGGTTTAATGCCATATCGGCATTCAGCAAGACGGAGAATGACTTATTTTTTACCTTGTACCCGTCTTTTTCAAGAATGGGTTTGATGCCCTTCATAAATAGGTCACTGTAAGGACCAGGCGAACTTGCTAAAGTGATCGTCTTTTTGTTTGACTGTGGTGCATGTGCCTTCTGATACGGCCGATACACAAACGTATATCCAAATAAAATCACGATAATTGCGACTAAAGCGGTAATCCAATATCTTTTCTTCATCCTATTTCTCCCTTTCAACTAAGTAATCCTAGTTCTGCCAAAACCTCGTTAAACGAAACAATTAAAAAAATCAGTTAGACTATCCATAAAGTTAGCCTAACTGATCCTTTTTCTCCACGTAAATAGAGTAGATTAGTATATTCGATTGAGTTGGAATTCACCAATCTCAGTTAGACTAACAAAATGTTGTATCTAACTGAGCACAAAAATTACTACACTTAGATACAGGCGTTTGATCAACACCCGCATCTAAAACTACGAACGCTGACCTACATGTAACAAGTACAGCAACAGCAAGTATTTTGATAGTTCGTAGTAATCATTGTCATTTGGTTTCATCCCTTTCTTATTTTGCATTAATTTAACCACAGAAATCGCGAGTTGTAAAGGATAAAGTTCACAAATCACTTGGGAACTGATCGGTCATACTTCAAAATTCCCTTTCTAATATCATTTCCAACTTTTTTCCAATCGTCTGAAATTGATTTTGATTCGGAAAGATTGCTATAAAGACTTTTACTTCTTTCATAAATGGTGCCAATAAATGAAGTGAAGCATATTTAAGATTTTTAGCAGCATTTGAAGTTATCTTAAAATATTTATACATAAAGATTACCTCCTAAATATACTACGCATTAAACTCTAGCTAACTTCATCTTATCATTTTATCATTATTTATCGATAAAAATATAACTTTTCAAATTAAAAGGATCCTCACATGTGTGAGGATCCTTTTGCATATTATGCTTTGTTAGCTTTCTTCAACTTGCGATGTTTCAGATACAGCATCACCGCGATGGTCACGGGAATGGTCAATACCACTCCAATTGCCGAAATCAACGTCATGATCAATTCTGACGCAAAAATCTTGTCGTTCATGACCATACCGATACTGTAGTGCAGGCGCGCAAACCAGATGAACAAACCAACTAGCTCCCCGTAGAAACTAAAGAACAGGGTGTTAAAGGCCGTTCCAACAATTTCTTTTCCAATCGAAACCCCGATATAACTGAAGTCCTTATCAGAAATCTTGATGTTGTGGTCCTGAATCTCAACTAAACCGGTGGCCATCGCAACAGCAGCTTCGGCCACCGCTCCCAAACAACTCAGAATCGTCATTGCGCACGAAACGTTTAGGAATTTCACGCCAATTAAGAGCGACATTCCTTCCAAATCTTCGGTATTTTCGGGTCCAAAGCCTTGCACCTGCGCCCAATGTTCCACTGGAATGATCAATGCAATTACGATTGCCACCACGATTAACGAGGTCACAAACGCTACGTCGGCGTTTCGTCCTTGCTCATTACCGAAGTAAATCGTGATGACCAGAATGATGACGGCGTTAACCAGTGTGACCCAGAGGTACGGAATGCCAAACGCAATCAAAACGACGGACATGAAGACCAAACCAAAGTTACACAAAAGACCAATAAAGGCCACGAAACCTTTGGAGCCACCTGCCAGCAGCATTGCGAAAAAGAGAATGATTAATAAGACGGTCATGGTACTCATTTAATCACCTTCATTTCACAAAGTGCACTCGCAATCAGGCTGGTAATCGGCACCGTCAGTGTGATTCCAATTGCGCTAATCAAACTTTGAATGATTCCAAGTGACATAATCATTGAGAACGAGTAGCCCCAGCTATTGCCGTTTCTTAAAAACAGCACCATCATCGGAAAAGTGCCAGCCACGAAGATGAGGAACAAAACGTTAATCAGCGGTCCCATGATTGACCGCCCGATGTTTTGCCCGTTCTTTAAGAGCTTCAAGAATGAGAGACTATGGTCTTCCTCGTAAACCGCAAACAGGCTGGACGTAATATCGGCTGAGAGGTCCATGATGGCTCCTAGTGACCCAATCATACAACCAACGAAGTAGATTGGCAGTCGTTTTTGGGTCACGTAGTCCATCATCTCAAAGTTCATGCCCCGCTCGTGCGTGACCGACAGGACAATGAACGCAATCAGAATCGCGACCGCGGTCCCTAGAATCGTGGACGAAATCGTCACGACCGTCTCCTTTGACACCCCAAAAATCAGGATGGCGGTGACAATCGTGAAAATGACCGACAAGATGGCAAACAAGATGAACGGATTGAAGCTCGTCCCCACGTCAATTGAGACCGCCAAAAAGAACAGGACGGCGTTGATGATAATACTTAAAAGCGCCATGGAGCCACTAAACTTCAGAATCACCAGCAACAGCATTATCGTCAGCCAGATTAAGAAGACGACCGCGGTGTCCCGCTTAAAACCGTTGATCAGAATCGACGAAGGCTTTAAGTTCTTGTTGGCGACGTGGATAAAGACCTGTTGGCCGGCATGATATTTCATGTCGGTCGCCCCGGCACCAGAATACTGGTTGTTGGCGGTAATCGTCTTGCCCTTGTACTCCCCGTTTAAAACTTTCAGCGTCAGTTTCTGATTCTCTTGGTAATCATGATTCTTAAATTCATCAGTTTGACTAGTGCGACCATAGTTGTGCACGTTTACGACTCGAGCCACCGTCTGTTTGTACATTGGTGCGTCGAAATGGGTGAAGGTCACGGCGACGATTCCCGAGATTAGCACCAAGACGATGGCGAGCCAACGAATCTTTAGCTTTGGATGGATTCGTTTCAAATTCTCATCCCCTAATTATTTACGTTCAGTGTATCATACTAAAATTAAGTTTCGCTAAACTTACGTATTTATAGCTAGACAACAAAAAACACCTCTGAATTCAATCAGAAGTGTCATGAATTTTATTTAATAATTACCAAACGAATAGCCCGACAATTCCGGCCGAGAGTAGTGATACCAAGATTCCGGATAGGATTAAGTATCCAACGTTTCTGGAAATAACGTCGTTCTTTTCACGGCTGACTAAGCCCTTCAGACATCCAATGACCATGCCAACGGTACTGAAGTTGGCAAAGGAAGTTAAAAAGACACAGAGTTGGGCTTGATAGTGAGCTGGGAAGATGTGTAAGTTGTTAATATGGGGAGCGATGGCACCCATGACCACAAATTCGTTGGTCACTAACTTGGTGCCCATGTATTGAGCAAACTGGAATGCGTGGTTAACGTCCATCCCCATCAGCCATGCAAATGGGAACATTACGATTCCAAGTAAGTGTTGAAGTGACAACCAAGGATTAATGAGTCCTAGTAACTTACTAATTAAGTTAGCAAGGGCCACGAAGGCAATGACGTTAGCAGCGATGATTAATACCAGTTTACCGGCACCTAAGATTGAGTCACCCAAAAATGAGAAGAACGGTTCTTTCTTGGGTTTTTCCGGCTTGTCAGCAACCGTCTCTTCAGCAACCTGCTCTGAGGGTTCCGTCATCGTCGCAATTGTGTCTTCTTCAGGCGTAACGTGAACGGGGTTCAGTAGTGAAGTCACGATGATGGCGTTCAAGATGTTAAGTGGGATTGCGGTTAAAACGTATTGACCCGGAATCATCTGGGTGTAAGAACCAACGATCGCAGCGGTGATACACGACATCGACATCATGGCAACCGTCAAGAGTCGTTCACTGGATAATTTCTTGAGTTGCAGACTAGAAACGGCTAGGGCTTCCGTGTTTCCAAGGAACATCATTTCAACGGCGTAAAATGATTCGAACTTTGGTTGTCCCGTGACCTTTGATAACGCAATTCCGATCCATTTAATGATAAATGGCAAGATCCCAAAGTATGTAAGGATATCAAATAACGGAACAATCATTAAGATTGGAAGCAGTGCTGAAGTCACAAAGTTCATCTGTTTGACGTGAACCCAGTTTGGCAGCGCAAAGGCAATCCCAGTGTAAGCAACCTGCACGATCCAGTTGAATCCTTCAGCGGCCCCCTTGACGGCATCTCGACCCCAACTAAAGCGAGTAAGGAGAAACGCGATGACGAGGTTTAAGACTAAAACGACGATAACCGATCGCCAGTTGACGTGCTTGTGATCCTTGGAAAACAAAAAGGCAATTCCGAGGAACACGGCGACCCCAATGATGTTAATGATTAGATAGTAATTCATCGAACTTTCTCCTCCATTTTATATGCAATGTTCGGATATTATCAGATAACAAAATTCGAACAACCTGTTTTTTATAATAATAGTATTAAACATTAACAATTTCAACCTTCATCGCGGAAATGGTTCACGGATTGGTTAATTTTCCCGTAAAAAAAGACTAATTATCGGTTAAAACCAACAACTAGTCTAATTAATTTATTTCTTTTCTCGTCGTTTATCAATGCGTTCGTCGTACCACGTAAAAATCAGGAGCAGCCCAATCATAATCAGATTGACAATCGACTGCAGGACTTGATCTGGAACTAGTCCGTACATTAAAACGGTAATCAAAAACAGCACCAGGTATTTAGCCGAACGCAGATACTCCTGGGTGTAGACGTAGCGCGCAAACTGCATGATTGACAGGATGGCGATGATTAAAAACGAACCATCCCTTAAGACGTGCTTCGATACATCTAATTTCATATGCGTCAGTCCTAAATCTGATCGGTTGGTCGAATCACGATTTCGTTGACAGAGGCATCCTTTGGCATGTCAATGGCGTACAGGATGGATTGCGCAATCCGTTTGGGACTAAGAGGCGTCAAATCGTATGACTCAAACTGCTTCTTGATGTCTGGATCGGTAATGTGATTAGGCAATTCCGTAGCTACCGCACCGGGTGAAATCATGGTAACCCGAATGCCAGACTTGGCCTTGGCTTCTTCTTCTCGTAATGAATCACTAATCATCTTAACGGCCGCCTTTGTGGCACTGTACACCCCACTGTTAATTCCAGAAGTGTGAGCCGCCACCGAAGCGGTGTTGATGTACTGGCCACCACCTTGACCACGCATCGTATCAAGGGAAGCAGTAATCCCGTATAAAACACCCCTGATATTGACGTCAATCATGAGATTCCAACCTTTGACGTCACCCTTAATCAGTGGTGATTGGGGCATCACACCCGCATTGTTCATCCAAACGTCGATGCGACCAAACTGGTCAACCGCAGCGGACGCCAGGTTTCTAACCTCATCGAGTTTGGTGACATCGGTCTTCTGAACGGCAGCCACGCCACCATCAGCTTCGATATCTTCCTGAATCGCACGTAAGCGGTCCTCTCTTCTAGCACCCAGCACGACCTTGGCGCCGTTTTTTGCCAACAACTTGGCGGTCGCTTCACCAATTCCACTAGAAGCTCCCGTAATTACAACTACTTTATCTTTAACAGCCATCTTAATTCTCCCTAACTATTTTAAATTGTTAAGTGCGGTTTCGATACTCATGTCGCCACTGTGCATGACGATGACTTTATCAAAAGCATGCTGGTTATCTAAAACGTCAAACAAGACTTGCGAAACGTCGTTGATTGAGTTCGAACCAGGTTGTTCATCATTAAAGGTTACTTCGCCGGTTCCAGGAGTCTCAAGCAAGGATCCCGGTTGTAAAATGGTGTAGTTCAGGTCAGTATCGTGAATTAGCCAGTGGTCGGCCATGAACTTAGCAGCCTGGTAGTCCTGCAACTTGGCGTAGTGTTTCTTTCCCTCCCACTGGTCTGGTTGAAGCGCAAAGGCTGAACTGAGCATGATGTAACGTTTGACGCCGGCTTTTTCGGCGGCCTGCATGGTCTTGATGGCTCCGTAACTGTCAACTAGGACCACGTTGTGTCCACCGGATCCAGCGGTGAAGTAGATGGCATCAAAGCCCTTCATTGCGTCGGCCATTTCGTTAACACTCATGTCGACGATGCTAAACTTCATGGTGTTAATTTTGGGACGTTCCTCAACGGTGTCCACAAACTTGACTTCTTCAGGATGACGAGCCGCAATGGTAACCGAATCGTCAGTGTTTTTTTGAAATTGTTTTACTAGGTCAGAACCGACTCTTCCGGTTCCACCAATAATCATAATCTTCATAATTGAAACCTCCTATATACGTCTAAAGCATAACAAATTCAACTAAACGTTAATAGCGATATGCATGTGAAGTTTATGTTAAAGCCAGCGTTAATCGTGCCACCGTTCAATCACATAAAATAAATAAAGATAGACATTTTTATCATGTATGATATACTATGTTTGTACCGCGTAGGCGGTAGTTTTCAAACAAGATGCACTACTCCTTTCTATTTGATGGTTATGACCCACAAGTACCATGAAGTTCCCTTGCAACTATTTTTGATAGTTGCAAGGGAACTTTTTGTTTTAAAGACTAATCATGACATTGGATTACCTCTAACTAGATAAGAATAATCTTTGACATTTCGTTCTTAAATGCTAATATCAAATTGGAAAAATGGTTATAGTCCCGCGGACCACTTAATAACAACTAAAAATCACCCAAAGACTAGTTCATAGTCATCGGGTGATTTCTTCAGTCGTTATTTTTTAATGATCGTTGCTTGACCATTTTCCTCAAAATCGGCAACGTTATCTAATGACGTAATCACGGCTTCCTTGCCGGTGTTTTTCACAAACTGCATCGCCGCTTGAATCTTGGGTTCCATTGAACCCTTACCAAACTGACCTTGTTTTAGATACATGTCCAGTTCGTCAAGCGACACGTGTCCCAGTTCTCTTTGATTAGGCCGTCCGAAATTAATGGCCGCCTGGTCAATGCCCGTCAGGATAATTAACTGGTCGGCGTTCACCATTTGGCCGATTAGTGAAGCCGTAAAGTCTTTATCAATCACGGCTTCCACGCCTTCGACGTCCCCGTCATCGGTCATGACGACCGGAACGCCGCCACCACCACCAGCAATGACAGTGAACCCACTGTCAACCAGGGTGCTAATTTGCTTCGCCTCTAAAATGCTGATGGGATGAGGCGATGGAACGACCCGCCTGAATCCGCGACCGGCATCTTCGGCAAATTTCCAGTCCGGATGTTTCATTAAGACGGAATTAACGTCCGCGTAAAACGGACCGATGGGCTTGGTTGGATCCTTAAACGCTGGATCATTGGGATTGACTAATACCCGCGTGACAATGGTTGAACTAGTCATATCATTGTCTGAAAGGGCATCCCCAATCCACAGTCCTAACTCACCTTGAGTCATCGCTCCAACCACGTCAAGTGGCATTGGCGGATTTTCCTTCGTGCTACCGTTTAGTTCTTGGAGTAACAAGTTTCCAACTTGCGGGCCATTGCCGTGGGTAATCACTAACTGAAGGTTCTCAGTCGAATTACGCACGAACTTCACGATTTTTTTCGTGGTTTTTTTTAAAGCTTCTCTTTGCCCTTTCGCAGTTGGATCATCGGTTAAAATCGCATTGCCACCTAGAGCTATCACGATTCTCTTCATTTACGACACTCCTATCTTTCCCATAAATAGAGCAATGACCGCCCCAATGGCAGCAATCGTTATCAATGCCATCATGATCCATTCAAAGGGTGTGATTTTACGTCCTTGATTCTTGATTGCCTTGATGTAGAAACCAAAGCCTAGAACGTATGCAATTGAGCATAACCACAAGAATTGTAGTCCCGCCACTGCGATTCCGACAACTTCAAACAATAGAGCTAGGATGCCCGGCATCATTTTCTTGACCGAATGAGCCTGCAGCCCAGCCTTAATTTGATCGGCACCAACCAGCGCGTAACAAATCACAATCGCTGCCGTACACAACGAAATTGCCAGGTTGTACGCCTGATCGGTAAATAGTAACGAAATCAAAACAATTTGTACCAAAATCTGAGTTAACCACAATGAGTGTGAAGGTGAATTGTGCTTGTTTAAGTAACCGAACCACCGGGGTAGTAGCTTCTGATCAGCTAGTTGTGACGTCGCTTCAACCGGAAGCATGGTCCATGACAGGAGGGCACCGACCATGGTGATTATAAGTGAGATACTGACAAAAGCTGCACCTATTGGTCCAATCATATCTTTAACAACGTAGGTTAGGGCCGGGTTACTCAACTTAGCTAGTTTGGCTTGGGGTAAGTAACCATATGGTAGCATCGCAATCACGATGTTGATGATCAAGAGTGAGATGGTGCCAATAATGGTCGCCTTGGCCGCATCAGAACGCTTCTTAGCGCGTCCTGCCATCATCGTGGCTCCTTCAATCCCGATGAAGATCCACATGGTGGTGATGATACAGCCCTTGACTTGATCAAATACCCCCATTGCCGTCGCCGGACTATACGTGAAGTTAGTACTAAAATTAGCCCAGAAGTGGGCGGTGAAAACGTTAGCTTTGAATAAGACAATTCCTAAGATTGCGAAAGCAACCAAGGGAATTATTTTTATTACGGTGATAATGGTATTGATGAAAGCCGCGTTCTCAATCCCCATCGTTACTAACCACGTGAGTAGCCACGTGAATACCGACGCAATGATTACCGCTTGAATTGAGTTGCCTGATCGAAAAACCGGAAAGAAATAACCGATCGCTGACATCATCATGGTGGCAAACGCAATGTTACCAAGCCATGCCGATAGCCAGTATCCCCAGCCCGATAGAAATCCAGCAAAATCACCAAATCCATCTCTGGCAAAATCGGAAATTCCAGTCAGTTCTGGTTTATCCTCACTTAGAGACTTCAAACTCATTGCTAGTGCAAAAATTCCGACTCCAGTAATAATCCACGCAACGAGCGCGGGTCCCGGAGTGGCCGCTGCCGCAATCTGTTCACTGGCATTATAAATTCCAGCGCCAATCGCGGAACTAATGACCAGCATGATTAATCCAAATAATGAAACTCCCTTTTTATTTCCCATATAATTTACGCAATCCTCTCAAATCCTAATTTAGGACATGATTGTATCATTGATAATCCTATTTATGCTTTAGTAAAATTTAATTTTCGTTGTACATACTTAAGTCGCCTAAAGTGGCGGCCATAATTGCCATGATTGAGTGCTTGCGGTTGCCAGCTTCAACGAACTGGCGCCCGTAAGGACTTCTAAAGACCTCGTCGGTTACTTCCATTTCGGGACTGTTTAGGCCCTTGTATTTTTTAACTGCCTCTTTAGCAGTGGTGGTGTTGCCGTCATGAAAGGCTGGCAGACAGTGCATGAAAATCAATTCATCGTCAGGGGTGCCCGTCTTCTTCATTAAGTCCATGTTGACTTGGTATGGTAGTAGTTGGTCAATTCGTTGTTGCCAGTTGTTTTCACCCATTGACACCCAGACGTCGGTGTAGATGATGTTAGATCCTTTGACCCCTTTGTCGATATCAGAGGTAATCATGAAGTGGGCCCCAGATTGCTTAGCGTACTTTTCCGCTAAGTCGACCACCGCTTTTTCAGGGTGCAGTTCGTCTGGAGCAACGATGTGAACGTTCACACCCAGCATCGAACCAGTCACTAGTAAAGAATTAGCCACGTTATTTCGTCCGTCACCAACAAAGGTCAACGTGAGCCCCTTTAAGTGACCGAAGTTTTCCTTCACGGTCATGAAGTCAGCAATCATTTGAGTGGGATGCCACTCGTTTGAAAGACCGTTCCAAACGGGAACTCCCGAGTACTTGGCCATGATTTCCATGTCGGATTGTTCAAAGCCCCGGTACTCAATTCCGTCAGCCAGTTCGCCAAAGACTCGCGCGGAGTCTTCCACCGATTCCTTTTTGCCGAACTGACTTGAGGTTGGATCAATGTAGGCCGTGTTTCCACCTAAGTCGTCACCACCAAGTTCAAACGAAAGTCTGGTTCTGGTCGAAGTCTTTTGAAACAAGAGCACCAGGTCCTTGTCGTGTAAATACTTGGTCACCTTGCCATACTTCTTGTGTTCGTTTTTCAAGTTAATGGCAAAATCAATCAAAGCTTCAATCTGGGCTGGTGTAAAATCAGACTCCTTTAAAAAAGAACGTCCCTGCATTGATTTTAATTCCTCTAGTAATGTACTCATTTAATTTGCTCCCCCTCTAATTATTTTTATCAAGTGGTTCACGAATGATTGGTTGTGACATACAACGAGCTCCACCACGGCCACGCGATAGTTCTGAAGACAAAATCTCGTAAACGGTAATACCGTGTTTCCGCATCACATCAATCGTGACCGTGTTGCGATCGTATGTGACCACTTCCCCAGGGGCAATTGCCAGGTTATTTGACCCATCGTTCCACTGTTCACGTGGAGCGGCAACTGGGTCACCATTACCGGTCTCCATCATGTCAATCTCAGATAATCCAAGAACTTCCTTGAGTGTATCCGGCAGACTTTCACGATGTTCCATGTTGATGGTATTGTTTTTTCCGGGATGAAGGATGTTAATATTCATCTTACCACCGTTCATGATCCCTGGATATACGGTAAATTGGTCGTAGTTGACCATGGTGAAGACCGTATCTAGATGCATCATGGCATGGTTATGCGGAATTTGAACCGCCACGATTGTGTCAAAATGTGACTTCGGATCTTCAAAAAGTTTGTGAGCCAGTTTTTCAATCGAACGAGTTGAGGTTCGTTGCGAGCAACCAATTGCCATGACGTGATCGTTTAAAACGAGTTCGTCACCACCCTCAATCCGAGCATCATTATAGCGGTCCAGCCAAACGTCAACTTTTCCGGCAAACCGTGGATGATACTTCATCACGTACTCCGTGATGAGTGACTCCGGACGCCGCGCCTCAAAAGTCATGTGGTTAATCGTTAAACCAGATCCCATCGAAGCTTGCGGATCCCTGGTAAAGTACGCATTTGGTAGTGGATCCAGTAGGAAGGGATCAAAAGCGTTCGTCCCGGCCACGTCGTGCAAACTTGGGTGAGTAAAATGAATTTTATCTCGTCTTAGGCCGGCATAAATCGTACTGACCAAGTCGTGAATCGAGAGACTCTCAAAGTAGCGTTTGATGTCCTCTGCCGAACTACCCGTGTAGTAGTGTTCATTTAGGTAAGTTGACTCAAAATCATCCCTTACGTCATCCTTTTTTAAGATGTCTTCCAACAAATCCTCGATGTACACAACCTCCACTCCATGATCACGGAGTAGATTGGTGAAATAATCGTGCTCTTTGTCAGCGATTTTTTGATACGGGATGTCATCAAACAACATCTGCTTCATGGTATCCGGAATGACATTTTCAATCTCTTTTCCGGGCCTGTGCATTAAGACAGACTTCAGCTGCCCAATTTCAGAGTTCACTTCAATTGCAGATTTCATAATAATCCTCCTTAAGATTGTTATTCATGCTTATGGTTAAACGATTTAACCACCCATATCGTACGGGGTTTCGCAATTTATAACAAGCATTTTAACCGACTAGAAAAAGTTTCCTAGTCGTACGTCAATAATGATAACTGTTTCACAAATTTTGTCAAATCATTCAAAGGTTGATAATTTGTAAAAGTGGATATGTGTTGATACAATGGGAAATCTAAACGTTTTTGCCAAATTTTAACTAACTTTTTAATAGTTACATGTTTAACAATCGTCGCACCAGAAAAATCCTCGAACGTAATATAACTTGGCTCTTAATTAATTAACTTTGTTGAATGTACTGATTAATGATAATCCATTATTAGTTGATACTTAGCCCCTTTAAATCAGCCTTAATCGCTAGTGCTTGTCAACCATCTAAAATAATTAAAAATAATCTCGCTTTTGTTTTAACGCAATGGTATAATTAGTTCGGTAATGAGAAGTACCAATCAATCTCTTTTGCCATTTTAAAAACATACCTGTGCACCAAATCTATTGAGAGACCTCCACGTCTACTCGGATTTGGTGTTTTTAGTAAAACAGAAGGGAGGTTACTTGAATTGACAGTCTTTAAGGAACTACTTGAACTAGTGATTTTGGTGTTACTGATGGTCTTAACCTTTTTTCATCCCAATCCTTGGGTAGGAATTGGCCTAAACGTCCTTTTAATCTTAATCTTGTGGCTCTTCCCCGAGGGAAGTAATAAGATTAACAAACTCTTCAAGTACATAATCACAGCGGTCTTCTTGATCTCGATTATCCTGATCGTCCTGCAGATGATTTTTCAATAAAAAAAAGGAGCACTTCAAAAAAATGAAGTGCTCCTTTTGCGTATTTACTTATAGACCTAATTACCTAAAAGCTTGGTGTAAGAAGCAATGTCACCTACGGCATCCTTTAACTGTTTGGAATAGTACTCTTCTGATGGCGCATTACTTACAAAATTGCCATCCTTTTCAAAGTTATCATCAATGTGACCAATCATGGTCATGTGTGGCAACATTACCATTCCCAACATGGATAAAGTGGGAAGAATGCCTAAAGCTGAAGCTTGACCAGACAAGGCACTGCTAGAATACGAAACAATTCGGGCAGGCTTGTCAGCCGTTTCAAAGCCGATGTAATCAAGGGCGTTCTTAAACGCGCCAGAAAGACCGTTGTCATAGACTGGTTCAATAAATAGATAACCGTCTCCAGCCTTGATGTTATCAATCCACTTCTTGGGGGCCCCCGTTAGTTTCCGGTCAGGATCACCCATTGGTGGGAGTGGTTCATTGAAGATTGGTAAGTCTAAATCACCAATGTCAATAAAGTTCAACTTGACCTCGTTATCAGACTCAAGTTCTTTTGCGTTCTTCTTTAAAAAGTTAAAAATTCCGGCACCACTAGAATTGGATCGGGCACTACCTAAAATTACGTCAACTGTTTTCATTTAATCTCTCTCCCTTTACTCACAAAAAGTAAGTTAATACGTACTTTAATTCTATTTAATTTCCGAAACAAAAGCAAGCAAAAAGCCCGCTTCGTAGTTGGCCTATCACAATTCTTTATAAATTAGTTAACTTTCATTACAATCAAAACTCACTATACTATAATAAGGTGAGAAGTAGATGAGGGGGAAGTAACATGAAGAATTGGCTTAATAAGATTCTCAAATCAGTCCGTGGCGATTCTGACAAGAAGTCATCGGATCATGCCGAGAATAAAAATCAAAACACTCCAAATGAAGCAAAAAACAGTGATAGTAAGCAAACCACTGAACAAAACCAAGATCCAAAACAAATCAAAAATGATAAGTTACTTGGAACAAGCAACGCCATTGATAAGTGATTCTTAAGCAAGATGATTGTGATTGATTCAGTTGAACACTATACTTTAGTTAGTAGATAATTTGTAGGAGGTACTAAAATGACGAAAAAAATGGAAGTCCAAGTTTGGTCCGATATTGCATGTCCGTTCTGTTACATCGGACGAGCCCACTTCAAGTCCGCACTAAGTGATTTTGACCATAAGGACGACGTTGAGGTTCATTACAATAGTTTTGAACTTGATCCAAACGCATCTGGTGAACCAGAAACCATGGCTGACCATATGAGTAAGGAAAAGGGAATGTCAAAGGAAAAAGTTTCTGAGTTTCTATCAACCATCACCGAACTGGCAAACGAAGCTGGTTTAAAGATGGATACCGGAAAGATTAAGGTGGTTAATACTTTAAAAGCACACCGCTTGCTTCACTTTGCGGGAACCAAGGGCAAAGAATCCGAACTGATGGACAAGTTATTCGAGGCTTACTTCGCCGACGGTCTAAACGTTGACGACAACTCCGTTTTAGTTGATCTTGCCATGAGCGTTGGTTTAAATCAAGACGAAGTCAAATCTGTCATCGATAGTGACAAATTCAAAGACGACGTCAGAGCTGACGAAGCCGCCGCTCAACAAGTTGGAATTAACGGGGTTCCGTTCTACATCTTCAACAAGAAGTACGCCGTTTCAGGTGCTCAACCAGTAAAAGTCTTCAAGTCTGCTTTAGACAAGGCTTGGGCTAGCTTTCAACCAATTGAAATGGTTGGTGGCGATGATGACCAGCAAAAGGGTGCTAACTGTGAAGGCGGAAGCTGCAGCGTTGACCCAAATGATAATAAAAATTAGTTAAACTAAACGGTCCGTTGGAAAAATCCAGCGGACCGTTTTTTATTTAATCAGATGGAGGTGTCTGCCCCAGAGTTCCACAAATGGACCCGAACACAACGAAATGATGACCGTCATAATTCCAATTGGACCAGAGACGAGAAACGCCAAAAACATGAAAAGCACATCCTGAATCACCCGCACTGACCAGTACGGCATGTGCAATCTTTGAGAGAAAATGGGAGCAATCGCGTCATACGAGGACACCCCGAACTTGGCCGACATGTACACGGCAATTCCTACCGTGAATATCAGGAATCCAAGGACAGCAAACAACAATTTCAACCAAAAGTTATCGAACACCAAGTAGGCACCGAACCAGAGCGTGAAATACTGAACCCCGTAACCCACCAGCATGTTAATCAAAGTCCCAAAGCCAATCTGATGGTAATCCAAAATCAGCACGATGACTAACAGAATCATGTAGTCGATGAACTGGATGTTACCCAAGCCAAGCGGTAAATGATGCGATAATCCGACACTTAACGCGGTAAAGGCGTCCATTCCGAGGTTTTCCTTTCGCATCAGGGTCATTCCCAAAGCGATAATCGCCGTTCCAATAGCGGTAATTAGAACTTGAACCAGAAAACGCAGCATCCGATGCGAATTTAAAATTTTCATTATTAATGACATCCTTTCGGCGTGTACGTGTAATTGAAGCAAATATCCATATTTTACAAATAAAATAATAAAAAAGCTAATCAGCCTGTTTCCTATTTATGGTACGGACTCCCGCTATTAATCATGAAAGCCCGATATATTTGTTCGGTTAACACCAAGCGCATCAGCTGGTGCGGTAGCGTAAAACGACCAAATGACAGTTCAAAGTTAGCCCGCTTCAAGACCTTAGGAGCAAGTCCCAACGACCCACCAATCACAAAGGTAATGTCCGAGTGACCGTACGTTGCGAGATCCTTGATTTTCTTCGCAAAGGCTTCAGAGGTCAGTTCATCGCCTTGAATTGCCAAAGCAATCACATACTCACGGTCCTTAATTTTAGCCAAAATTCGTGCTCCTTCTTGCTCCATCACCACGTCCATTTCCGCTTGACTAAGGTTCTCAGGCGCCTTTTCGTCGGGAACCTGAACAATCTTAAACTTGCAAAAACGAGAAAGTCGTTTGACATACTCATTAATTCCGTCTTTGAAGTATTTTTCCTTCAATTTTCCAACTACCACCAATTTAATGTTCATAAGTCGACTCCTTTAAACAGACTATCCACAAAGTTATCCACAGGTACCTTCACAAACTATCACGTTTCTGGAGAATTTAAAGACCTGTTAATATTTCGATTTTGTCAACAACATTTTTATTTATCCACAGAAATAAACAAGACATATGTTCGTTAACGCAATTTTCGTTGTTGTGATATCAACGTTTATCGCGTTCTTTTTTTAATAAAATTTTGTTACATAAACTTATGCACACTGCCTGTGGATAACTTCTTGATACTTTTCCACTATCATCTAAAGCCTAAATTACAGCTTTTGTGTTTTCACAATGAGTTTATCCCCAAAGTTATACACAGACTTTTACCACTTGACATTTCCAACCACGTATTTTCTGATTATTAATTTTTTTTAAACCAATTTTGTTCGGAGTTTACCGTCAATCCCTCTATCACGGAATTCATAAGTATCGTTACAATCATCACAACTAAAATTCAGGCCTCAGACGGACAATTGCTTCAATTATCGCATTAAGCTATCCGAATGTCAGTTCACTCTTTTCAAACAAAAAATGTTCGCCGCATCTACTCTACGACGAACATTTTTTAAATTACTGCTGTTTTGCTTGCTGATCTAGCGTAATCTCAGACGTTTTCATTTGTCCATTATGATAATAGGTAACGGAAATCTTGTCGCCAACGTTATGCTCATACAGGATGTCACGCAACTTACCCTGATTGGTAATGTCTTTTCCAGCCAACTTGGTAATTACGTCATTTTTCTTGAGACCCGCATTAGCGGCTGGTGAGCCACCCCTAACGTCCATCACCACAACTCCGTTGGTAACGTTTGAAGGGAGCTTTAAAATCGATTTCTGCTGCTTAACCGAGATATTAGCTAGGTCCACGTACTTAATGCCTAGTTCGGGACGAATTACCTTTCCGTTCTTAATGAGCTGGTTGATAATCCGTACGACCTCGTTACTTGGAATGGCAAAACCCATCCCTTCAACACTGGTACCGGAACTATCCTTCGACAGTTTCATGGAGTTAATCCCAACGACCTGTCCGGCACTATTTAGGAGTGGGCCACCTGAGTTTCCGGGATTAATGGCGGCATCGGTCTGAATAACCGTTGCGTCACCAGCACTGGCATTCTGTTGCCCATTCTCAGTGCTAGCCTGCGGAACTTCCCGCTTCTTTGCGGAAATGATTCCCTCAGTCAGAGACGAAGCGTACTCAGAACCAAGTGGTGATCCGATTGCAAGGGCGGTTTGACCCACCTTGATGTCGTCAGAATTACCGAAGTTAGCCACCTTATTGACACCATCGCCGTTAATCTTAAGAACGGCAAGGTCGGTTACGGCATCATGGCCAATTAGCTTAGCTTCCTTCTTCTGGCCGTTACTCAAGATAACTTCCAGGTTGGACGAACCAGACACCACGTGATTGTTGGTCACAATGTACGCTGAGCCGTTATCCTTATTGTAGACAACTCCAGAACCCTCACTAATCTGTTGCTGATCCTTTTGGTCTTGACCGCCATTGTCTCCACCATTTCCTCCGAACACGCCACCAAACATACCCTGAAGTGGATCAGAGTCACTGGACTTGGTCTTCTCGGTGTTAATGACCGAAACGACGGTATCCTTGTTGTCCTTAAAGACTTTTTCCGCCTGATTAGAGGCATTTACCCTTACATTCTCAACTTTTGCGGTTCCACCACGATTGGAACCCGCAGGGACGGATTGAGTTCCTAGAGACATTCCGCCGTTATACCACGAAATCCCACCATAGGCAATTCCACCGCCCAATAGACCGGCTACTAGTGCCACGATGGCAACTGTTAGTAGCGGATGTGTTCTCTTCATATTTACACCCCATTTAATATTATTCTATCAAATAGTTTTTAAAAAAGTATCAATTATTCTCAAAGAGTTATTAAATCGGATGGTTTTTCGACATCGGTGTCAAACAAATTGAAGTCATGACCAACCCCAAAGTCTTCGTTTTCAAGCATGGAAGCGACGGTGAGATGAGCCAAAGACTTCATGTTGTTATGATGACTGCGGTGCCCGATGAAGATGTTCTTGGTGTCACGTCCGATGATTTTCATCATGGCGTCCGCCCCGTCTTCATTTGACAAATGACCCTCATCACTCATGATGCGTTGCTTGGTTGGCCACGAATAGTCGCCGTTTCTCAGCATTTCCACGTCATGATTACACTCTAAAACGTAAGCGTTGGCGTCTCTTATGACCCCTTCAATGTGATCAGAGACGTAGCCCGTATCAGTCAACACCACAAAACTCTTATCGCCGTCGTGAAAATTGTAGAACTGGGCGTCGGCAGCATCATGGGACACACTGAAACTTTCAACGTCCAGGTCCCCAAATGACTTAGTGGTATCGGGATCAAAAATAAACTTTTGTTCCTCAGGAAATTTTCCGATCTTGTTACCCATCGCGTTCCAGGTCTTCTCGTTCGCGTAGACCTGCATGTCATACTTACGCGCCAAGATTCCCACTGATTTGGCATGATCGGTATGTTCGTGGGTCACAAATAACTTATCAACGTCGGTCAAACTTCGTCCAATTGAATTCATGAGGTTCTCAATCTTTTTGCCCGACAGTCCGGCATCAAGTAAGACCTTGTGCTGGTTCGTCTCAATATAAGTAACGTTGCCGCCACTTCCGCTCGACAATACACTGATTTTCATCGGATCTTTGCTCAACTTATTCCCAGCTTTCTAATTATCTTCTGTCCCACTTGTGATTTTATTTTTAAAGTTCTCCTGAACGTTTTCGGTCTTTAAGACCGACCCAGTGAAGGCGTTAATCCGCCTTATGGAAACGTCCTTGGAGTTGCGGGTCTGGATGGCAATGACCCAAGTAGGGATATAGACCCCATTATTATTAATGTTTAACAATTTAGTGTATGATCTTCTGGTCCAAAGCACCCTGGAGTTGTTGGGAATCTCATTGTACTGGTAGAGCCAGATCAGTGCCCGTTCTTCCGAAATGGTCTCAGAACTCTCGTGTAAAATCTTGATGTTATTAAGCGCCGTTTGCGTATAACTCTTAATATTCCCGTCGTCATCTAAATAGAAGATGATTCTGGCATTATTGTCCATCAAATTACTCGTCAGCGCCTTCTGAATGTAGACAATCTTACTTGAATTGGACTGGTTTTGGTCGTACTCATAATCCTCACCGTTAATCACAAAACTCTTTCTTTTCATGAGTGGATCCAGTGTGTTCTGTGGGTTCCGATTATCAATGTCAATTGGCGTCCGCAACGTACTTACGACCGCTCCGTTTTCAAAGCGCGCGTCCTGATTTTTCAAGTTACCCATCTCATTTGCAAGATTACCATCATTAGAAGCAGAAATGTAGTAACCGTTAGAGCGCTTATTAGAGAGCTTCCCAACGGAAATTTCATCCCTGCGCATCTCTTTGATAATGGTGGAGTTCGCACTGTTTTGACTCGTGTTCTCAGACTGCATGTTTTGGTTTTGAACAATCATTAGGACCAAAAAGACGTCCAAAATAATGAAAGCCAGCAAGAAGATCTCTTGAATTCGCTTAAAATTCATTAGAAGCTCTCCTTTCCGGTACCATTGCCAATTAACTGGGAGTTAATCCAGGTGCCGTCGTAATTAACGAACCATGATGGCTGCAAGGTGATTAACTGCTTATTGTTCTTTTCGGGAACAACTTGGTAACCAAGGGTGATGGATCTGACCTTCTTCATGTCAATTCCCTGAGCGGATAGTTGGTTTAAGATTGTTCCAGTACTTGGAAGGGTAGTACTTTCGGCGTTCGTTGGAATTGGGATTTGAAAACTTAAAAGTGAAAATTCATAACGATTGGCTCCACCATTTCCCATCTTAAACGAACACGTTCCCAGTCGCTTCTGATTGAAGACGGGATAACCCTCAACAAACGTTCGGTAGGTGACGGTGTTTTTGACCGGATTATAGCTGTCAAAACGAGCATTATCCAGTGGAATTCCCAGCTTAGTAGCGTAGCGATAAGCCGAGTTCAACACTTCCTCGTAACTGTGGCCCCGCTTACTTTGCTGGTAGTCCTGATAAATAACGTTGTCCTCATTGTCAAAGTTTAATGACTGGTCCCGACTACTGTAGGTCGTACTCTTCTTTCGGTGCTTAACGCTGGTATCCGTCGTATTACCTAGTACCCGATTAATGTAAGCCGTCTGGGACTGTTCTGCGAGTAAATACCCGTAATTACGCATCTTGACCTGGCTTGGGTAGAAGAGAAACGGGCGATCGTTTAACGTCCGCATCTGAACGTCCACACTTTGAACTTTCGTAGTAAGAATGTTCTGTAACTTGGCTAAGTTCCGCTTTTTAGTGGTGACCTGGTACACGTGGTAACCGTCATCGCCCAACAGGTAAAAGTGGGTACTGTCGTTTAGTGGAATGACCATGCGATCAACGTTGAAATCATTCTTTTTCACCTTGTGATTAAAAATCTTACTTAACAAATTAACTGGAACTTCGCCACCATAATTCAACATCAGCGAATTTTCAGAGTTAAGGGTATCGATATACCGCTTTTGGTTATCCTTTGAGACCTCTTTGATTGACTTGACCTGATAGGTCTTAATGTTTTTGACGATTTCACCGGTCAAACTCGTGGTCTCACTTGTGAGCGACTTCTGTTTCCCACTCCTAGTGGTAGTAATAACCTCGGTGGGAGAATAGATATCATAACGATTCTTCGAAGAAACTTCGCTTTTAAGCGTAGCTGATTTATCCTGATGCATTCGACTCCCAAAGCGAGCTGGATTGACCAGTAGTGCCACGATGAGCACCAAACTGACTAGTACGGCAATACACAGTGAAACCGGTAAAATATAAGGTTTAAGCTTCTCCTTCATCCCAAAGATCCTCCTCGACTGGTTCGTTTGGTAGTGAAATATAGAACGTTGAACCCTTTCCTTCAATACTATCGACCCAAATATGGCCGCCAAAGGCTTCCACAATTTCCTTAGAGATTGCGAGCCCAAGTCCACTTCCACCTTGAGCCCGTGAACGAGCTTTATCGACTCGATAGAAACGATCGAAAATATGTTTAATGGCTTTTCGTGGCATTCCTAATCCCTGATCAGAAATACTCATGATGATGCGGTTGTTCTGTTCGTACAGCCGACAGGTAATGACGCCACCGTCTGGTGAATATTTGATCGCATTATTCATAATGTTATCAATGACCTGGGTAAAACGGTCGGTATCGATGTCAGCCCACAGATCCTGCTTAGTAAAGTCTCGTTTAATGGAATAATTCTTCTTTTTCGGATCGTCATCGGTCTTAATGATCATGTCAAAACGATCCAAGATGTAGTTAAAGAGCTTGTTGATGTTAACTAGTTCCGTATCATACTTCTGGGTCCCAGAATCCATCCGCGATAGTGTCAAAAGGTCGTTAATCATTCGAATCATTCGGTCGGTCTCGTCCTGAGTGACCTTCAAAAATTTGGGTGCCAACTTTTTATCCTTCCAAGCGCCGTCCTGCAAGGCTTCAATGTAGGAATGCACACTGGTTAAGGGCGTTCGTAGTTCGTGTGAAACATTGGATACAAACTGCTTTCGATCGTCATCAATCTTTTGTTGCAAGGTGATGTCATGGAACACGCAAACAAGCCCATTAATAAAGCCGGATTCACGCTGAATCAACGAAAAATGAGCTGATAAAATCAGCTTATGGTCGTGATCAGAAAAGTCCAAGTTGACCTGTCCTGGGTCTTCAATCAAGTTTTTAAGGGTGAACCGGTCGCGTAAATGCAAAACATCTAGGATGGACTTACCGATGACCTGTTGCTTACTAACGCCTAGAAAACTAAGCGCCTCATCGTTGATGATGATGACGTTTCCGCGACGATCCGTGGCAACCACACCGTCGGTCATGTTATCTAAGACCGAATCCAGACGCCTTCGCTCTGACTCGGTTGACTCCTGAGACTCTTCCACCCGTACTGACAGGTTATTGACGGCCTTCGCTAGTTGACCCAACTCGTCATTTCCGTAGACCTTAACGTGCCCCGAATAATTACCGCGAGCAATCTGTTCCGTCTGCTTCTTCATTGCGTCGATTGGCTTCGTAATGGCCCGAGAAATAATGAACGTTAGAAGCAAGCCCAAGATGATGGCGACGATCGCCGCAAACAGGTAGATTAAGGTGATACTGTTGATGTTTTGGTAAACCGGATTCAGATTAGCCCGAACGTAGACGACCCCTTCCATGTTGTTTTCGTTGCCCTGACTGTTAATCAAGGGTGTAATCATGGTGTAGTAACGGTTCCCATCACTGTATGTGTTTTTCTCGATGGTTTTACCGTTATTTAAAGCGTTCTTGATGTCATTGTCGGTGGTCTTTTGCCCCACTAACGACTGGTCGCTACTCTGATTGGTTCCACGGATGTTTCCCCTGGAATCCACCACCAGAATATCATCAGAATTGTTGGTATCAACGTCTTCAAGGATCGTCTGAATCTGCTTATTAGCCTTGGTTTGGTTCTTTTTGGCTAACTGCTTTTTAAGGGATGTATTAACGTAGGGCTTCAGTTGGATGGAGTCCTTAAACGTATTCAAATTTTGGTACTCGAGTTGACGCACAAAAACGGCACCCACTACTTCCAAGGTAATGATCATCATTAAGGCGAAAACTAACGCAATCTTAAAATGAATGGACCTTAAAAAGTGCCAACGTCTTTTCTTCTTCATTACATGAATACCTCTAAACTAATCAATTTGGGTTATTCTTCTTTTTCGGAATCCCGCAGGTAATAACCGACCCCACGTCTGGTTACTAACCACTTGGGGTGACTTGAATCATCTTCAATTTTTTCTCGTAAACGACGTACGGTCACGTCGACGGTTCGAACGTCACCGAAGTAATCGTAGCCCCAAACCGTCTGAAGCAAGTGCTCTCTGGTCATCACTTGACCAATGTGTTGGGCTAGGTAATGAAGAAGTTCGAATTCTCGGTGGGTAAGATCCACACCCTTCCCACGTTTAGTAACGGAGTAAGAGTCAGGATGAATCACCAGGTCACCGATTTCGATATCGTGATTATCGTCTTTTCCCTCCCCAGCTGAACCAGTGATGTTCTGCCGTCTCAAGTTGGCCTTGACCCGTGCCACTAATTCACGGTTGGAAAATGGCTTAGTAACGTAGTCATCGGCACCGAGCTCTAGACCGAGCACCTTGTCAAGTTCAGAATCCTTGGCAGTCACCATGATAATTGGCATGTTGTGGGTCTTTCGAACTTCCTTGGCAACTTCTAAGCCATCGACCTTTGGCAACATGAGATCAAGAATAATGAGGTCAGGCGTGTTACTATCAACCTTATCAAGGGCCTCTTGCCCATCGTGTGCGACGTCGACGTCAAATCCCTCTTTGGTTAAACTAAATTTTTCAATGTCCGTAATTGGTTTTTCATCATCGACAACTAGAATTTTTTTCTTCATAATATTATTTGTCTCCTTTGAACTGCTGGCAGTCCCTATATCAATCAAGTTTGGGATCAAGGCTTATTTTACGCTCAATCCTAGTTAAATTGTAACACATCAAATTACTCGCTTCACGTTATTCAACAACTGTTGTTAATTAATAACAGCTCTTTTCAGTATTTCTTCCGTATCTGCAATTTCGCCTTTTTTGTAAATTAGTGTTGCATGGGGTTTTGCGGTATGCTATTATAATGAATGTACTTTTGATTTGGGCAGTTAGCTCAGCTGGCAGAGCAACGGACTCTTAATCCGTGGGTCCAGGGTTCGATCCCCTGACTGCCCATCACATATCATGATCATGGTTAACGCCATGATCTTTTTTTATATCATTAATTTCACTAAAAAAGGAAAGACCATCTTCGTTAATTGCGAAGGATCCTTCCTTTTTTATTTTTTAATTGCTAAAATCTCGGTTAAAATTGCTAAAACAGCACAAAAACCGGCCATCGCCAGACCAATCCAAATCAAGCTTTGATCCTCAATAAACGGAACGAGAATCAAAAACATTGCCGCCAAAAAGGCCAAGATTAACGATAGGACATGTTGCTTCTTCACGCTTAACACCTCTAATCCTTAAACACCATGGGATTACATCAATTGTTTCACGTGGAACAATTATCATTTAAAACAATGAAACCTGTTGATAGGCAACTTCATCTAATTTTTTCAACTGATTAATTACAACTTGGACACCTTTGGTGGTAAAAGCCGCGTTTACGTATAGTTTATCCGCTCCACATGGTTGAGGCAAGTTAAAATGACCAATTTTTGGTACCATTAACCGTTTTTTAATACTCAGGTTACTGGGGCTATTATTTCCCTTGAGCCATTTGATGGTGTAGTGATGGGCTCTTAAGAACTGGTAAAACTCACGTTTCGTCATTTCCATCCCACTTACGTGTAACTCACCGTAAACGTCATCAATTGATTTAGTGATCTGATTCTGCTTTAAACTATTTCCGTAACGCAACACGATTGGTTTTACCTGCTGCTGAATCCAGCGCATTAGTCGGTCAGCACGTGGATAATTACTAAGGGAAGCAAGACGACACGTTCCTAAAACGGTTAATTGGTTAACTCCATTTTCATCAGTCACTAGTTCACTGTCTGAAAGTGAAACCATTTTGAGCTTCAATAAATTAATTACATCTAAGTAGTCAAAATAGACGTTCAACCCATCGAAACTAACGGTCAGTGGATGCCCCCGAAAACCACCTACATTAATTACCTGCACGTTCTCACCTCCAACTAGTCCTTAATGTCGTTTAAGATCCATACTGAGATTGCCGCCAAAACCATGGTAACCGCCGCAATCGCAAAGATGTTAGCAATGGATCCAATTGCCATCACAACTAGTGGACTGGCAAGTGAAGCCACAATTTGGGGAATACAAATTTGAACGTTAAACAGTCCCATGTACACACCAATGTACTTTCCTGGAATCTCACGGGTTACAAAAGTCAACGGGTAGACCGAAACGCCAGCCCATCCAATGCCAATCAAAATAAACGCAAGCACCTGCAAGAAAACGGTGTGGGAGAATGCTGACATCAAAAAGCCGACCCCGCCAATTACCAAACTAATTGAAAAGAGCAACTTGTACTTTCGTTGGGGGATTCTTGATAGTAAAAGTGAAAAAATAACAGCTGATAAAGCATAAACGGCCGATAAAATTCCAAATAAATTACCACCGGACTGATAACCACTGCTCATCGGATTGGTTGTGTTGAAAACGTTTTTGGCAATGATACTCGTCCCGTACATCCACATGTAGGCAAAGCCAATGTAGGCAAAAAGTTGGATGATGGATACCACCCAGAAAACGCGTGGAGCATCTTTTAAAAGCATCCACGTACTCTTTTTGGCCCGTTCGCCATTCTGCTCCAGTCCATGATAGTCATTAAACTGTTTAGGGGGATACTCATCAACCTTCATGACGGTAATAAACGTACAGAAGATTAAAACGATCACCGCAACGTAGAACGAAAAAATGACTGAATTAGGAATCATCCCTTTACTAGCGGTGTTACTGACCCCGAGCTCGGTGAAAACCCACGGCGATAAACACGCTAGCACACTCCCAATGTTTAAGAAAAAACTCTGAATTGAGTAAGCAAACCCACTCTGACGTTGATTAACCATGTCACCAATCAACATCTTGTAGGGTTGCACACACATATTGAACGCAATCATCAAAACCAACGTGATGACGGCGGCCAGTGAGATCGTAATGATGCTCGGCCAGCCAAAATCACCAACGTTTGGTAAAAGAAACAGGGTAATGGCGGAAGCAACGGTCCCAATAATGAGGTAGGGAATTCTTCTTCCCCATTTTGGCACCCAGGTTCGATCGGACCACGCTCCCACTAACGGTTGGACAAATAATCCAGCAATTGGGGGAATAATAAACAGAAGCCCTAAAAGACTCGGAGAAGTCCCGAGGGTCTGAAAAATTCTTCCCAGTTGCGAATTCATTAAGCCAAACGCCATTTGGACTCCAAGAATTCCAAAGGATAGAAACCAGATTGCGGCCGTGGTAAGTTTTGGCAACCCTTGTGTCTTTTCATTGTTATTCATTGAAAATCCTCTCAATCATTCTTAATTTTAATAAAAAGACCACTTACTCTGTAAGTGGCCTTTTACTGTACACCATCGTTTGAAGCGTATGAAATCGATGAAAACTTATTATACGATTTAATAAAGAGCAATTTAACCGTTCCACGTGGACCCGAACGGTTCTTTTCGATAATAACTTCAACTTCGCCAACGTTATCATCGTCATTTTCAACATCGGAACGTGGATCTTGGTCATCATCGTCTGAATCGTGTTCATAATAATCCTCTCGGTATAAGAATGCAACAATGTCAGCATCCTGTTCGATTGACCCCGATTCACGGATGTCAGACAGCACCGGACGCTTGTCCTGACGCTGTTCCACCCCACGCGAAAGCTGAGATAACGCAATCACTGGCACCTGTAATTCATTGGCCAGCTTTTTAAGTTGTCTGGAAATCTCAGACACTTCCTGTTGCCGGTTTTCTTTATTACCACCCTCAATTAACTGGAGGTAGTCGACCACAATTAGCCCTAAGTTTCCCGTTTGTTTTGCCAAACGACGACAGTTGGCCCGAATTCCAGCCATTTTATTGCCGGGAGTATCATCAATGTAAATGTGGGCCTTAGAAAGACTGCCCATCGCAATGACTAGATTTTGCCACTCCTCTTCGGTCAACTGACCCGTTCTAAGGTGATTGGCATCAATGCTACCTTCAGCACACAACATTCGGTTCACTAACGATTCGGCACTCATTTCCAAACTGAAAATGGCCACCGTCTTGTCGGTCTTGGTTCCCACGTTTTGCGCAATGTTTAGCGCAAAGGCGGTTTTACCAACGGCCGGTCTGGCAGCTAGAATCATCAATTCGCCGGGATGAAGTCCGGTCGTCATCTTGTCGAGCTCATGATAACCAGTCGCAAGGCCCGTGATGTCGTCGCCACCATTTTGAGAAAGTTGGTCAATCTTTGTAAATGATTCGTTTAAAACGTCCTTGATGTTCTTAAATCCCGACTGATTACGGTCCTCAGAGACGTTCATAATGTCACGTTCGGCATTATCTAAGAGGTCTTCGACGTCTTCGGACTGTTCATATCCCTGAGTGGCAATGTTAGTAGCCGTCTGAATCAAGCGCCTGAGCACGGCCTTATTTCTTACAATTTTCGCGTAGTAGACCAAATTAGCGGCCGTTGGGACGGCGTTGGTCAGATCAATGATGTAAGGCACACCACCAACGTCTTCCAGTTGGTCCCGCTGCTTCAAAAGATCGGTCACGGTCACGGCATCAATGCCCTGATCGTCATCATTTAGATCCAACATCGCCTTAAAAATTAATTGATGCGCTCGCTTATAGAAGTCATCTGGATTCAGATATTCCATCGCGTCAACTAAACCGTCGGTACTCAGAAAAATGGAACCCAAAACGGCCTTTTCGGCCTCAATATTTTGTGGTGGCGTGTGATCATTTAAAGTATCGTTGTTCATTATCGACTCTTTTCTAACTGCAACTTACGACTATTTTTCGCTGACGTGAACCCGAATTTGTGCGGAAACCTGGGGATGAACCTTAACGGGAACATCGGTATACCCCATAGTCTTGATTGGTTCACTTAATTCAATCTTCCGTTTATCCAGTTTAATGTTGTATTGATCCAAAAGTCCCTGGGCAATCTGTTTACTGGTAATGGAACCGAACAAGCGACCGTCAGACCCAGCCTTGGCCTTCAGTTCAACGACGGTTTTGTCATTTTCAAGTTCTTTTTTCAGTTTCTTGGAATCTGCTAGTTCCTCTTGCTCGTGCTCCTGTTCAACGTGTTGTTGAGCCTTTAATTCACTGATAGCCTGCTTGGTAGCTTCTTTAGCCAAGCCCTTCTTAATCAAAAAGTTGTTAGCATACCCAGATGGCATGTCCTTAACGTCGCCCCGGTTGCCCTTGCCTTTAACATCGCTTAAAAAGATTACTTTCATTTTAAATCCCTCCTTGTTTACTAATAATTTAACAGATTTAAACTAATTCTGCTATTGGTCGGTTTTATCATCGTTATTAACGATTTTATCAATGGCACCTAGTAGTGTCTTCTTAACCTCTGAAACACTTTCGTCGGGAATTTGCGTAGCTCCCGCTGATAAGTGGCCACCCCCACCGAGTGCTTCCATAATCAACTGAACGTTAATGTTACCATTACTTCGCGCCGAAATTCCAATGTTACCGTTAGTTCGCTTAAAGACGATAAACGAGGCTTCTACTCCGTCAATTGTCAGAAGCGAATCAACCGCTTGCGCAGCAATGACAGAATCATACTCCTTATCATCTTCAGCGGTGATTAGGGCCATGTTCTCATCAATCTGTTCCATCATGGAAATCAGGTGGTTTCGTGCCATGTAATTATTGATACTTTCCTTCATGAAGTCAGCCATTTCATCAGCGTTGGCACCAGCTGACCGCAGATAACTCGCCGCATCAAAGGTTCTCGTCCCCGTCCTAATCGTAAAGGATTGGGTGTCAACCACAATCCCACTCAGCATGGCGGTCGCCTCTAACTGATTGATTGGATCGGCGTCTTGAGACTGGTACTCAAACATCTCAGTAATCAGTTCGCAGGCCGACGAAGCGTATGGTTCAATGTAAACCAGGATCGGATTCTCGGGAAAGTCTTCACCACGTCGGTGATGATCGATGATAACCACGCGGTTCTTTAAGCGTTTGTACAGGTCACCAGAAACCCCCATGTCAGGCTTTGAATGGTCAACCATAATCAGCAGACTGTTGTCAGTTGCCTTTTTCAACGCCTTATCTGGGGTAATAATTGATTCCTTAATGTCTGGATAATCATCAATCGCGTTTAATAACCGCTTGATGTCAGAGTGCGGCTCTTCGTCATCCATCACGATCCAACACTGCTTCCCGTTCATCTGGGCAATCCGTCTGATTCCCATGGCGGCTCCCATCGCGTCCATGTCAGGTTGAGCATGACCCTGAACGAAGATCTGATCCGATTCTTTCATTAGTTCCTGTAAAGCGTGGGAAATCATTCGCGCCCGGACCCGCGTTCGTTTCTCCATTGGGTTCGTCTTTCCACCGTAGTAGCGGGCTTCTTTGTCCTTGGCCTTGACGACAACCTGATCGCCACCACGACCAAGAGCTAAATCAAGGTTACTCTGAGCCTGGTCGGCTAAGTTGTTCAGGTTATTATCATCGTATGAAATCCCGATACTAAGGGTCAAAGGAAGGTTCTGTTTCGAGGTATCCTCTCGAATCACGTCTAAAATATTAAATTTATCCGCCTCAATTTGATTCAACGCGGAAACGTACAACAGGATAAAGTAATGATCCGCATCAATTCGCTTTAGAAAAATCCCGTATTCCTGCGCCCACGAGCTCAGTTCGTTGGTGATGTAGTTTCTAAGGTTCGAGACGTCCTGATCGCTCATTGACTGCGTAATTTCGTCAAAGTTATCCAGAAAAATCTGGCCGACCGCAATTTTACCGTTTTCGTACTTCTTTTCAATCTCAGCATAGCGGGTAATGTCCATCATGTAGACGGTGTTGTACTCTCTTTGAATCAACATATCGAACATGTGACCGCGCCAGGTGACCTCAATTGGCTTGGTCTGGTCAAGGTTTGCCTGAATGATGTCAAAGAGGTCTGGAGCAGAATGGTCAAGTGGATATCCGACCACCTCCGTACTATCAAAGTATGGCTGTAAATATGGATTAATCCACTCCACCACGTGGTTATCATCAAGGATTAAGATCCCAATCGGCATCTCAAGCAGTGACTCCTGTTGCCCGCGCATGATTTGATAGGACAAATCGTTGATGTACTTATCGGATTCTTCACCCACGCGGTTCATCGTGTTAATGGTATAGACGAGTCCCACACAAGCAATCAGTAAAAGAACGATTCCGATAAAGAAGTTGTAGAGAAAGGCAATTACTAGTCCCAAAATCAATGAAATTGCAATAAAAATCGTAATTTTTCTTAATCGTGTATTTTTTAAAAATGGCGGCAACGTCATTTGTGAAAAGAATTTCTTCATAGTAACTCCCATCTTTGCTCCATTATAGCTTCTATTTTATCACATTGAGGCAACCCAATAATCGGATAAAAAAAAGACCTAACTAAATTAGTTAAGTCTCAAATTCTTAATTAGTCACCAACTACGAATGGCATTAAGCCCATGATGCGGGCACGCTTGATCGCAATGGTCAACTTACGTTGGTTTTTAGCGCTTGTTCCGGTAACTCGACGAGGTAAAATCTTACCACGTTCTGATACGAAACGTCTTAACAAATCAACGTCTTTGTAATCAATGTATTCAATGTGATTAGCGGCGATAAAGTCAACCTTACGGCGACGATGGCCACCTCTTCTTTGTTGAGCCATGTGTAATTCCCTCCTAAAACATTAATCAAATCGTTCCATTAAAATGGAAGATCGTCATCGGAAATATCAATCTGGTCTCCAGAGTTAGCAAACGGATCCTTCGAATTGTCGTTACCTTTACTATTGTTAGGAGTGGCCTGACCACTCGTCTTTGGAGTTCCAAATGGATTTTCGCTAGGAGCGTGATTGCCACCGTTGTTAACTTGACCCTGACCATTTCCGTTCTGTGAACGTGGTTCAAGGAGAGTGAAATTCTCAACGACTACTTCGGTAACATAAACTCGTTGACCCTGCTTGTTTTCGTAATTTCGGGTCTGAATTCGACCTTCAATTCCAACCAGGGAACCCTTATGCACGAAGTTGGCAAAGTTTTCAGCTGATTTGCGCCAAATGACACAGTTGACGAAGTCAGCTTCCCGATCACCATTTGAGTTAGTGAAACGACGGTCAACAGCTAGCGTAAAAGTACCCACTGCTGCGCCGTTTTGGGTGTATCGCAAATCAACGTCTCGTGTTAAGCGTCCAGTAAGAACTACTGTATTAATCATACTGAAAAACTCCTTTCATTCTAATTATTTGTCGTCTCTTCTTACGATCATATGACGTAAGATGTCTTTGTTAAACTTAGCAAGACGGTCAAACTCGTCTAGACCTTGGTCGTTGTCGCCTTCTTCAACGTTAACAATGTGGTAAGTACCTTCATTGTAACCGCCGATTTCGTAAGCAAGACGACGTTTTTGCCAGTCTTTTGAATCGATTACGTTTGCACCGTTATCAGTCAAGATCTTATCGAAGCGGTTGACCAAGTCAGTCTTGGCAGCATCGTCGATATCTGGTCTGATGATGTAAGTAATTTCGTATTTGTTTTCCATGAATTACACCTCCTTGTGGACTGTCGGCTCTCCAGTGATTTGGAGAGCAAGGGGAGTCAATTAAAATCTAATTAAACTCACAACGATTGATTATATCATTGATTGTTTTTTACTTCAACAGGACATTCGAGACGTTGACTTGCGATACATGATTAAATACGAAGCTTTTTTTAAATCTTTTTTTAATCGCCATTATAAATTGAATTTTTTACGACCACGTAATCAACTTTTCTAATGGCATCGATGTATTTTCCACCAGCATAAGAAATTGAGGACTGTAAATCTTCCTGCATTTCTCTTAAAGTGTCGTAGATACTGCCCTTAAACGGAACCAACAACTTTTTACCCTCAACGTTCTTGTAGGCACCCTTTTGAAATTGCGATGCGGAACCAAAGTACTCTTTGTATTCCTTACCGTCTTTTTCAACGTTTTTACCGGGCGACTCTTCGTGGCCCGCAAACATCGATCCAATCATGCACATTGTAGCACCAAAGCGAATTGATTTCGCAATATCACCATCGGTCCGAATCCCACCGTCAGCGATGATTGGCTTTCTGGCACCCTTCGCACAGTACCGAATGGCAGCTAACTGCCATCCTCCCGTTCCAAAGCCGGTCTTAATCTTGGTAATGCAGGCTTTCCCGGGTCCAATTCCAACCTTGGTAGCGTCCGCTCCGGCATTTTCAAGTGCCCGCACGGCTTCTGGCGTTCCAACGTTTCCAGCAATCAGGAAGGTGTCAGGCATCTGTTCTTTGACGAATTTAATCATATTGATAACCGAGTCCGAGTATCCGTGAGCAATGTCAATCGTAACGTATTCAGGAAGCTGGTTGGCTTTGACCAACTCTTTAATGAAGTCATACTCGCCAGGCTTGACCCCAATGCTGATAGAGGCAAAGACCCCGTCAGCGTGCATCTTTTTAACAAAATCAAGTCGTTTCTCAGGTTGAAAACGGTGCATGACGTAAAAATAACCGTTTTTTGCAAGGCTTTCGGCTAAATCAGCATTAATAACCGTTTGCATGTTGGCGGGTACGACCGGGATCTTGAACTTACGGCCACCAAATTCCACGGAAGTATCACACTCACTTCTAGAATTGACCACACACTTATTCGGAATCAGTTGAATATCTTCGTAATCAAACACGTCCATCTTCATAACTCTCCTTGATTATTTTACGAACTATTTTGTCAAATTTAGTTTAAATGTTTCAAACACAACCAATATCATAATCGAATTGCACCATTTAATCAATATGAAAGTGCCAATTTACGAATGTTAACCATAAATTTAGCCAAAAAAATAGCACTACCGTTAACGTAGTGTTATTTTAAAGCATTATTCTTCGGATTGATCAGTAGATGAAGCTGGTTCATTGACCTTTGATTCGTTTTCTTCATCCTTTGCAACGACTGCCATCGTAGCAACCTTAGCATTATCGTCGACTCGGATTAAATGAACTCCAAGGGTGGCACGGCCGGTTTCAGAAACGTTGGAAACGGCAAACCGAATCATAACACCCATGTTAGTGATTAACATGATGTCTTCATCACCAGTCACGGTACTTAATCCCACTAGGGGACCATTTTTCTTAGTAACGTTTGACGTCTTGATTCCTTTACCACCGCGACCCTTGATCGGGTAGTCGGAAGCTTTCGTGCGTTTCCCATATCCATTTTCAGAAATGACAAACACGTCACTGTCAGGTGTCAAGATGGCCGCTCCAACCACATAGTCATTTGGTCTGAGTCGAACTCCTCTCACTCCTGAAGCCGAACGTCCCATAGAGCGAACGTCATCAGCTCTAAAGCTAACGGCGTATCCCAAATGAGTTCCAATGATCATGTTGTCGCCGTTATCCACGATGGATACGCCAATCACTTCATCATTATCGTGTAAGTGAATGGCCTTTAAACCATTCTTTCGAATGTTCAAGAAGTCAGAGACTGGGGTTCGTTTAACCGTTCCCAGTTTCGTTGTAAAGAACAGGTACTTGTCCTCGTCATTATGCTGGGACGAAATACTGATAACCGTTTGAATCTTCTCATTTTGACCCAAGTTTAAGAGGTTAACAATTGGAATTCCCTTCGCGGATCGTCCGTACTCTGGGACTTCGTAAGCTTTCATACTATAAACTTTGCCAGCGTTCGTGAAGAACAAGAGTCGATCATGGGTTGCCGTTGACAGGAGATGTTCAATGAAATCGTCCTTATTGACACCCATTCCTTGAATTCCACGACCTCCACGATTTTGGGCCTTGAACTCGTCGGTTGGTAGTCGTTTAATGTAACCGTTGTGGGTCAAAGTAATTACGACGTTTTCCTCTTCAATTAAATCTTCGTCCTCAATACTGGTAATTTCACCAACCAGTAATTCGGTCCGCCGTTTGTCACCAAACTTCTTCTGAATCTCAAGGAGTTCATCGTAAATAATGCCGTTGATCCGATCTCGACTGTTTAAAATGTCTTTGTAATCTTTAATGTTAGCCAGTAATTTATTATGCTCGTCGGTAATCTTGCCACGTTCCAGTCCGGTTAATCGAACCAGCCGCATGTCTAAGATGGCCTGCGCTTGCTTGTCGTCTAAATCAAAATTGCTAATCAGTTCGTTTTTGGCGATATCGCCAGTCGCGGAATTACGAATAATCTTGATGACGGCGTCAATGTTGTCAAGAGCAACCAGTAACCCTTCCAGAATGTGAGCTCGAGCCTGAGCCTTACGTAAGTCAAACTTCGTTCTTCTGGTAATAACTTCCACCTGATACTCCAGGTAGTACTGCAGAATTTGTTTCAGACTCAAGACTTTCGGCGCACCATCAACGATGGCTAGCATGTTGAAACTAAAGGAGGTTTGCATCAGGGTTAACTTGTACAAATTGTTCAAGATAACTTCAGCTGAAGCATCCCGTTTGACATCAATCACAACCCGCATCCCGTCCTTATCGGACTCATCGTTAATGGCGGTAATACCTTCAATTCGTTTGTCCCTTACTAGTTCAGCAATCCGTTCGATTAACTTAGCCTTGTTGACCATGTACGGCAATTCAGTCGCAATAATGCGCTGTTTGCCGTTTTTTTGTTCCTCAATGTCAACCTTAGCCCGAACAATGATACTACCACGACCCGTTTCGTAGGCTCTTCTGATTCCAGATTTACCCATGACCACTCCCCCAGTAGGGAAGTCAGGTCCGGGCAGAGCTTCCATCAGATCATTGGTGGTAGCGTCTGGATTTCTCATCAAAATGTGAATTGCACTAATTACTTCGCTTAAATTGTGAGGTGGAATGTTAGTGGCCATTCCAACCGCAATCCCAGAAGCTCCATTTAAAAGGAGGTTCGGAATTCTAGCCGGTAAGACCACTGGTTCACGTTCGGTGCCATCGTAGTTGGGCTGAAAATCAACGGTGTCCTTGTTGATGTCTCGCAACATTTCCATCGCAATCTTGGAGAGTCGTACCTCGGTGTAACGCATGGCAGCGGCACCATCACCATCGACGGAACCAAAGTTTCCGTGTCCGTCAACTAACATGTAACGATAACTAAATTCCTGAGCCATTCGAACCATGGCCTCATACACGGAACTGTCACCGTGAGGATGAAACTTTCCTAGAACATCCCCAACAATTCGCGCGGATTTCTTGTAAGGCTTATCCGGTGTAACTCCTAGTTCGTGCATATCGTACAGGATTCGACGATGAACCGGTTTTAAGCCGTCACGAACGTCAGGAAGCGCACGGGACACAATCACACTCATTGCATAATCCAAGAATGATGATCTCATCTTCTTCGATAATTCAATGTTTTGAACTCGACTTGGTTTATTATTTTCTTCATTTACCAAGAGATTTTGCCTCCATTCCTTGTTAAATCAGTCAATTAACCTAATTGTTTCACGTGAAACAATTTATACATCCAGGTTTTCAACAAAGGTTGCGTTGTCTTCAATAAACTTCCGTCTTGGAGCTACCTTTTCACCCATTAACATGGTGAAGGCTTCTTGAGCAGCCGAAGCATCATCAGAAGTAACCCTTAGTAAACGACGATGATCTGGATTCATGGTGGTGTCCCACAACTGTGAGGCATCCATTTCGCCTAAACCTTTGTATCGTTGAATTTGTGGTTTTGGTGAAGCAGGTAGTTGAGCTAACAACTCCTGAAGTTCCTCATCAGAATCAACGTATCGCTGGAACTTATTTCCTTGACGAACTCGGTACAACGGTGGCTGGGCAATGTAGACGTATCCAGCATCAATCATTGGACGCATGTAGTTATAAATTAAGGTTAGAAGCAAAATCTGAATGTGGGCCCCATCAACATCGGCATCGGTCATGATGATTAACTTGTGGTAGTTAACCTTACTAATGTCGAAGTCGCTGCCAAAGCCAGTCCCCATCGCGGTAAACAAAGAACGAATTTCCTCGTTAGCCAGAATTTTTTCCATCGTGGCCTTTTCAACGTTTAAAATCTTGCCACGAATTGGCAGGATGGCCTGCGTCAGTCTAGAACGACCCTGTTTAGCAGAACCACCAGCCGAATCACCTTCGACGATAAACAATTCGGAGACTTTCGGGTCCTTACTGGTGTTGTTAGCCAACTTCCCGGGTAAACTGTTGATTTCAAGTCCGCTTCGTTTTCTGGTTACTTCACGAGCTCTTTTCGCTGCGGCTCGCGCTTTAGAGGCCACGGAACCCTTTTCAACAATCTGTTCGGCAATCTGCGGATGTTCCATCATGAACTTGGAAAATTCCTGACCGAAAATGTGGTTCGTAGCGGTTCTCGCATCAGAGTTACCAAGTTTGGTCTTGGTCTGACCCTCAAATTGAGGATCGGGATGCTTAACCGAAACGACCGCGGTCATTCCTTCTCGAACATCGTCACCAGAAAGGTTTGGCTCGCTATCCTTAATTAAATTGTTATTTCTCCCGTAGTTATTGATAATTCGGGTTAAAGCCTGCTTGAACCCTTCTTCGTGGGTTCCACCCTCATAGGTATTGATGTTATTAGTAAACGTCAAAAGGGTGCTGTGATAATCATTAGTGTACTGAATTGAAACTTCGACCGTGATGCCATTTTCCTGACCCTCAATGTAGATGGGATCCTTGAAGATTGGAGTGCGACCCCGATCGAGGAATTCGACGTAGTGCCGAATTCCACCTTCGTAGAAGAAATCGTGTTCCACGGGTTTTTCGGGGCGATCATCTCTAATTGTGATTCTTAACCCCTTGTTTAAAAAGGCCAGTTCTCTGACACGCGTGGTCAAAGTCTTCATGTTAAAGGTCGTGGTCTCGGTAAAGATGTCTGGATCGGGAACAAAGTGAACCTTAGTTCCGTGAGCATCCCTGGGTGCGTCCCCAATGACTTTCATTGGCGTCTTGACGTGACCCCTTTCAAAGTCCATGTAGTACCGCTTGCCACCTTTAGTAACAACAACGTCTAGTTCCTTTGACAAGGCGTTTACCACTGAGGCTCCAACTCCGTGAAGTCCACCGGACACTTTGTATCCGCCACCGCCGAATTTACCACCAGCGTGAAGGATGGTGAAGACGGTCTCTAGTGCCGATTTACCGGTATCTTTTTGGGTATCCACGGGAATCCCACGACCATTATCAACGACCGTAATACTGTTATCCTTTTCCACGGTAACGTTGATTTCGTCAGCAAAACCCGCCAACGCTTCGTCAATTCCGTTATCGATAATTTCCCAAACTAAGTGATGGAGTCCCTGTTCGTTAGTGGCTCCAATGTACATTCCGGGACGCTTTCTGACCGCTTCTAGTCCCTTTAGGACTTGGATTTGACTAGCGTCATACTCCCCGGCCCGTTCTCTTTTTGCTTCTTTTTCTTGATCAGTCACTACAATTCCTCCTCAACTACGTTACTCGGATACAATGACTCCCTTTTCAATGTGAAAAGTCTTGGGATTGTTGATTAAATCAGATGCGACCCCACTCATACTTGTGGTGGTTAGAAAGGTTTGAACCCGATCCTGAATGGCAGTCAGCAAGTGGGTCTGCCGACTTTCATCAAGTTCAGACAAAACATCATCAAGTAGTAAAACCGGGTATTCACCAGTTTCTTCTTTCATTAAATCGATCTCGGCCAACTTCGTGGATAACGCCGCCGTTCGCTGTTGACCCTGTGAACCAAATATAGAGACATCCTTACCGTTAACCATGAAGTGTAAATCGTCACGATGCGGCCCAAAGATCGTCGTTCCTTGCCTCACTTCTTTATCTCGATTGGCCTTAAATTTAGCCAGCAGACTCTGATAGATTCGTTCCACCGACGTTAAATCGGTCTTTTTTAGCGCAGTGACGTATTTAAATCGCAACGTTTCCTTTTGCTGTGAAATTTCGTAATGGATGGCCGAAGACCATTTCTGTAATTTGGCAATCAGTTGGATGCGTTGAAAAATAATCTCGGCCGCATACGCTGAAAGCTGGTCTGACAATACATCCAGGTAGACCAGATCACTCTGTTTGTGAAGTAATAGTTCACGTAAATAAGCGTTTCGTTGTTTCAAAATTCGACGGTACTGGGTCATGTTGTATAGGTAACGATTACTCATCTGGCCAAACTCCATGTCCATAAAGTGCCTTCTAATCTGAGGAGAACCCTTTACAATCGACAAATCTTCGGGAGCAAACAAAATCACGTTCAGCTGCCCGACGTAAGACGATAGCTTGGGCTGCTCAATGTGATTGACCTTGGCTCGCTTGCCATTTTTACCAAAATCAAGCTCTAGTTCAGTGGTAGTATGGTTCTTTTTAACTCGACCCCACAATTGCGCATGGTGTTCTTCCCAATTAATCAAATCACGATTGGTAGTGGTCCGATGACTTTTGGTAAGTGCGAGCGCGTAAATTGCTTCAAGTAGATTGGTTTTGCCCTGGGCGTTTTGTCCAAGTAACACGTTCACTCCATCTGAGAAATGAACGTCAGCATCTTTATAATTACGAAAATTGCGTAATTTCAATTCTTCTAGCTGCATGCTTAACCCTACTTTGTCTTAATAAAAAACATCCCTACGTCTGGAATTGAGACCGTATCACCCTGGTAGAGTTTCTTGCCACGTCGATTCTCAGGCTCATCGTTTAGATACACCATATTTTCCTTTAGGTACCACTTCGCTTTGCCACCTGATTCAACAATGTTCTCTTCTTTTAAGAGTTGCCCTAAAGTTATGTACGGAGTCGTTATGAAAATGTCTTTTTTCATGAATTCACCCACTTTCAATCTATTTCTATTATACGCTAAAATTTGGTAAAAGTACATAAATCGGGCGATTTTATGCGTTTTATGCGCGTGTACGCATTTCTAGACAAAAATGCCTCAAATGATCTAAAAAGCTCATATTCGTAAATAAATGGAAATATGAGCTTTTTTAATATTTTGAGGTCTTTGGTAAATATAATTTGGTTTCATTTTAAAGACATAAAAAAACGACCTCAAAATGAAGGTCGTTGATAATCATTCTTAATTAAAAGGTTCGAACTGGGGTAATCAATTGGATGAAATCTTCTTTATTTTCGGTTGGAACCAGCGTGAACGGACGAAGAGCTGAAGTAAACGCAATCTCAATGTCAGTTTGCCCAAAAACTCTGAGAGCTTCCTTCATGTAATCGGGGTTAAACGAAATTTCAAGGTCATCGCCCTCTGAAGTCTTTGGCTTTAAATCCTCTTCAACGGTTCCAACGTCAGGAGAATTCCCCGAAATGGTAACAACCTGGTCGGTTGGTTTAATCGTCAACTTAATGACGTTATTTCGTGATTCATGTGACAACAGCGAAGCCCGCTCGATTGCGGCGAGCAAGTCACCGGCCGCAAACTCCATCTTGGTACTTGAGGTCTTTGGAATCAGACGCGAAGTATCCGGATAATTGCCCTCAAGTAAACGTGAGTAGAACCGGGTGTCACCGAGGGTAAAGAGAACCTGATTCTCTGACAGGTTCATCTGGATGTTTTGATCGATTCCATCAAGCATGTGTGAGAGTTCTTTTAAACTGTCACCTGGGATGACCACGTCAAACTTACCGTCGTCATCAGCTGGAAGACTAACTCTTCGTTGGCTTAAACGGTGACTGTCGGTTGCAACCGCAAGCAACTTATTGTTAGCAAGCGTGAAGTGCACCCCAGTCAAGATTGGCCGACTTTCCTGTTTTGAAACCGCAATGACCGTCTGTCCGATAACCTGTCTGAAAATATCAGCCGCTAAATCAACCGTATTGTCGGAATCAATTTCAGGTAGATGTGGGTAACCGTTCGCATCAAGACCGTTGATCGTAAATTCTGAGTTACCTGACTTAATCGTGGTCTGAAAGTTGTCACCAACTTCTAATGACATGGTTTTATCGGGTAACTTTTTAACGATCTCACTAAAAAAACGGGCTGGTAAGACGATGCTACCAGTTGAGTTAATCGTGAGTTCATTATCTGGATTAGAAGCTTGAATGCTAGTTTGAATTGAAACGTCAGCGTTACTACCAGTTAGTAGAATGTCACTTTCTGATACGTCTAATTTTAAACCCGTCAAAATTGGAATGGTCGTTTTTGATGAGATTGCTCTTGATACGGTATTTAGTGCTTTGATGAAAGCATTACGGTTAATTACGAATTTCATTGCCAAATTTCCCCCTCAAAATGTGGTGCATGTTTATTTACTTAATTAAAAAGATAAAAAACAGTAGAAGCAGTAGGCACTGTTAATACTGTGGATAACTCAATGATTAGTTACGGAATAAAAGTTATCAACTGTGGATAACTTTGTGGGTAAATCAACGGTTAAATTCCCGTTTATCCACACCCGTTATTATAACATTTTTAAACCGAGCAACGCTTAGTGCTGGAGTTCCGTCTTGATGTCTGAGATTTGCTTACTCAGATCAGAGTCATTTGCGGCCATTTTACTAATCTTGTCGTAGGCGTGAATGACGGTAGTGTGATCCTTACCACCAAATTCGTCGCCAATTTTTGGAAGCGAATTGTCGGTCATTTCACGTGACAGGTACATGGCAACCTGTCTAGGAACCACGATGGCCTTGACCCGTTTGGTGCCCTTAATTTCCTTTACACTAATGTGATAGTAAGAGGCGACTTTCGAGATAATGTCTGACACGGTCAGAGCCGAGCGCGCCTTGGCTAACTTCAGTGGCCTTAGGGCGTTTGCCACTAGTTCAGTATCAATGGGAGCGTTATTGAGTTTGGAAAAAGCCTGAACCCTTGATAACGCCCCCTCTAGTTCTCTGACGTTAGACTCAATTTGACTCGCAATGTAGCCTAATGCGTCCGCTGGAATGTTCATGTTGTCAGCTTTGGCCTTGGCCCTAAGGATAGCGGTTCGTGTCTCTAAATCGGGAGCGGTAATGTCAACGGACAGGCCCCACGCAAACCGTGATACCAACCGGTCTTTTAGTTTTGGCACTTCGTTTGGCAACCGGTCAGACGTTAGCACAATCTGCTTGTGATTGGAATATAACGCTTGAAAGGTGTTAAAAAACTCATCCTGAGTTCCTTCTTTATTACCAAAAAACTGGATGTCATCAACTAAGAGGACGTCGACGTTTCGGTAAACGTTTCTGAAATCATCCATCTTATTGTTTTGGATGGCACCGATAAAGTCGTTGGCGAATTTCTCACTTGTAACGTACATCACCCGCTGACTCGGGTCGTGTTTGATAATGTTGTTGCCAATCGCGTGCATCAAGTGGGTCTTACCTAAACCAACTCCACCATATAAGAAGAGTGGATTGTACAATTTTCCGGGTGATTCACTGACCGCTAGCGCTGCGGCCTGAGCCATCTTGTTACCCTGTCCAATCACGAAGGTTTCAAAGGTGTAATTGGGCTCCAAGTGCGTGTCGGTGTAACTATATGACTTTTCGTTCTCGTCTTCCGGTGTAGGAGCTGGGGTTTGCTTCTTTTTTAATTCTTCTTCTAGAACAAATTTTGGTGAAATGTTCTTGTAAGTAATGGCATAAGCGTACTCAACCAGCTGACTTTTAAGCATTTTCTCCCAGTAGTCACGGTGAAGCGAGGATGGTAATTCGAGTGTTAGGGTATCGCCATCATATGAGATTGGGTTCACGGTGGCGATCCATGTATCATATGTCGTTCCCTCAAATTTCGGATCCGCTTTAAATTTACTTTTAATTTTGTTCCATAATTCGTTTTGATCCATTGAGAGTGACTCCTTGTGTTTAAATTATGAATGTATAATATCATTTTTAAAAAAAGTTTTCCACAGAAAAAACAGGGTGTGGACAAATGTTTCACACCCTGTTTACTGTTTATCCACAGTATTGTTAATAAATATCAAAATCACGCGAATATTTTAGGTAATTAACACGAAAATGTGGACAACTAATTATTAATGTGACGGGGATGTCAGCATGATTATTGATTTTATCCACAGATTGTGGTTAACGTTGTTAACATGCTGTGTTTTTGTTTAAAAACGTGTTGAATTCGTGTTAATTACGGGATGAGTTATCCACAATAATCCACAAGTAAATTTTATGAAACTTTTTTGAATCGAACGGAGTGTTACCTATGAATTTAAAATCTCTATTTGAAGATTGGTCGATTTGTGATACTATAAGTTAGAAAAGCTATTGAATAAACAATTTAATATAGGCGATTAATTAGTAAGGAGGGTTAGTAATGAAAAGAACTTACCAACCAAAGAAACGTCGTAGAAACCGCGTTCACGGATTTAGAAAACGGATGAGCACTGGTAAAGGTCGCAAAGTGTTAGCACATCGACGTCAAAAAGGTAGAAAAGTATTATCGGCATAGGCCACTGACCATTCAGTGGTCTTTTTCATTATTTTTTGAAAATACTTGGAGATTATTCATGAGAAAATCGTACCGTGTCAAAAAAGAAGCTGACTTTCAAAAGGTTTTCGAAAAACATGATTCGGTTGCTAATCGACAGTTTGTCGTGTATCAACTGGAAAAGCCGGGACAAAAACATTTCCGCATCGGGATTTCCGTTGGAAAGAAGATTGGAAATGCCGTGCATCGCAACTGGGTTAAACGTAGAATTCGCCAGTCGATCACCGAATTAAAGCCAGACCTAAAAACGGACGTTGATTTTTTAATCATTGCAAGACCGAGAGCGGATGCGATGTCACAAAAAGACGTTAAGGCAAGTCTAATTCATGTTTTAAAGTTAGCTCATTTACTAGATTCTGATTATAGCGAGGAATAAAATTGAAAAAACTTAAACGAATCGCTACTACACTTGCGATTGCCAGTATTGGTCTGGTGCTCACGGCATGTAGTAACGCCCCAATTACTAGTCATAGTAAAGGAATTTGGGATGGCTTAGTTGTCTTGAATTTCTCAAGAGTGATTATTTGGTTATCAAAGTTCTTTGGCGATAACTATGGAATTGGAATTATCCTCTTCACCATTCTGGTTAGAATTATTCTTCTTCCGTTAATGATGTATCAGACCAAGAGTATGAAGAAGACCCAGGAAATTCAGCCCCAATTGAAGGCCCTGCAAAAGAAGTACTCCAGTAAAGATTCAGAGACCATGGAAAAACTGCAGACTGAGCAGCAGAAGCTCTACAAGGAAGCAGGAATTAATCCATGGGCCGGCTGTTTGCCAATGGTAGTCCAGTTGCCAGTGATCTTCGCCTTGTATCAAGCCATCTGGCGAACTCATATCCTTCGAACTGGTCACTTCTTGTGGTTACAGCTGGGAACTCCAGATCCGTACTACATCCTGCCAGTTTTGGCCGCCGTGTTCACGTTCCTTAGTTCGTGGCTGTCAATGAAAGGTCAACCCGAATCAAACGGAATGACCACGATGATGACGATTGGGATGCCAATCATTATCTTCTTCACCGCGTTAAACGTGCCATCAGCTTTGTCATTATACTGGGTGGTAACCAACGCGTTCCAAGTAGTTCAAACGTTATTGATTCAGAACCCTTGGAAGATTAATCGTGAACGTGAAGAAAAAGAACGTGAAAAGCGTCAACACGATCGCGCCGTGAAAAAGGCCATTCGAAAGGCCAAGCAGAGTAAACATCACAAATAGATTACTAAACAAAAAGCAGACGTTGGTCTGCTTTTTTTATTTTTGTGACAAATGTAATATTACATCTCTAAAATCCTATTCCAACAGCTATTTAATTTGTGCTAAGATTAATAGCGTTAGACGTTTACAAAAATAGGAGAACAATAATGACGAAATACACCGGAGCCACCATCGAAGAAGCCGTTAAAAATGGCTTAAAATCACTTGATACTAATCGAAATAATGTTGAAATTAAAGTTATTAAAACCGCAAGTAAGGGATTTTTCGGACTTTTTAAACATCCCGCAGAAGTTGAAATGGAATTGAAATCATCTGCTCCAGACCCAAAACCAGCAGGTGGCAAGTTAAAAATTAAAAGAGAAGCGAGCACGGCGGTTGCTAATCCGGTTCAAACAGAGGATCGTCACGCTAGAAACGTTGAAGCTATTAGTGGACTAATTAAATATTTACAGGCAATTACTGATCAGATGGGGATTGAGGCCGAACTAAGTTATGAGATGCCCAACAATCGGCACGTGATCATTAATTTTGATACGCCCAAAGAGGGACTTTTGATTGGCAAACACGGTCGGACCATCAACGCTCTCCAGGAGTTAAGTGGAATTTATCTAAATAACATGGGGATTAGCTACCTTGAAGTCGAGCTGGATACGGCTAATTATCGTAGTCGTCGCCTTCAGATCCTTACTAGTCTAGCTGAGCGAACCGCCAGAGAGGTCGCTGCCACCGGCAAGCCGGTCTATCTGGACCCGATGCCATCTTTTGAGCGCAAACAGATTCACGTGACGCTGGAAGATAACCCCTACGTGATGACGTATTCGGCAGGACGGGAACCCCATCGTTCAATCGTGGTAGCTCCACGGTAAAATGATTGACAAAATAAAACTTTCGTCCTATTATATGTAAGATTGTAAATTCGAATAGGTAAAGTAGTGAAAGTACTTTATCCACGCAACGGGCGTGGCTTAAGTACTTTTTTTATGCGATTAAAAATGAGAAAGGAGTTTTCAAAATGGCACTGATAACGACTGATTACGATACCATTGCGGCAATTTCGACCCCACCTGGTGAAGGTGGCATTTCGATTGTCCGGGTTAGTGGATCGAATGCAATGAAAGTGGCTGAAAAGATTTATCGGGGCAAGAACCTCGAAAAGGTGGCATCGAACACGATTAACTATGGTCACATTGTTGATCCGTCCGATCACAACAGTGAAGTTGATGAAGTGATGGTCTCGGTCATGAGAGCACCCAAGACGTATACCAAGGAAGATATTATTGAGATTAACTGTCACGGTGGAATTGTGGCAACCAACAAGATTTTGCAGTTGGCTTTAAGTAACGGTGCCAGAATGGCGGAGCCGGGTGAATTCACTAAGCGGGCCTTTTTAAACGGACGTCTGGACCTTTCACAATCGGAAGCCGTGATGGATCTGATTGAGGCCAAGACTGACGAATCGATGAAAGCGGCTTTAAATCAGCTCGATGGGAACCTTTCTCATTTAATTAAGCACCTGCGTCAAGACATCTTAGACGTGCTGGCTCAGGTCGAAGTCAATATTGACTACCCTGAGTACGATGACGTGGAGACGATGACGTCGAAGCTTTTAATGGATAAGTCCAAGGAACTAAAGGCGCAGATTGATCAATTGCTAAAAACGGCTAAACAGGGAAAAGTCTTACGAGACGGTTTAAACACCGCCATCATTGGACGGCCCAACGTGGGTAAGTCGAGTTTATTGAACCGTCTCTTACACGAAGAAAAGGCGATTGTAACCGACGTGCCGGGAACCACTCGGGATGTTTTAGACGAATACGTGAACGTTTCGGGAGTGCCACTGCACCTAGTGGATACCGCTGGGATTCGTGATACTAACGATAAAGTTGAAAAAATTGGAGTCGATCGTTCTAGAAAAGCGATTGAGCAGGCTGACCTAGTTTTATTAGTGTTAAACGCTAGTGAGCCGCTAACCGATGAAGATCGTGAACTCTTGGATTTAACGCAACACAGTAAACGAATTATTTTATTGAATAAAACTGATTTACCAGAAAAAATTGATGTTGATGAGTTAAAGAACCGCTATCATGCTGATAACGTGATTAAGACCCAAGCCGTAAAGGATAACGGAACCAAATCCTTAGAGGATACGATTTCGAAGATGTTCTTTACTGGTGGCATTAAGAGTTCTCAAAACGACGTTATGGTCACCAATGCCAGGCATATTAGTCTCTTACAACAGGCCAGTGATTCCCTTCAGTCCGTTGAAAATGGGTTAAATAACGGGATGCCCGTTGATTTAGTTCAAATTGACATGACGAACGCTTGGGATTTACTGGGTGAAATTACTGGTGATAGTTACGATAGCGAATTGTTGGATCAATTATTTAGTCAGTTCTGTTTGGGTAAATAAGACTTTGACTCAATGGAGGTTTTTAAATGAATAAAATGATACAGCAAGAAGTGAAGCAGACCTACAATGGTGGCGATTACGACGTCATTGTCGTTGGAGCTGGCCACGCTGGCTGTGAAGCCGCACTAGCCGCTGCCCGCATGGGTCAAAAAACACTGCTTGTGACAATTAATCTTGATATGGTGGCGTTTATGCCATGTAATCCGTCGGTTGGTGGCCCCGCTAAGGGAACGGTCGTAAGAGAAATCGACGCCCTTGGTGGTGAGATGGGGAAAAACATCGACAAGACCTACATTCAGATGCGGATGTTAAACACCGGGAAAGGTCCCGCCGTCAGAGCTTTACGGGCGCAAGCTGATAAGCACGCCTACCACCATGAAATGAAAAACACCCTGGAAAAAGAGCCCAATTTGACGCTCCGCCAGGGAATCGTAGAACGTCTGATCGTGAAAGACGGTCAGGTTGAGGGTGTGGTTACCAATACGGGTGCCAAATATCACTCCAAAGCCGTGGTCATCTGTGCTGGTACGGCCGCTCGTGGTAAGATCATTATTGGTGAACTGATGTATTCATCGGGCCCAAACAACTCAATTCCAGCCATTCATCTTTCAGAAAACCTGGAAGATTTGGGCTTTGAACTAAAACGATTTAAGACGGGAACGCCACCGCGTGTCAACGGTGAGACCATTCACTACGATGAAGCGGAGGAGCAACCGGGCGACGAAACGCCCCATCATTTCAGTTACACCACTCCGTATGCCGATTATTTACCGGTTTCAAAGCAAATTTCGTGCTGGTTGACGTACACTAATGAAGAAACCCATCAGATTATCAAGGATAATTTGGATCGCGCTCCGATGTTTACTGGGGTCATCGAGGGGGTCGGTCCCCGTTACTGTCCATCAATTGAGGACAAGGTCGTTCGGTTTGCGGACAAAAAGCGCCACCAGGTCTTCTTGGAACCAGAAGGACGCCACAACGAAGAGTGGTACGTCGATGGGATGTCGACCTCCCTTCCAGAAGAGGTTCAACAACAGATGTTACATTCTGTGAAGGGCCTTGAAGACGCGAAGATGATGCGTCCCGGTTATGCGATTGAGTATGACATTATCTCACCATATCAATTGAAGCCGACGCTTGAAACCAAGAAAGTCAGCGGATTATTTAGCGCGGGTCAAACCAACGGAACCTCGGGATACGAAGAGGCCGCGGGACAAGGCTTGATCGCTGGAATTAACGCTGCCCTTAAGATTCAAGGGAAAGACCCGTTGATTTTGCAGCGGGACCAAGGATACATTGGCGTCTTGATCGATGACCTGGTTACGAAGGGAACTAACGAACCGTACCGTCTCCTGACGAGTCGGGCTGAATATCGACTCCTGCTTAGAAACGACAATGCTGACATGCGGCTGACACCAATTGGTCACCAGTTGGGTCTGATTTCAGACGAACGTTATGACAAGTTTGTTGAAAAACGTAATGCCGTTGAGGATGAAATCAAGCGTTTGAACACCGTACGGATTAAACCAAGTGAAAAGGTCAACCAGTTCGTTGAAACTCAGGGTGATAAACCGTTAAAAGACGGCATCATCGCAGCCCAGTTCTTACGTCGGCCGTATGTAAATTACGAAAAGTTACTTGATTTTATTCCCGCTCCAGCAAAAAAACTGGATCCAGAAGTGGTGGAACAGGTCGAAATTAGAACGAAGTACGCTGGCTACATCAAAAAAGAAGAAGATAAGGTCGCCCGCATGAAGAAGATGGAATCCAAAAAGATTCCCGATCACATTGATTACTCCGTAATTGATGGGATCGCGACTGAGGGTCGCCAAAAATTGGAGAAAATCCAACCCGAGACAATTGCTCAGGCCGCCCGAATCAGTGGGGTTAATCCATCTGACATTGCCATTCTTTCCGTGTATATTCAGCAGGGAAAAATTGCGAAGAAAAAATAAGATCAAGCTGGACTACGTGAATAGTCCGGCTTTTTGTTATTTCTAAGTTAAGTTTTTAACAATTTTTGTGGTAAACTATTGCAATCAATATGTAAGCGCTTTATACTATTAACAATAAACGATACAAAAAAATGGCAAAGGGGATCATTTTTATGCGATATGGAAGTATTGAAGCAGGTGGAACAAAGTTCGTTTGTGCGGTTGGTGATGACGATTTCAATATTGTTGATAGTGTTCACATTCCAACTACGACACCAGAAGAGACGTTAGCAAAGGTCGTTGAGTACTTTAAGAAGTTTGATCACATTGATGCATTTGGGATTGCATCATTTGGACCAATCGACGTTCGAAAAGACTCTGACAAATACGGTTGGATTATTAAGACCCCTAAAAAGGGTTGGAGTAACGTCAACTTTGTTGGAACCATGAAACGTGAATTTGGGGTTCCGATTTACTGGACGACCGACGTTAACGGTTCAGCTTACGGTGAATACATCAAACGTAAACAGGCTAATAAAAATATTGAAGCCGTTAGTTACATTACTGATGGAACTGGGATTGGTGCTGGAACCGTTATCAAAGATGAATTCTTAGGGGTTCGTGGAACTCCTGAATTTGGTCACATTCGAGTTAAGAGACACCAAGATGACATGAACTTTCCTGGGATTTGTCCTTATCATGGTGACTGTCTTGAAGGGGTTGCTTCTGGTCCTACTTTTGAAGCTCGAAACAACATTAAAGGTCAAGATACCCCGCCAGATGATCCAGTTTGGAACATCATTGCGTACTACATTGCCCAAGGGGTTATCAGTTTAACGGTTAACTTCCGTCCCGACCAAATTGTGCTTGGTGGAGGTGTATGTACTCCTCAATTTGTGCAAAAGGTTAGAGACCAATTCAATCTGTTGTTTGATAACTATCTTGACGTTGGTCCACTTGATGAATACATTAGTCGTCCAGTCGTACCACACAACGGTTCCGCTACTTTTGGTGATTTCGTATTAGCTAAAAAGGCTTTGGACGAATCAAAGAAATAATTAATTAAATTGTTTAAAGGGATGTCTGTGGGTGTCTCTTTTTTTGTGTAAATTGACATTTATGGTACCTTAAAAATAAGGAGGATTAATCATGATGTTTATTAGTAGGTCACAAATTAGTTTTAGAGTAGATGCTGAAACAAAAAAACAATTTGATGCTCCAATTGAACGTTTAACTAAAGCAATTAAAAGTAATGATTATAAGAAGTTTGATAATCCTGGTGAAGGGTTGAAGTGGCTAAATGAGTGAAAATTCATATGTTTATAAACTTGCTATTGAAAACAAGTTTAAAAAACATCATTTTAGCTAAATCTATATACAACTATTTCCCGCAATGATATGATATACATAATGAAAGCGGTTGCAAATAGGGAGGCAGTAAAATGAGTAAAAAAGTTGTTGTGATTGGGTCTACCAACGTTGATAAAGTTCTAAACGTTGACAAATATGCGTTACCTGGTGAAACCCTGGCGGTGAAGAATCACCAAGAATCTCATGGTGGCGGAAAGGGTGCTAATCAGGCAATTGCTGCGGCAAGATCTGGTGCCGATACGACTTTTATCACTAAACTAGGTGATGATGAAGACGCTAAGTTCATGATTGAAGGATTTAAAAAGGACGGGATGAACCTTGATTCCGTGATTACTACGAAGGAGCAACAAACTGGGCAGGCCTACATTACCGTTGATAGTACTGGTCAAAACTCGATCTATGTCTATGGTGGAGCCAACATGGCCATGACACCAGAAGACGTTGACCAACACGAAGATGCCATTAAGAATGCGGACCGTGCGATTGCACAACTAGAAATTCCAGTACCAACGATTATCGAAGCATTTAAGATTGCGAAGAAAAATGAGGTTCAGACCATTTTGAACCCAGCACCAGCCAAGAAGTTACCAGAAGAATTACTTCAATTGACTGACATTATTACCCCTAACGAAACGGAAGCAGAGGCCCTCACTGGGATTAAGGTGATTGACGATGATTCCATGATGAAGAACGCGGAGTACTTCTTTAAACTAGGCATTAGAATGGTGATCATCACCGTTGGGGACAAGGGTTCATTCTATGCTACTCCAGCAAGTCATGCCTTCATTCCAGCCTTTAAGGTCAAAGCTGTTGACACAACCGCTGCTGGTGATACTTTCATCGGAGCCTTGGCATCACGTTTGGATTTAAACAGTGCTAACATCAAGGATGCGATGTTGTACGCTAACCACGCCTCATCACTGACGGTTCAAGTGGCTGGAGCACAGAACTCCATTCCTTATGAAAAAGACGTCTTGGATGTCATCAGCAAGACTTCCAAGACTAAAGAAGTGATCGAAAAAGAGAAGAAACAAGCTGCTGAATACGCCGCTGCTCGAGTTCCAAATCACATTGTGTTAGGACTTGGATCTGGTAGTACGGCTGCCTACTTCGTCAAAGCCATTAACGAACGAATCAAAAAAGAAGGCTTAGACGTTCAATGCGTCGCCACTTCAGTTGGCACCGAGAAATTAGCCGAAAGTCTTGGCATGCCGATGCTTGACGTTAATACCATTGATCGGGTGGATTTGACGGTTGATGGCGCCGACGCCGTTGACGACAAGCTCAACGGAATCAAGGGTGGCGGAGCTGCCTTACTCTTTGAGAAGTTGGTCGCAACCATGTCAGACAAAAACGTTTGGATCGTTGATTCGACCAAGTATCACAAGACCTTAGCTGGGCAGAAGTTGCCAGTTGAAGTCATTCCGTTCGGTGGAATGGGTGTCTTCCGATACTTAAATGAAGCCGGATACAAACCAGAGTTCCGCTTCAGAGATGACGGTGATATTCTTCAAACTGACTCAGGAAACTACCTAATCGACATTACAATTCCAGAAGATGCTGACTTACAAAAGTTAGCTCACAACTTGAAGAACTACACCGGAGTTGTTGAACACGGTCTGTTCTTAAATATTTGTGATCAGTTAATTATCGGTGGCGATAAGGTTAAGGTAATTGATCGTCCGAAAGAAGAAGCTAAGAAATAGTTGATAAGTAAATTTCCGGATTAGCGATAAAGCTGGTTCGGTTTTTTATTTTGATTTTAAAGGTATAATGATTAGAAAATGGGTTGAGGTGATGTTTAATGACAATTAACGTTATTTTGAGTAGTTCAAGAAAGGCCAGTCTGGGACGTCGGATCTTTAAGTACTTATGTAATCGACAGGGTGATTTTGAGCGGGTTAATGATGCTGATTTCAATTTTATTAGTTTGGCGGACTACGATTTGCCGTTTTTTTATGAAGATGTTGCGCCAATGGACAACCCAAACCGGATTTTAAAACCTAATGAACAAAAATGGGTGGATGACATGAAGAAAGCGGATGGTTATCTCTTTTTGGTCCCCGAGTATAATCATTCGTTTCCAGCCGTCCTAAAGAATGCGCTCGACTTCTTGGCGTTTGAAGCCAAGGGCAAACCGGCCAAGATTATTACTTATTCTAATAATTCACGAGGTGGTCAATCTTCCTATCCGGCCTTATTACCGACGCTTGGACAACTAGGCTTGTTTACCCTGCCAAAGCCAACTTTAATTCGAAAGGTCGATAAAAATTTTGCTGACGATGGGAGCTTTTTAAAAGACGCTCCCGGTAAAACCGTGGACATAAAGAAATTAAATCGGGCTTTTACTGAAATCGCGTTTTACAGTCAGTTATTTAAGGACCATCCCTTTAAATATGATGCCAGTATTTATGATAAATAAACAAAGTTAAGATAGTTTCACATGAAACAATTTGTCAAAGCACCTGTCACTACTGGCTTGAAGTGACGTGGTACACTTATTAATATAAAAATAAATTGAAATGAGGAAAATAAAAATATGAAAGCAGTTGCAGTATTTTGTGGTGCGGCTCCTGGTAATGATCCAGCATATCAAGAAGCCACCAAAAAATTAGCAAAATGGTTGGTTAACCATGACTTAGCGTTAGTTTATGGTGGTGGCGGTGTTGGTCTCATGGGATTGCTTGCCAAGACAGTTTTAAAACTTGGTGGAGTAGTTCACGGCATCATGCCAAAAGAGTTAGTTGACCGTGGTGCCAGCATGGACGGCCTTACTAGTTTAGATGTAGTTCCCAACATGGATATTCGCAAACAAAAAATGTTGACTCAATCGGATGGTTGTATCGCACTTCCAGGTGGTCCTGGGACTCTAGAAGAGATTTCTGAAGCTTTTTCATGGGCTCGAGTTGGCGACAATGATGATCCATGTGTGTTGTATAACGTTCAGGGATACTACGATCCGCTTAAACAAATGTTTGATGAAATGACCGAAAAGGAATTTTTGACGGTGGAAGATCGCAAAAAGTTACTTTTTTCGGATTCGTTGTCTGAAATCTATGAATTTATGACCACATACACAGCACCAAAGATTAGAACCTACACAAAATAAGATACGAAAAAACATCTTCACTTTTTTGGAAGTGGGGATGTTTTTTGAGTTTTATTCAATTATTAATAATAAATAATGTGTATATCATGTTTTCATTGTTTACATAATGCCTTAATATTGATCTAAGGGGGATGTAATTATGGTAAGGAAAAGAAAAGCTAGAAGCAATGTACGCGATGATAAAGATACTTTAGCAAATATTCAAGCTAGAAATGATGCTCTTAACGGCAAAACTAATAAAATTGGAAATATTGATGATTTTGATAAGTGGGCAGACAACTTGTGATGAAGAGGTGAGTCGCTTGAATACAGAAGAAAGTAGGTTACTGGGATTGTACCACTAGCAATAGTGGTTCTTATTATCTCGTGTGCGACCATTAATTGTGCTAAGGCATACGCGATAATAAAAAAGCTAACCGCAAAGATTAGCTTTTTACCCAAATAACACATAAATCTGCGCGGGAAGAGATGGTAACGACATCTCTTCCTTTTTTATTACTCTTCAATTCTATTTCTAATTTATAAATCTGTCAATTATTTTATTATTTGGCATGAAATCATCATCAAAATAGTTTCACGTGAAACAGAAAATAATTTTATCTACCAAAATTTTCTTAAGGACAACTCGTACTTATTGGTGTTGTCCTTTTTGTTTGCTCTAATTACACTGATTATTAATATTCGTTAATTAATTAATATATTGGAAAACAAAGAATATATTGAGTGTGTATTTAAATAAAATACGAACAATTAAAAGATATTTATTGAAAATTGTATGTATCATGATATGATTAATTTGTCTGGTACAACAATTTTTTTGGGAGGGACTCGTAATGAAACTCAAGCAAGCTTTGAAATGGATCACAGCAGGTGCTGCCATTACATTTTTGTCGGTTGGATTAGTTGGATGTGGGAAACAGTCTAGTAACTACAAACCAAAGAAATTGACGGTTGGTTTTACGCCGTCAGTGAACGCTGGGCAGGCCAATGCAGAAGCCAAGCCACTCGCCAAACAGTTAGAAAAACAGCTTCATATCCCGGTTACGGTCAAGGTTTCAACTGACGGGAATTCACTTATTCAGGCCATGGGTTCAAAGACATTAGATGTTTCTGAAATGAATCCTGGGGACTTTGTCTTAGCGCAAAAGAATTACAAGGTGGTTCCCCTCGTTCAAGCGACGCGCCAAGCACGCGATCCCAAGACTTTGCAACTCACTAATAAGTCATCAGATCACTTTTATTCCACAATTGTTGTCAGAAAAGATAGTGGTATCAACAACATCAACGATTTAAAGGGCAAAAAGATTGCCACTGGTACCACGAATTCAACGGCGGGTTATATTTACCCGGTCGTTGAGCTTATGAAGCACGGAATTAATATTAACAAGGATGGCATCAAGACCGACGTTATTAATGGTTACGATCAGGCCGTGCTGTCCGTTTTAAACAAAAATAACGATGCCGCCTTTACTTTCCAAGGAGCTCAAACCTTAGTCTCAAATGATAATCCGAACGTTATGAAGGATACCAAGGTCATTTACACGACTAAGGCCATTCCAAATGACGTGGTTGCTTGTCGAAGTGATATGTCGAAATCATGGCAGAAGAAGATTGCCAAAGCCTACGAGAACATGGCAAAGACCAAAGAGGGTCACGACGTTATCTTCAAGATTTATCAAGAAGAGGGATACGTTCCGTACAAGAAGTCAGAATTTAAGCAACTTCATTCGTACATGGACCAAGCTAACAAGATTAGTAAAACCAAAGAATAGGCGAGAGGGATTAAATTGAGCGATTCGGATATTTTACAAGTTAATCATGTTACCAAAACTTATCCTAGTGGTATTAAAGGATTAGATGATATTAGTTTTAACGTCAAACGCGGTGAATTCATCGCTGTCGTTGGACTTTCAGGTGCGGGGAAAAGCACCCTGTTTCGTTCCCTTAATCGGATGCAAGATATCAGTGACGGCAAGATTATCATCAACGGGACTGATATTTCTAAATTGAAGGGGAAAGCGCTCCGCCACTTTCGCCGAAAAATTGGGATGATTTTTCAGAGCTTCAACCTCGTGAACCGACTTACGGTTCAAAAAAACGTCTTAAGTGGAAGGGTCGGCTACTATCCAATCTGGAAGACACTCCTTGGTTTGTACACTAAAGAAGACAAAGAGAAAGCGGTTCGATCACTGGACCACGTTAACATGCTCAAAAAATTATACGATCGGGCGGACTCACTTTCTGGAGGACAGATGCAGCGGGTCGCCATCGCACGAACGATGATGCAAGAACCTGATTTGGTTCTGGCTGATGAACCCGTTGCTTCCCTCGATCCCAAGACCAGTCACGGAGTTATGCAGGATTTGAAGAATTTAAACGTCAAGGATCACGATACTGTTCTGGTGAACCTCCATTCAGTTGAACTAGCACTTGAATTTGCGGACCGAATTGTTGGAATTCGGGATGGAAAATTGGTATTCGACAAGCCAGCGGCTGATTCTACTCCAGAAGATTTGAAGGCGATTTACGAAGGAGGCAATAGCTAATGCACACTAGCGACATGCCGAAGATGTCCTTTGTCAAAAAGTATCACGTTAAGGGCATCATTGTAATTGCCATTTTGATCGTTTTGTTTATTTACTCCATGAAAATTTGTGGGGTTGATCCCAGCTTGTTTATCTCGAACATCGCCCAGTTTTGGGTTCTGATTGGTCAAATGAGTAACCCGGATTGGTCGTACTTTAGTTTTATCTGGGACCCACTGGTTCAGACCGTTCAGATGGCAATCCTTGGAACCACGATTGGAACCGTCTTTGCGATTCCTGCCGCGTTTCTGGCTGCGCGGAACCTTGACCACAGTAAGGTTATTCACGGCACATCTCGGTTCGTACTGGACATCGTCAGAACGTTACCATCACTGCTACTGGCAGCTATCTTAGTTGCCATTTTTGGGATTGGTCCAACGACTGGAACGATTACCCTTGCCATCTTCTCGTTTGGGATGATTTCTAAACTGTTCTATGAAGTACTAGAGACGGTCGACATGGGGCCGGCTGAAGCCATGAAAGCTTCTGGTGCCAGCATCCTTCAAATTATTCGTTTGGCCATTATTCCCCAGATTGCGGGTCAGTTTTGTAGTTTCTTTCTGTACACGTTGGAAGTTAACGTTCGTTCTTCAACCGTCTTAGGATACGTTGGTGCTGGAGGACTTGGGCTGTACCTTCAACAAACCATCGATGAATTCAACTACTCCGAGACGGCGGTTGTAATTCTTGCAACCTTCGTAACGGTTCTGGTGATTGACATCCTTAGTAATTACTTGAGGAGGAAACTACAGTGACCATTCCAAAAATTAACGAAAAACAAAAACGATGGGATCGCTACAGCTGGATCATTTGGGCAATCGTCATTATTTTGATCTATGGCTGGTGTTTTTCAGACATGAAATTTAGTCAGATTCAGGAATCCGCTGGCACGGTCTCAAAGTCCATCTTCATGGGACTGATTCACCCCGATTGGTCCTATATCTACAATGGTAGTGGAGAAGACCTGATTTCCCAGCTGATTATGACGCTTGCCATTGCCTTTTTAGGAACCATCATTGCCGCTGTCATCAGTGTTCCGTTTGCGTTCTTCGCCGCTCGTAGTAAGAGTAGCAAATACAACGTAACGTCTAAGGTGGGAACCTTCCTTTTGACCGCCATTCGAGCTTTCCCCGAAATCGTTTTGGCCATTATGTTCATTAAAGCAGTGGGACCCGGTAGTTTTGCCGGAGTCATGGCGCTTGGAATTCATTCAATTGGTATGCTAGGGAAACTCTTTTCAGAATCCATTGAGGAAATGAATCACAGTTCGGAGTACTCCATCGTAGCTGCAGGTGGCAGTAAGCCCCAGGTCTTCGCACTATCAACGTGGCCGACCATCCTACCAGCTTTGATTTCGTACACATTGTACAGTTTTGAAATTTCAGTTCGTTCCGCTTCAATCCTTGGTTTAGTTGGTGCCGGCGGGATCGGGGCGCCAATGATTATGGCGTTGAACACTCGGAACTGGCCGAGAGTGGGAATCATCCTGTTTGGGATTGTCATCATGGTTATGGTGATTGATGGCTGTTCCGGATACATTAGAAGGAAATTAATTTAATTAATAGTGTAAAATACCAACTAATTCCAAATGGGAGTTAGTTGGTATTTTTTTCGTTTATAGTATAATTTACCTAAGTAACGAATTTAATTGAGAGAAGAGTGTCTACATGCGATTTCTTAAGTCATTAGGTAAGTTTATCTTGGCACCATTGCTTTCGGCTTTGATTGTTTTCGGTAGTTTTCCAGAATTGTTTGCGGTTATAAACATTAAGACTAGCCTCACCCTTAGTCCCGCCATGTTTTTGATTATTTTAATCTACGGAATGGTGGTGTTCACCGTGGTTTACGCTTTGTTTTATAACGTTCTGTTTAAAAAGGGTAAACCAAGTTCAACTAAATACAGTAAGTACGCATCAGTTGGGATGCTTATCATTAACCTGATTTATGTGGTTTCCGCGTTGCTGCTTGGTTTGATCATGATCGGAATGAAAATGCCACAGTTTATCGATCCAATTGTAAGTAGCATCACGATTATTGGTCTGCCGATTTTATTAATTCTGAACTTAATCGATTTCTTGTGTTATCCAACCAAGAAAACGTACGTAATTAATGGAATTTTCTTTGCGTTTGCCACCATCGTTTATGTGATGTTGTGGTGGAACTAATTATCAATATTGAATAACGAAATATTTTGATTGAGCTAATCAGTGATGATTGGCTTTTTATTTTTAATGGCATATTTTGATTATTTTATTAATTTAGTACAATAGACGTATAAGTGTTATCTACAAAAAATATCATTTAATAAAAAGAGGTCATTTAATTTTGAAAAGTAAAAAACATCAATTACTGGCGCTGGGTGTGATAATGTCCCTCGTGCTTTTAATCACGCCGCTCATCTTTAATCCCAGTACGGTCGATGCTAGTAACAAACAGCCGCCCATTTCACAGAATGAAATTAACATAAAGGCCAAAAGTGCCATTGCCGTTGATGCCACCAGCGGCCAGATCATTTATAGCAAAAACGCTAACCAAGAGTTGCCGATCGCATCCGTTAGTAAACTTATTACTACATATATTGTGTTAAACCAAATAAAAGCAAAAAAGATCTCGTGGGACAGCAAGGTCAAAATTAGCCCTGGGGTTGCTAATTTGAGTCAGAAACGTGATTTTACTAACGTTCCGTTGAAAGCTGGTCAATCGTACACGGTTAAACAACTGTACGACGCGAGTCTGGTTTGTTCTGCTAACGGTGCTGCCATGGCACTTGGCGAATATTTGGCAGGTCCTAACCACGACTTCGGTAAAATGATGAATCAAGAAGTCAAAAAATTGGGAATTAAGAACGGGCAATTCTATAACGCATGTGGATTGGCTAATCACGATTTAGGCGCGCTAAAGAATCCTAAATTAAGTGATGACGCTGAGAATACGATGTCAGCTAAGGAATTAGCTCAATTAGCACAGAAATTAATTACTCAATACCCGCAAATCTTAAAGACTACCTCAATGACCACGTTGGAATGGGATGGAAATACGCACAAGAACACTAACTTACTTCTGGGCCAAACTAATCCATTCAAGATTGATGGATTAAAGACGGGGACCAGTAATACCGCGGGTGAGAATTTTGTGGGAACTGGTACCAGCAACAACGACCGTGTGATTACCGTCGTTTTGGGAGCGCCCAAGGAACAGCGCTTCACCCAAACTCAATTAATGCTCAATCAAATCAGTCAGAGCCTGGAACCAATTACGATTGGTGACAACGTGATTAAAAATAAAACCGTCAACATTGTTAACGGACAAAATCCTAAAACTAAAATTGGCTTGACGGCACCTCAAACGTACTGGTTACCGCAGGGTGAAAAATTAAAGACAGACTTTGTCTCTACCAACCACTCTAGGGTTTTCAAAACGCCACTTGCTCCAATTACGAACGGCGAGAGGGTTGGAACGGTTAACATCCAGGCGTCTCAAAATGAATTAGACTTATTACCAAACAGTTCCATGAGTGTCCCCGTTGTTTACAAGTCAGCTAATCCAGTAAATGTGATGAAAATGATCATGGGCGCGATTGAATTACTGGTTATCCTTCTGTTGTTAATCTACTTAATTCTTCAAATCAGGAAGTTTAATCGACATCGTCACTAGTAATTAAAATTATGAAGTTTTCATTAATCGACCGCAAAAAGTGTTGTCGAACGCGCTAATATGCATTATACTGGTAAATGTAATTGAGTTTTGCTTGCGAGCGGCTAGCTCAACTTGTTAGAGCAACGAATTCTTTATTCGTGAGATTGAGGTTCAAGTCCTTGGCTGCTCATATAAATGTAAAATAAAATGATTGCCTGGTGGGGCAATCATTTTTTTATATTATGGTATTTTAACTAAGAAAATTAGTGAATTATTTTATATTCAAATTAAAGTGTTTTATGTTTTGTTATATTATTAATATGTGAATTATTAATAATTAATAGGTGGGATATTAAAATGCCAAATTCTAGAGAACTTTCATTGTTTTATAATAACTTATCAGATACGATCCAATTATCGAAGACAGCCAAAGATAGTATTAAACAAAAATTTAATACATTAACCGAATATTTAAATGATTATTTTGGTAATTACAAAGTAGAAATGTTTCCACAGGGTTCATATAGCTTGGGTACCACTATAAAACCTTTAAATGCAGAAAATGATGATTTTGATGTTGATTTTGTGATTTTATTTAATGATATTGATAGTGACCCATCTAAAATTAAACTTTCAATTGGCAAAGCATTAAGAGCTAGTGATAGATATAATAGTAAGATTGATGAAAAAGGACGGGCATGGACAATTACTTATAATAAATCACATATTGATGTTGTTCCAGCCAGGAAAATATCTGCTAAAACTAAAATTGTATATATTACTGACAAGCAAAGTAATAATGAATATGAATTTTTGAAGAGTAATCCTAAGGGATTTCAGGATTGGTTTAAAGAGAAGGGGAAACAATCTAAAAATTTTTCATCGGGAGAGGACAGATTTACAGCAAGTATTGAAGAACTTCCTGATTATACATATAGGAATAATCTTCAAAAAGTTGTTCAAATATTAAAGTATCACAGGGATGTTTACTTTGAAGGTATGCCAGATAAAATAAAACCTATCTCAATGTTAATAACGACGATTGCTGCAGATTTGTATGACGGAAATGAAGATTTATTTTCCTCTATTAAAAATATTGTTATGCAAATTCCTATTTATCTGTATGATCACAAAGATAGTAATGGCAATTATCGTATCTGTAATCCGGTTGAAAGTGATGAAAATTTTACAGACAAATGGATTGAACATCCTGATCGTGAACAAGCATTTATTGACTGGACAAAAAAGTTATACGAAGATTTGATAAAGCAAAGTGAGTCTGAGACCAAAATAGAATTTGCTAGTAGACTTATTAAGTTAATTGGGGTGCCTGCTCAAGAAGCATTGAAACGAATGGGTGAGAATGATAAATTACAACAATCCAGAGGTAATATATCTTTTAGCAAAGAAAATGGTATAAAATTGGGCGATCCAAGGAATAAGAATGTTCCTAAAAATACTTTTTATGGGAATTAATAGATGATTAAAAATAAAAAAGAAACTTTAGCTAGCATGATAACTAAATTCAAAGATTTAAAAAAATTTACTAATGGAAAAGGATATATAAATTCAAATTATAAGAAAAAAGACTTTAAATTAATATTCAATATTAAACCTACTTTAAGTAGTAATTCATATAAAATTAGTTTTTTTTATAAAATTGGTGGTAAGTTTGAAGTCTGGGCATATGGAATTAAAGAATATCCATATAGTAATGAAAGGTGTCCACATATGTATCACTATAATACTGAAAAGCATGCTGCTAATTTATGCTTATATTATTATGATGACGAATACGATTGTAAATTATTGTTAACGAAAAATGTCCTTCCATGGATATATGAATGGTTATATTTTTATGAACTATTTGTTATTACAGGAGTTTGGTATGGTAACGGAATTGAACCATAATAGCGGAAAGAAAAATAAATGATGTCAAATGATTTTTGGAATTTTTTTTGGAATGAACTTTTACTTCCTATTATTTGTTATTTTATAGGCTTTATAATTTTAATATTATGTTTTTTTAATAGAACTTTGTGGCTAAAGATTATGACTGCTCTGCCTGTTATATTAGTTGATATAGTTAATTTTATTGCTATTTTTCCAAAGTGGTTTTCTGCCCCTGCGTTTTTTATAGTAGAAAATAGTGCAATTTGTTTATGTTTGAAAAAACACAATAAAGATAATGTGTTTCATAAAAATGGAATTGGATACTTGAATTTTCCATACTGGCTAATTACATTGATGGGATTTTTATGTGGATATAATATAATTAACACACAAAACATACCTATCTGGGTACAATTTAAGATATATAAATCATCATATTGGGGAGTAGATTTAAGAGATCTTGATAGATCTGAAGCCAAAATTCAAGTCAATTTTGTAGAGGGTGTGGGCAGGAAAATAGTTAATTTATGTCTTGTAGATACTTATTCTCTTGACGGAAAATTAGGTAAAAATATGAAAAAGTATGATACTTATACAGTTAAAATAAATAATCCTCATGAAGATATAAGTTCTAGAATGTATAATAAAAATTTTATTGAAAAGGTAAGTAAAGTAATTAAAAAAATATATAAAAGTGATTATGATGTAGTAAATATATTTTCAACGACTAATCCCAATCATACTAAAAAAATTGTTGAAGAAAATTTCAAAATTGATATTCGTGAAAGAAAGTTAAAGATCATAGTTTTTCAAGATAATAAAAATCATATTTATGATAAAGGTCATAAAATATAATAATTGTTCGTTAATAATAGAAAATTAGCGAACAATTATTTTTTATTATCTTTAGTTAGTAACTTGTCTTATAATGCTAGACCACCAATTAGTTATTTTATATGAGTTAATTAATATAAATGTAACGTTTTAGTAGACAATAATTATCTAGTGTTACATGATAGGAGCTTGGTTCATTAGTAATTACATAATATGATAAACGAGAATTATTTGACGAATTCTAATTCAAATAATTCTAGTAAATAATAACTTCTAAAGATGGGAGGTGTTTTAAATGCATATTCAAACTGTTAAGTCATCATCAGCAATTCGTGAAAACTGGTGTTTAATTGCACACTAGTATAAATGAGCCTAGGAAAGTTTTTCTAGGCTCATTTATTATTTTTATGTAATGAAAGGGTATTATTATGTTTTTTATGAAACAGATTGGCTGGTATTTAAATAATCATAATCGTTTATTTGTTTATTATGGCAATCCATATTTGCAAAAAGAAATTATAGCAGACGATAACGTTAAAATTTTTAAATTCATTGAATCATTTAATTGTCCGATGGACAAAGAAAGATTAAAAGATAAATGTACATTTTTATCTAATAAAGAGTTCGAAGATATATTTAATTATTTCGTAGATAATAAATGGATATACAAACTATCATGTAAAATATCAACTAATGATATTAGATTAAGTAGGTTTATTGATTCTTATCCTGGGGTTACTTTTGCAGATTATAAAAGAATTGTATCAAATGTATCGATACTAATTTTAGGGTTAGGTACAGGTGGTAGTTATCTTCTAGAAACTTTATCTAAACTAGGTTTTAATAACTTTATATTGGTGGATGGAGACAAGATAGAAGAAAAAAATATTGAAGCGCAAAACTATTCTTTAGATGATGTTGGAAAATATAAAGTTAATGTGATTGATGAAAAATACTGCAATAAAGTAAATATAAATACAATTAATAAAAAAATATTTTCATATAATCAATTGGCTAAACTAGTCGATTTGTCGAATATTGATTTTTTTATTAATTGTGCAGATGATTTTGAATTACAAATAAGTTTAATGAAGTCTTTGTTTTTAAATTATCCATCAATGAAAATGACATATGGTGGCTATTCATTCTTACTCCATACCGATGATTTGATAACAAAAAATAATTATAATGAACTCATTAATGATGCAATTAAAGATAGAAATTCAATTATTACTAAGAATTATATTAGTGAGAATTCGGGCTCCATATTAAATGGATTTTTAAGTGCATTTGCTATACCAAAGATGATAATAGATGATTTGTTAGAAATGCCAAAAACCAAATTTTTAGGTAATTTATTCTCAGATAATTATACAATGAACTAACTTCTAAATAATGTTATGAAAAAACTAATTAAAATATAACGCTACGATAAAGCTAATTGTCATTGTAAAGATATGGATGAAGACGCCGATTGTATCTGGAATTGCATATTTGGTTGATAGTCCAGGCTCGATGGAAATCATCCCGACTAAAAGAGTAATTGAAAAGAAGATGATTGAAACTAGAACAATTTTCATTAGATTATGTTTATTTTTAATGGTTGTTATCCAGTTATGATAAGTAACAATGTAACAACAAAGGTTGATTACTAAGAATGGAGTTACCCATTCAAAGTGAAGATGAAAGGGCCTAAACAAGTTCATTATGCTTAACAGCAAAAATAAGATGTTTGCGTAATAAAAAATAGTGGAAATATTAAAATGCTTTTTTGAAACTGCCTGATTATTAGTAGTTTTTACGTTATCTTTTAATAAATTATCGACTGATACATGATAAAGGTCACTAAGATCAACTAAAGTTTCGGCATCAGGATAATGACGTCCAGTTTCCCAGCTTGAAACGGTTTTTCTAGAAACATTTAATTTTTTGGCAACGTAATCTTGGGTTAAATTATTTTTCATGCGAGCATGTTTTAATTTTTTAGAGAGTTCCATTGTTAATCTCTTTTCTACTAATAATTAATAAATAATTGGAGGAATATTAATATGAAAATCAGTGAATTTAAAATCATTATTTTGTTTGTCATTTTTGCTTTAGTTTTATTGATATTATATACGTCATTATGTGATGTTAGTAGCTTTAATGTTTTTAAAACAAATCTAGCAATGATATTTAAATCATCAGGTTGGCTTAAGCATATTGGAATTAATTTTATTTAGAATAAATATTTTACACACCTTTTACATTAATAAGGAAGGTCGTCTTCATGTTACGTTACGAATCTAAAGCTAACTTAATATTGTTAAACATCACTGCCATGATTGGAAGCTTTGATAATATTATCATTGCTTACATAATTAGTTCTCTGATTTCATTTGCCACTAAAAGAAACTTAGATAGTGTTCCAAGATTTGCTATCAGCGCAACTGTGTTTGCCATTATTGTGTTTATTGCGACGATTTGTCGAAATTATTTTGAGTCCAAATCTAAGCAACAAATTAATGAAAATGTAAGATCCAGATTATTTAATATCATGCTTTACTCTCATGAGAATAGTGATAAATATCTTAGTTTTTTGACAAATGATTATAAATTGTTAGAAACTAATGGGATTAATTCCGAGCTGCAAATCATGAAATATAGTTATTCAATCATTTTTTCAGCTATATCGTCTTTACTCTTAAGTTGGGAAATCACTCTTTTATTTGTCATCGGGGCCTTGATGCCCATGATTATTTCTCATTTTACACAAAATGGTATCAAAAGAGCTTCTATGTCGTGGTCTTCAGCTAGTAAAAATTATTTAAATAACATAAAGAACTTAATCGATGGTAGAGATACTTTACAGATTTACAATGGTGAGCAGAATGCAACAAAAAAGAATCAAGGTGATACTCATACACTTGAAAAATCACTTTTTAGTCTTAATTTCACCACCAATAATGCCAACACGATCGTTGAATTTGCTGGGATGATATTTAGTCTAGTTATTCCGTTTGTTTTTGGAATTGCATTAGTTATTAGCGGTCATCTTCAATTAGCAACTTTCTTTGCTATAGTTCAGTTATCGAACACGATTACAGCGCCAAGTATGGATATCATTCAGCTAAGAAATCAGATTATTTCGACTAAAGACATTAAATCAAAAGTCGAAAGTATGATGAAACCAGTTGAAGTTGACAGTCTAAACGGTGAAAAACGTTTTTATGAACTGGCGATGAACAACGTTACTTTATCGATTGATAATAAGTTGATTTTAAGGAATCTCACGTTTAACGTTCAAAATGGTGAAAAGGTAGCTATTATTGGTGAATCTGGTTCGGGGAAGTCTTCTTTATTTAAATTAATTTTAAATGATCAATTTCAATCTCATGGAGAATATTCTATTAATAATTGTTTGATCAATCTTCTTAACATACGTAAATTTCAAGATTTGTTTGGGTATATTAGCCAGGATACTTATATTTTTGACGATAGTTTCCTGTACAACATTACCTTTGGAAAAAAATCAAAAACTAATATAAATGAAGTTATTTCTAAAGCTGGTCTGACTAATGTGGTAAAAAAGTATGGAATGAATTTTAAACTTGGTAGTAATGGAATTAATCTATCGGGTGGTGAAAAGCAAAGGATCGGAATCGCAAGAGCTTTATACACAGATCGTCCTGTGATTCTGGCGGACGAAATTAGTTCGGCATTAGATCAAAAGACAGCCGCTGAGGTACATGATATCTTATTGAAGTCGGATAAAACCCTGATAGAAATTATTCACCATTATAGTCAGAAGGATTTAGCTAGATACGATAAAGTAATTGATTTGAACGATTATAGTGCCACGATTTAGTGAGTTTATTTAAATTGACACCCAACCATTTATTCCATATAATAAAAACGAGAAGAAATCTCTAACTTTTTTCTCATCGCAAGTTGGATGCGATTATCATAGGTGAGTTAGTCCACTATGATTGGCTTTTTTATTATTACGTCTGCTGTGGCGATTTTAATTGCTGACAGTATTAAAACACACCATAACTGCTAGAAGACTAGTGGTTATGGTGTGTTTGTGTTTTAACTGTATTTTTCAACGTTCTTTTTGATAAAGTTGGCGGAAGCCTGGAGTTTATCTTTCTCTTCATCGGTTAAATCAAGTGGGACATCTTCGATTACGCCGTCTCTTCCAACTACAACTGGATAGGAGAAGTATACGCCATAGTCGGAACGGTAGTTTGAGACTGGTAAAACGGTGCGGGCATCAGAGAGAACGGTATTTGCGAGTCGCACTGCGGCACTGGCAACTCCGTAACTGGTGTAACCCTTACCTTGCATTACTCTAAAACCGCCGTGGCGCGCTTCCTGGTCTAAAGTGTCGAGGTCAAGATGACGACTTTTGGCTAATTTTTCGATTGGTTGGTCAAGAGCTCGAACGGTCGACCATGCAGTAAACTGAGAATTACCGTGTTCACCAAGGTTGTAACCAGTGACCGAGCGTGAATCAATCCCTAGTTTTTCACCAACGGCACGTTTCATTCTGGCGGAATCTAGGAGTGTTCCCGTTCCAATGACGTGCTTTTTTGGTAAACCAGTAATTTGTTGGTACAACTGGGTAATCACGTCCACTGGGTTGGTAATGGCAATTAGAACGCCATTAAAACCGGAGTCACGAATCTTGGGTGCGACCTCTTTGACTTGTTCGATGTTGTAGGATAATTCGGCAAAACGATTGTCGCTGTCGTTATTTGATAGTTTAATCTTACCAAGGGCCGAGATAACAACGTCGGCGTCCTTTAAGGCGTCGTAATCATTCACAATGATATTGGTGTGAAAAGGTAGATTAGGCATCCCCTCCCGAAAATCAATTGCGTCAGCGTTGACCTTGGCGTCGTTTTTATCAATCATTACTAAGTCATCGGCGAACCCACTTACGACGATGTAGTTTGCCACCGTTGATCCAACGTGACCGTCACCAATGATTCCAATTTTTCTAGTCATAATATGCCTCCCATTGATTATTTGGTTTCAGTTTAACAGATTGAGGTTGATTGGGAGTAAAAAAAGTTGGATTGACATTTATGCGTTTATCACATACAATAATAGTGTAATAAAAAAGGAAAAGATACTGCGCATCTCTTCCAAACGCGTATTTCAGGTGCGTTAATTTGGGTAAGCTAATCAGTGATGATTAGCTTTTTTATTATCGCATATGCTTTGGCAAGGTAGAAAATGGCTTTTGAAATTGTCATTACTATCTGTGACGTGGCATATGCTAATAATATCCAAATAACGCACACCTCCCGATCTGTTCATCATGCTCCTCCTTATTCAGGATGTTTTGGGAAGCGATGTAACACATCTGTACGCTGAGGCATTTGAGCCTGTATATCAATTTTACAGGATAAAACAGTTCAAAACACTTAACTCCTTAAGTAATATTGTGTGGTTTAATCGTTGATATAATGAAGGAAAAACTTTTTAAATTTTTTGGAATAAAAGTTACCGTTAAACTAAGTATGAAATTTTCTGGCGTTAATTTATCTTTACTAAAATTCTTCCTTGTTTTCCATGATCACTTAAATGTTTTTGGGCTTCTTTGACATGATTAAAATCATAGATTGAGTCAATATAGGATTTTAAAGAACCATCATTTAGCATTTGGATAATTTTGTTGAATTTTTGAGGAGCAATTGGTTTATTTTTAAACAGATAATTAATCTCTTTCCGAATGGGAATAAAGTTAGGTAATGCTGACGAAAAAATGGTTCCGTTCTTACATAATTTGACCTCTAAACTGTGCAATATTTGTACATTTCCAGTTGTGTCTAAAACATAGTTGAACTGGTTGTTAGACAACTCATTTTTATCGGTCACAATATTATTTTTAAAATTACTAGATAAGAACTTTTGATCGATTTTAGAGGAAAAAATTACTGTATCGATTCCTAACAAATTTAACATTTGAATTAGGTAAGTTCCGACACCACCGGATGCTCCTATTAAAAGGACTTTATCATTGTGATTGATTTTTGATTCTTGGATCATCATTAGAGCAGTATCTGCACCGCCAAAAATGGTAGCACCTTGTTTCAAAGAGACTCCGTTAGGTAATTGAAATGTATAAAATGGTATTTTTGGTGAAACATATTCGGCATAGCTTCCAGTGGTTGAAACTCCAATCACATTTTGGTTGATATTTTTGCTGTTTTTTAATAATCCCGAATTTTGGATGGTACCGGAAAAACTATATCCAATAACATTAGGAAGTACCTTTGAGTTTAAACTTCCTAGTAATCCATTTTCACTATAAATATCCCATGGTAAAACTGGTACGTACTCCACTTTGACTAAACTGGATAATGGTAATGTTCTTGGTTGTGATATTTCTTTAGCTATCAGTCCGTCAATCCCATCATAGTTGGTTTGAACAATTGCTTTCATATTAATTTCTCCCTTATTTTTTATGAGTTAATTTTAAATAAGTAGATAGAAAAACGATAATTAGTATTCTAATTATCGTTTTTTAGTAAGCTCAATTACTCTTATATTTAGTTAAAGGAGGGATGCTTATGTTGTGGCAATTGATTGTACTTTTCTTTATCAGTCTGTTAATTAGTGAAGTTTTTTCTGTATCTTTACTTACTACAGCATTGGTAGTTTACGCAATATTCTTTGTATTATTTTTTATTAAATTGATTATCTTACTTTGGCTAAGAAAAAGGTTATGAAACCGTCTAAAGTTTATAGTTTTCTGTTAATTTTTTGGTTGAATACATCTGATAAAACATTGGCATTTTTTCTAGATTTATTTTCATTATCTTTATCACGCAATTTTTCGTAGCATTTTGATAGTAAGAAGTATAAATCAGACAACATATAGTTAGAATTGCTTTTTGTGATCCAAATAATTCCATCTGAAATAGTATTAATTGCATCGTTATATTTTTGGTGGTCGTATAGAGCTAAAGCGTATTGATAAAAAACAACGTTCAAATTTTCACTATAATCTTTGAAGTCACCATTTTTAATTTTATTGATTAAAGAGTTGAATTGCTTGTTATTAAGTTTTGATGATTTGGAATTAATAAAATCAATGGCACTAAGTAGAAGAATTTCAATCGACGATAAATTTCGCTTAGCTTTTGGATTATAGGTGTATTGCAATGCCATTTTAAGAATTTTGGCAGATTCCTTTGGATCCTGCTTTAGTTGAAATACCGCACAACCATAATAATAGTAATATTTCTGAAAATCTTTGTCGTAGTGAAGTTGATTGATGACATCTGAATGGTCCAGCAGGTCGATCAATTTACGATATTCATGTTGATTACATAAATTTTCGATTTTTTTCGTAATGTCTTTGAATGAGCCGATTTCAAAGTAGTCGGCTAGTAGCACACTATCAATGGAAATGTCTAATTTGTGGCAGATTTGTGATAGAAGAATGGCATTGGGGATATAATTTCCCATTTCGATACTACTAATCATAGACTGTGAACAGATTCCGTTTGCTAGTTCAGATTGAGATAAGTCGTGTCTTTTTCTCTCTATCATGATGTTGCGTCCCATTATTTTTGATGCGTGATTAACATTGTTCATGATAGGTGCTCCTTCAATGGAATTGGCTCATTTAGACAATTATAGACGACCTTACGAATAATGTGTATAATCATGTGAAAATAATATTATTAGAATTATTGGAAGACTTTACATATGAAATTATGGGCTGGAGTATCCATTTTTGAAGCATTAATGTTTGTTGTATTTACAACACTAATTTTTGTTAGAAAAGTTGATGCGACGGGTGTAGTTCAAAACACTAAACTAAAATGGATTACTTTTGGGATCTTGTTAGTTCCATATGTAATTCTACTTATTTGTCAGTTAATTTGGTACCTTATGATTAAAAAATATTATTCGTCAAAATAAAAGAACTAGCATATTCGTATCTAAATATGCTAGTTCTTTGTTTCCTAAATTTTATCAAACGCCTTTTTCAAATCGTCTAGTAAATCTTCCTTATCCTCAATCCCAACTGACAAACGAATCAGACCGTCAGCAATTCCGTCCTTTAAACGTTCTGCTCTTGGAACGGAACCATGGGTCATGACCGCCGGAACCTCAATCAAGCTTTCCACGCCACCAAGGCTTTCAGCCAGGGTGATAATTTTCAAACTTTCGACAAACGTCTTCGCTGAAAGTCCTTGTTGCAGTTCAAACGAAATCATGGGGCCAAAGTTACGCATCTGTTTCTTTGCCACTTCGTAGTTCGGATTGTCAGGGTCACCAGGATAGTAAACTTTCGCTACTTTGGGTTCATTTTTGAGAAAATCAAGAATCGCATTGGTGTTGTCTTGGTGAACCCGCATGCGAGCACCAAGCGTCTTAATACCACGTTGAACCAGCCAACTGTCATCGGGACCAAGGGTACTACCGATGGAATTTTGCAGAAAGGCCAACTGTTCGGCAATCTGGTCGTCGTTAGTAACGGCAACGCCCGCCACGACGTCACTGTGTCCGCCGAGATACTTCGTGGCGGAGTGAACCACCACGTCAGCGCCCAAATCCAATGGGTTCTGATTATAAGGGGTCGCAAAGGTGTTATCAACGATGGTTTTGGCACCGTGTTTTTTCGCCATTTCGGATAATTTGTGAATGTCGGCTACCGTCAGCAGTGGGTTCGTAGGAGTCTCAAAGTAAATGGCCTTGGTGTTGGGCTGAAAAGCAGCCTTGACGGCGTCTACATCTTGCATGTCAACGGCCGTGAATTCTAGTCCAAAACGTTTCATCACTTGATTAATTAGACGAATCGTCCCGCCGTATAGGTCTTGGCCGACAATGATGTGGTCACCCTTGGAATACATCGAAAAGATGGTATTGATGGCAGCGGTCCCCGAACTAAAGGCAAAACCAGCGGTTCCGTTTTCAAGTTCTGCCATTTGGGTTTCAAAGGCGTAACGGGTCGGATTGCCCGTCCGTGAGTATTCCCAGCGTGGATTGCCGCCCAGCTTAGTTTGTTTGAAAGTTGAGGCGCGATAGACCGGGACGGAAACGGCTCCCGTTTCCTTGTCACCAGTGATCCCTCCGTGAATTAATTTTGTATCAATGTGCAAAGTAAAAACCTCCTTGAATGTGACTATTAGGATTGATTATAGACTAGTGGTGAAAGTTAGAAAAGAAATGGTATTATCGAATTTAATTTTGTAAAATCGGTTTTATCGTTTCGTGACATGTGTTAGAATCTCCCTATTCAATTAATGTTAGGGGAAGTTTATCATCATAAAAAAATTAGAAAACAAGAAAATCGTATACTGTCTTTTAGCGATTATCGTTGTTATTGGATTAGTGATTCTGTTTAAAGATTATTTTCCACAGATTCGGATGTTTTTTGATCCGAGTCAGAGGGGCGTGGCCGTCAAAGAAATTCATGAGCATGGGGTCATTGATGCGGCTCTGTTTTTAATTGTTTTAACGTTTGCGACGCTGTTACCGTTTGTTCCTTATCAAGTAATCTGTGTGCTAGCCGGTATTTGTTTCGGGAACGTTTTGGGCTTTTTTATTAATTTAATTGGGTTAACCCTTGGTGGACTATGCAGTGTTAAGTTGATCAAGTCCGTCCGTAATATCGCAAGTAATTATCGAGATAAAGAATTGAGTTTTAGTAACGTTAAGCATCCCTTTATCATTCTGTGTATTGGTTATGCCATCCCGTTCTTCCCCGTTTATTTAATTAGTTACGCGGCTTCACGGTTCAAAATATCACGCAAACTACTGGTCCTAGCGGTCGTGATTGGGTCAATTCCACAGTCAATTATTTATATCGTCGGTGGGATGTACATCATTAACGGTAGTTTAAAGCGAATTGTCGGCGTCCTAGTTGGTGCCATCCTGTTTATTATTGTTTTACACATGGTCATTAATCATTTTACGAATAAAGATAGTTCTAAGACTAAGCATCAAGAAACAGCGAAAGATAGTCAAAGCAAATCGAACTAGATTAATTAGGCAATCCATCCGGGTTGTCTTTTTTTACGTTCAAAATTTGGCTTCTGGTAATGATAATGGTGTTATAATCAAGCCGTTCAATTGTTTGTAACAAAAAACTAAATAACGAGGGTTGCTTCCGATACGCCTCGCTAAAAACAATGAGGAGATGTTCATAATGTTACATGCATTAGCAAAAAGTCGATGGTTTGACCTAGTTGGAGTCGCAATCGTGGTGATTGCGTCGATTGCGAGTGGTTATCTGACGGAGAATCTGGCAGACGTCACGCACTGGGGATCATGGGCGGTCTTTGTTCCGTTTGGAATTATTTCGATCGTAAACGCCGTCCTCTCCATTTATTCAACGCGTCTGACCGGTAGAATGAATAACCTCGGCAATGTGATTGGTATCATTAACGTAGTGTTGTCCGGCTTTATTGACTATGTCTTAGGTAATAAAGCGGCGGTTGTGACCTATCCGGTGACGTTTATCATCTACACCTTTGCGATTAACAAGTGGATGAAGACCGCCAAGTACAAGGCGACCAAACCGTATACGGGAATCGAGAAGTGGGTCGTCATGACCAGCATTTTACTTTTGAGTCTGGTATTTTCGTTTGGAGCCAATCTGGTTGGTTGGCCTAATGGTTACACGCATTTGTTATTCTGGATTGTTGTGATTGCGTTTGATTTGTCGCTGACTGCGAACATTTTAAACGCCATGAAACTGACCGTTCAGTGGAAATACTGGTTCGTCTATAATCTGATCCAGTTATTAAAGGCCATCGTGCAGGGCAACTTCGCAAACGTTGGCAAATACATCTATTACATTATCAACTCGATTTGTGCGCTTGATTTCTGGGAGAAGCCAATCTTGAATCCAGCAAAAATTAAATAATTAAGTAAGGGGGAATCCATTTATTTGGGTTCTCTTTTTTATACATAATTAAAGTTTATTCCATCACAATATTGGGGGATTTTTTTGGCTTTTGACTCTACTAGAAACACAAGGGTTTGGAAGAATAATTTCTTAGATAATTATGATTTTGATGTGTTATAACTTGAATTTTTTTAGAAGACGAGTATAACAATCTGTAAGCGGTTACAGATCAAACCAATCATTTCGAAAATTCCAATCCTGTTTTATAGAAAAGAGTTTAAAAAATCAATTGTTGATTAATGAAATCAGCTTTTTCTTTGATCATAATTGCTCAATAATTAACAATTTTACATTATGGGAGGGTTTACTTATGAAGATTGAAGCAGCGGTCGTTAATAAGAAAAATGGCAAGTTCGAAATTAAAGATGATGTCGAATTAGCCAAAATGCAACCAGATGATTTACAAGTTCACATGGTTGCAACCGGAATTTGTCACTCAGATGAAGCTTTAAGAAAGGGCACGGCCGAGATTGGTTATCCAATTATTCTGGGTCATGAAGGTTCTGGGATTGTCGAAAAGGTTGGTTCGGAAGTAAAAGACTTTAAGCCCGGCGATCACGTCGTTCTGTCATTTTATGGTTGTGGAAACTGCATTAACTGTTTAAGGGGAATTCCCACTCAATGTTTAAACTATGCGGCCAATAACCTATCGGGGGTTCGTCCCGACGGCAGTGCGCACTTTACCGAAAATGGGCACGATGTTGCCGACATGTTTGACCAATCATCGTTTACCACGACCACGGTGGTTCGTGAACGAAACGCCGTTAAGGTCTCAAAGGACCTCGATTTGAGAAAGTTAGGACCATTAGGTTGTGGTTACGTGACTGGTAGCGGAACGGTCTTTAATACTTTAAAGCCCGAGCCCGGCTCAACGATTGCGGTCTTTGGGACTGGAGCCGTTGGGTTAGCTGCCATGATGGCTGGTCGCATTTCCGGATGTACCAGTGTGATTGCCGTTGACATCGTTCCATCCCGTTTAAAGTTGGCCAAGGAACTTGGCGCCACTGATGCCATCAACAGTAAAGACGAGGATCCCGTTGAAGCCATCAAGAAATTAACTAATGGGCACGGAGTCGACTATGCCGTTGATACGACTGGCGTTAAACAGGTCATGGAAAGTTCGATTCAAGCCTTGGCTCAAGGTGGAACAACGGCTACGATTGCCGTAACCGATCAGCACATTAACTTGGATACTTGGAACGACCTTTGTACCAGTGATCGCAAGGTTGTCGGTGTTAACATGGGTGATTCGATCCCGCAAGTCGACGTTCCCCGTTTAATTCGTTTTTACCAATTAGGCATGTTCGACTTTGATAAGACCGAGAAGTTCTACCCATTTGATGAAATCAACGAAGCCAATGCTGATTCCATCAGCGGAAAGACGATTAAACCGGTACTAGTAATTGATAAGGACTACCAACCCGGAAAATAAGGTTGATTAAATCACTTTAACATGATTGTTGAAATTAAATGTTATTGAAAGGAAGCATCATATTATGGCTGAATTAAAACATTACCAAATGTACATTAACGGAGAATTTAAAGATTCAGATTCAGGAAAAGTATTAACGGTGCTCAATCCAGCGACGGGACAGGCAATCTCAACCGTTCCTAGTGCTAGTAAGGAAGAGACTAAACAAGCCATCGATGCCGCAGCTAAAGCCGAAGAATCATGGAAGAAGGTTCCAGCTGCCACTCGTGGTCAGTATTTGCACGCGGTCGCAAACGAAGTTCGTAAACAAAAAGACCATTTGATTTACATGCTTCAAGAAGAACAGGGCAAGATTAAGTCACTTGCCACCACTGAGATCCTATTCTCAGCCGATTACTTTGACTACATGGGAAGTGCCAGTCGAACCTATGAGGGAGAAATCCTTCAATCTGATAACGAAGACGAAAGTATCATGATTGAAAAGCAGCCAATTGGCGTTGCGGCCGGCATCTTACCATGGAACTTCCCGTTCTTCTTAATTGCCAGAAAGATGGGTCCAGCACTAGTCACCGGGAATACCATTGTGATGAAACCAAGTTCTGACACCCCTAACTTAGCGCTTGAATTCGCTAAGATCGTTGAAAAAGTTGGCATTCCTAAGGGCGTTGTTAACATTGTCACGGGACCAGGTTCGGTCGTTGGCGACGAATTATCAAAGAACAAAAAGGTTGGCATTATCAGTCTGACTGGTTCGGTTGAGTCAGGGAAACGAGTCATGACGAGTGCCGCTACCCATTTGGCCAAAGTGTCACTTGAACTTGGTGGAAAAGCTCCCGCCATTGTATGTAAAGACGCTGATATTGACTTGGCGGTTCAATCCATCATTGATTCCCGAGTTGATAATAACGGTCAGATCTGTAATAACTGTGAACGAGTATACGTCCAAGAAGACGTGGCCGACGAATTTATCAAGAAATTATCGAAGAAAATGTCAGAAATCACGGTTGGCGATCCGATGAAGGACGAAAACGTTGAGATGGGTCCACTGATTAACCAAGGAGCTTTGGATAAAGTTTCGAAAATGGTTGACCGAGCCGTTGAAGCTGGCGGTAAGGTTACCGCTGGTGGTCACAAGTTGAACATCGAAGGTGGCTTTTACTACGAACCAACGGTCATCACGAACGTCAAACAGGATTCTGAGATTATTCAAGATGAAATCTTTGGACCAGTTCTCCCAATTGTGACCTTCAAGACCTTAAGTGATGCCATCAAGATGGCTAACGATAGTGACTTTGGACTTACTTCATCAATCTTTACCGAGAATCTGGATAACGCTCATCGAGCCGCAAACGAACTCGAAGACGGTGAAACCTACATTAACCGTTACAACTTTGAAGCCATTAATGGTTCACATTCTGGTTGGAAAGAATCTGGAATTGGTGGTGACGATGGTAAACATGGAATTGATGAATTCTTAAATACCCACACCATCTACTTGCAGGGACACCCTGATAAAGCAAAATGATAATCAATATTAACAATTAGAAACAGAATGAACTCATAGAGGTAGACCAAAAGTCGATTTTATGGGTTCATTTGTTTTACTTCTGTTTCTTCTTCATAAATTGTCAAAGTAGCTAAAGATTGATAAGATTTAGGCACTAATTAAAAGACAACTGAGGAATAATTAATGAAATTACGTGCTTTAGAGAAAACCGATTTACCTAAACTCCATGAACTGTTTAATGATAAACGAGCCATGGACTACTGGTTCACCGAACCGTATCTTTCTATGTCGTCCCTTAACGAAAGATACGAACGTGAGAACAATGATCCGGCCGTTCGCAATTTTGCGATTGACGTCAAGGGCAAGTTTGCTGGAATCGTGGCATTGATTGATATTAATCCACGCGATCGAAACGCTGAGATTGAGATTGCGCTTGGTGACGAATTCGTTGGCAACGGCATTGCCCAGGCGGCGTTTGACGCTTGTGTGAACTATGGATTTGAGACGTTAAACCTCCACAAGATTTTCTTGTACGTTGACGTGCAAAACAAGCCCGCCGTTCATATTTACGAAAAGTTTGGGTTTAAGATTGAGGGAACCTTAAAAGACCAGTTTTACGTCAACGGAAGTTACCATGACGTGTACTGGATGGCAAAATTTGAAGATGAATCGGTTTAAGACAGCCAATCTTTGGTTGTTTTTTCTTTTCGACAAAACGCTTTACTTGCATTCAAGTCCAAGTAAAGGTGTAAATTATGGGTAGTCAATAAATAACAAATAAGGAGAGTTATCATGGAATACTTTACATTAAATGACGGCAACCAGATGCCCGCAACTGGGTTTGGGACCTTTCAAATCACCAACCCAGAAGAGGCTGAACAATCGGTCATCGACGCCATCGCATCGGGTTATCGTTTAATCGATACGGCTCAATACTACCGAAACGAAGAAGCCGTGGGTCGGGGGTTGAAGAAGTCTGGCGTAAAACGCGAGGATTTGTTTGTCACTTCTAAGGTCTGGTTCACTGACAGTGGTTACGACAAAACCATGAAAATGTTTGAGACCAGCCTCAAAAAATTGGGACTGGATTACCTTGATTTATACCTGATTCACCAGCCTTACGGCGACACCTTCGGTTCATGGCGGGCCCTTGAAGATCTTCAAAAAGCGGGCAAAATTAAGTCCATTGGGGTTTCCAACTTCTACGATGATCAGATTACCAATTTGGCACTATTTAACGACGTTAAACCCGCCATTAATCAGATTGAGATTAATCCTTGGGAACAACAAAAGACGGCCGTTGACTATCTGGAATCATTTGACGTTCGTCCTGAAGCTTGGGCTCCATTTGCGGAAGGCAAACACGCCATCTTTAACAACGAAACCCTGAAAGCAATTGGTGCTAAGTACAAAAAGAGTGTTGGTCAGGTCATCTTACGTTGGGAATTTCAACGTGGAATCGTGACCCTGGCTAAATCAACTCATAAGAATCGGATGGAAGAAAACATCGATATCTTCGACTTTGAATTAAGTGACGATGATATGAAGGAGATCGCCAAGTTAGACAAGGGTGAAAGCCAATTCTTTGACCACCGTGATCCAAAGACCATTCAAAATTTCGTTAAGTAATGAGAATGCGAAAGGCATAATTTATGAAGAAAATTTTAATTATTGGAGCGACCGGAAACGTCGGTCAAGAGGTCAGAAAGAACCTGTTGGAAAAAACCGATGACTTTCTGACCCTTTTCTCAAGAAGTGCAGGTCAAAAGTTTAGTGATGACAGTCGAGAGCGGGCCGAGAGCGGCAACGTAAATGACTTATCTGACCTTGAAAAAGTTGTGCATGGTCAGGACGAAGTGTTTGTGGCGCTTAGTGGCAACTTACCGGAAATGGCCAGGAACATTGTGGCCGCCATGGATGATGAAAACGTCAAACGCCTGGTCTTCATTACGTCAATGGGTATTTATAATGAAGTCCCTGAAGAAATCTCGGCAAGTGGGAACCTGAAGAACAATCCACGACTGGCACCGTATCGAGAGGCGGCCGATGTGATTGAAGGTTCTGATTTAGATTACACGTTAATTCGACCGGGATGGTTTGATAACGGCAGTGGTGAATACGAAATTACGTATAAAGGTCAAGATGTTAGCGGTAATCGGGTAGCCGTTGCCAGTATTGCTGACCTAGCGACGCGCCTGCTTCAAGATGACCAGCTGGATGTAAGAGAAAGTTTAGGAATTAATCGAAAAGCTTAGTTAAATGAATGTGAGGAATTGAAATGAAAGCAACGGAATTTATCAAACCGGGCGATGTTGAACTCGTTGACACGCCCAAACCCAAGATTGAAAAACCAACCGATGCCATTATCAAGGTGGTACGGGCCAGCGTTTGTGGATCCGACCTCTGGTGGTATCGTGGCATTGACGAACGAAAACGCGATACCTTTGTTGGTCACGAAGCCATCGGGATTGTCGATTCAGTTGGGTCCGACGTCAAGGACGTTCAACCCGGTGACTTTGTGATTGCCCCATTTACCCATGGTTGTGGTCACTGTGCCGCTTGTTTGGCGGGATTTGACGGTAACTGTATGAACCAGGAGAAAGGCGCCAACATTGGTTATCAAGCTCAGTACTTCAGATACATCAACGCTAACTGGGGGCTCGTCAAGATTCCCGGTCAACCATCGGACTATTCGGATGAAATGTTGAAGTCACTGGTTACCCTCTCTGACGTTATGGCAACTGGTTATCACGCCGCTGCTAGCGCCGAAGTGAAAGATGGTGACACCGTTGTCGTCATGGGTGATGGTGCCGTCGGCCTTTGTGGTGTAATTGCGGCCAAGTTGCGTGGCGCAAAACGAATCATTGCCATGAGTCGTCACGAGGACCGCCAAAAGTTAGCCAAGGAGTTTGGCGCCACTGACATTGTCCCAGAACGTGGGGATGAAGCGGTTAAGCATGTGATGGAGCTAACCGACGGTGCTGGCGCTGATGCCATCCTTGAATGTGTTGGAACCGAGCAGTCGGTGGATACGGCAACTAAGGTTGCTAGACCGGGTGCCATCGTTGGCCGAGTAGGAATTCCGCAAAAGGCCGAGATGAACACCAACAACTTGTTCTATAACAATACCGGTTTACGTGGTGGCATTGCGCCCGTTACCACCTACGACCGTGATGTATTACTGAAGGCGGTTCTTGACGGCAAGATTAATCCCGGAAAAGTCTTTACCAAGGAATTTGATTTAGATCACGTCAAGGATGCTTACGCTGCCATGGATAAGCGGGAAGCCATTAAATCGTTATTGATTGTTGATAATGATTAGTTGAGGAGGCTTAAGAATGGCAAAAGATTGGACGAAAGAACAATTAGATGCATTTTCAAAAGCTGATGATATGCACGTTTCACCGTTTTATGATGATGGGGTGACCTACGGAACGCCAACCTGGATTTGGTCGGTTGTGGTAAACGGAAAGTTATACGTTCGGGCCGCTAACGGTCAGAATTCCAGCTGGTACAAGTCAGCCATGAAGCAGGGTGCTGGACGGATTCACCTAGCGAACCAAGATTACGAGGTTAATTTCGTTAAAGCTGATGACAGTGACAAAATCAAAAATGCCGTTAGTGACGAATATAAACGAAAGTACGCTGGAAGTCCGTACATGCCACCAATGTTAGCGGACGGACCGGTGAGTGCCACGGTGCAGATTGAACCTAAATAATTATTTAAAAGAAGTAACTTGATGGTTACTTCTTTTTTTATATGAAAAATCACTCATTTAGTAGATGAGTGATTATTTTTGATAAAGCGTATTTTGTTTAACCCACTGATCGATTTTAGTCAGTTCCCTTTGAACATCTTCTGGATTTTTTCCAACGACTGATACACCAACGATGGCATCAACACTACTATGAGCGTTGTCATAAATCCGGCCGATTTTGCCGAAGGGGATAACGTCATAAACGTTTTTAAATGGAATTTTTTGAGGATATTGCAGTAACTTGCCGCTTTCAGGACTGGTTAAGACAAATCCCCTGATGTTTTTGGTGGTAAATGAGTGGTTAATAACGTGAGTATGATCTTCAGAAATATCAGCCTTAAGCAGTTCTTGAATTGGATTAAAGTGAAACTCGTTTTGAATTTCTGGAAGAATGCGTCCTCCACCTAGGCGGGAACCAATTTCAAGAAAGCAGACATCTTTCCTATTGGCAAAAACCTCTAGATGAAACAGAAAATTGTTTGGTTTTTCAAAGGCACTCAATAGTTGAACGGTAAAATCATGAATTTGTCGATAGATGTTGGTATTGGGATCAATCTGTACACTACCAGTTGAAGTTCCGTGATGAAATTCGAGTAAATTGTGAAAGTATTTAGATGGAATTAAATAAACGAGTTTATTATTCAATATCATTCCGTCCACGTGATACAAATCCCAGTCGATATATTTTTCCGCAATAAAGTTAGTAAGGTTCTGTTCTTTGGCAATTTTCATCAACTGTTGTTTGTTTTGAATTTTGTAAGACTTCATCGATCCCATGCCATCACGTGGCTTCACGATAAAAGGAAAACCGAATTGGTTTGAAGCATTAATTAAGTCATTGACCGAATTGATTGGTTTAAAACTTGGAACTTTGACCCCAGATTTTTGCGCCGTTTCGATCATCATTAGTTTATCTCTAAATTCCTTAGCACTCCTGACGGTCTGTCCTGGCACGTTATATTTCTTTCTCATCTTTGCAGCAAATTCAATTTCTTCTTCAGAGTAAGCAAAGATGACATCAATTTGATTTTTAAAGTGCTGTTGTATTTCGTAATCAATGTACGTTTCGTTCCAGTTAGTTAATTCGATAATTTTGATGTTATTGGGCAACTGTGCTGGATAATTATTGCGATGGCGTTTCAAAATAAAAATTAAATATTGATTATCTTGATCGTTTTTAACGGCATCAAAGTAGTTCATAAATTGATTACTAATTGGCGCTAAGATTACTACGTTCATTGGTTTCACTATCCTTTAAAATGCTATCGACTTCACATTTGTTCTTGCAATTTTAAATTAAAAATGTAACATGGGGCCAACATAATTTTGATTTTTCGTATCATAACACAAATTAAAAAGATAGGAGTGAATTATCTTGGAATTTAAATTGTTTTTTTCAAGACTTTTTTCTCAAATTGGCGATTTGGTTTTTAATACCCTGATTGATCTGTGGATTTTGAATGTATTTCACTCGTCTGCCACGTTAGGAACTAGTCTGGCAATTGCCAGCACGGCGAACTTTGTGGCCAGTTTCTTTGGTGGTTACATAGCGGATTCAAAGTACATGGGAAAAGCAATATTAGTGTCCGAATTACTTTCTTTTCTATTTTCGGTTTTAAACATTGTGTACCTTTCTTCGCTTGGTGGAGTCAAGCCTAGCATTTGGGTTGTTAATTTGTTTTTGTTTGTCCTGAACTTTAACGGATTTTTATTGTCGCCGTTGATGAAGAAAGCGATCAGTCAGTACATTCAAACCGATCGGATTCCTAGGTTTAATCAATCCATTTCAATTGCGGGACAGGTTGCGACGGTGGTTGTTCCAGCTGTTAGTACATACTTATTTACCCATTCGTATTTAAACATCATTGGCGCGCTTGCTATCAATGCAGCATCCTTTGTAATCGCATTTTTGTGTTTATTGAAATTGGTTCACTATCAAGCTTCTGGTCATACCAAGAACAGATACGCCATTGCTCTCAAATATTTGTTAAATAATTCTAATTTACAAATTATTGTTTTACTTGGTATTTTACTGTCTCTCTTTTCATCGGAACTAAACGTTTTCTTTCCCGTCTTTGTGTCAAAGAACTTGGATCTTCAATCACTCTACGGAACGGTGATTAGTGCTGAGGCGATTGGTGGGATATTCGGAGCTTTTTCGCTTAAATTCTTCAAATCGACTAATAATCTTAAAAGTGAATTCTTCCTGATATTTATCTTGCTTCTAATTTTAATTGAGAATTTTATTTTCCAGAATATTTATTCGGTTTATGCGTTGTCGTTCTTCGCAAACGTCGTTCTTTTGCGCTATGGCGTGATTAGTCAAACGTTTATTCAAATTAACGTTGATAAGGAACTAATTGGCAAGGTCTTTTCGGTCTTGTTTTTCTGCTTGAACATTGCGATGCCGGTGGGGAGTTTCATCATGGGTCACATCCTGTCCAGCTCACTTGCTTATGCATTTGTATTTCTCGCAATTACACTGATTTCAACGTTTTTGATTCTTTTCTTTTACCGTGGTTTCTTTAAAAGAGTTGCTGAATAACAAAACAAGAGGGTCCTCACTAACTAGTGAGGACCCTCTATTCACTTACACATCCTGGTCGGTTGGACGAACCAAGACTTCGTTAATATCAACGTTTTCTGGTTGACTCATCATGAAGACCGCGATTTCCGCGATGTTTTCGGGACTCAACCAGCCATGCTTGTCAGCTTCAATCTGTTTTTTAATCTTGTCATCGTTGATGGTGTTCATCAGGTTCGTGTCGACAAAGCCGGGTGAGACAATCCCAGTCCGAATTCCATTTTGGTGTTGTTCCTGACGGAGACCTTCCATGATGGCTTTGACGGCGTACTTGGAACCGTTATAAACGGCGGAATTAGGGTAAACTACGTGACCAGCGACGGAATCGGTGGCCATGATTAAACCTTGACCCTGTTGTTTCATTTGTGGGACCGCCGCCATAATCCCGTTTAAAACGCCCATGATGTTGGTGTCAATGGCTTTTTTCCAATCGGCTAAACGATCCGGGTCATCGACAGGTCCCTGTGGCATAATGCCAGCGTTGTTATACATGACGTCTAGCTGGCCGTACTTGTCGATTGCCATGCCGGTCAGTTCCTGAACGTCTTCTTTCTTAGTAACATCCGTAATTTTGTAAGAAAAGTTTTTTGGATTATCAACTTCGGTGGAAAGCTCTTCAAGTTGTTCCTCGTTTCTAGCACCGACGACCACTTTGGCTCCCCGAGACAAAGCTAACTTGGCGGTGGCAGCTCCCATCCCAGAACTACCACCGGTGATAACTACAACTTTATTTTCGATTGTCATAATAAAACCCCTCTTCCAACTTATGACTTCCAATACGAGATCATTTAACGCTAAATTTAGTCCTGATTCAAGTAAATGGGTTTCAAAATTGATTAAGATTCTGTGACAAAAAACTCCTACTCATTGAGTAGGAGTCAAATCAAAGTTTTATTAGATGTTTTGGTCGGTTGGGCGAACCAGGACTTCGTTAATGTCAACATTTTCTGGTTGACTCATCATGAAGACGGCAATTTCTGCGATGTCGTCAGGTTCTAACCAGCCATACTTGGTGTTGTTATTTTGTTCAATACTCCTTTGGATTTTATCGTCGTGAACGGTTGACATCAGGTTGGTATCAACAGCGCCGGGTGACACAATCCCGGTCTTGATGCCGTTTTGGTGTTGTTCCTGACGCAACCCTTCCATGATGGCTTTGACGGCGTACTTGGAACCATTGTAGACGGCTGACCCAGGGTAAACCACGTGACCAGCGACCGAGTCGGTGGCCATGATTAAACCATGACCTTGCTTCTTCATTTGAGGAACCGCGGACACAATGCCGTTCAATACTCCCATAATATTGGTATTTAAAATATCCTGCCATTCGCTCAATTTAGCTGGATCGTCAACCATTCCCTGCGGCATGATGCCAGCGTTGTTATAAATTACGTCGAGCTTGCCAAACTTTTTGATGGCTAAATCGACTAAGGATTGCACCTCGTCTTTTTTCGTAACGTCAGTTTGTTGGTAGGCAAAGTTTTCGGGATGGTCAACTTCATCGGCCATTCGTTCTAATTTTTCTTCATTTCGTGATCCAACGACCACTTTGGCACCTCGTGTAAGGGCCAACTTAGCGGTTGCTTCTCCCATTCCAGAAGAGCCACCGGTGATGACAACTACTTTATCTTTAACAGACATCATAACAACTCCCTTCTTAATACAGGTAAAGGGTAAACCCTCATATGGCGTAAACGTCAAGAAAGGCGACTTGATGAAACTTTTCCGTCTTTCATGTCACATATTGAGACATGAAACCTGTTCAAATGAGAATTAAAGCCTAGACTATTGGTATACTAAATTGATGAACGGGCGTGACTTACATGGCAGCAAACGAGGTTTTTGTATTTATTTGTACGATTTTGGTGTTCTTCATGACACCAGGACTGGCGTTTTTCTACGCCGGGATGGTTTCAAGAAAAAACGTGGTGAACACCCTGATGTCGGTTTTCATCATGTGCAGCATCCCCGTTCTTTTGTGGGTCATCATTGGCTACTCGCTCTCGTTTTCGGGGAACTACTTCAACGTTATCGGTGGGATGCATGATTTCATGTTACATAATTTCAACTTTACCGCCCCAGCAACTGCCGGTCCCATCTCCAACGGTTCATACATGCTGTTTCAGATGATGTTTGCCATCATTACGCCAGCCCTTTGGATTGGTGGAATCGTTGGCCGGATGAAGTTTAAGTTCCTAATCCTGTTCACGATTGCCTGGTGTATCTTGATTTACTATCCACTCGTTCACATCGTATGGGGTGGGGGATTTTTACAACAGATGGGAGTCTTGGACTTTGCTGGTGGAACGGTCATTCACATTAACGCTGGGATTACCGCCCTGGTTCTGGCCATCATGCTTGGACGACACAAGCGCGGCAAAAACGACAAGGCTTATAACCTGACCTGGGTCTTTTTGGGAACGGTCATCTTGTGGCTTGGTTGGTACGGTTTTAACTGTGGGTCGGCACTCGCCATTAATCACATTGCGTTTCAGGCGATGCTGACGACCACGATTGCTACGGCAACCTCGATGTTAACGTGGATTATTTTGGACGTCTTCATCCTAGGCGCACCATCCCTGATGGGCGCATGTACCGGAACTTTGTGTGGCCTGGTTGCCATCACTCCGGCCTGTGGGTTTGTTGGAATTGGAAGTGCGATTGCGATTGGCATCATTGCCACGTTATGTAGTTACACCTTCATTAAATACTTAAAGCCCCGCTTGCACGTCGACGATACGTTAGATGCGTTCGGTTGTCATGGGGTATCTGGAATTGTTGGTAGTCTTTTGACCGGACTGTTCGCTAGTAAGGCAATTAATCCGCAGGTGAAGTTTAGTGGCATCTTTGCTGGTGGTTCACTTCATCAGTTTTGGATTCAGCTGCTGGCAACTGGTTTCAGTATCGTGTTTGTGACCGTCATGGTTTTCTTGATTGTGTTAGTGCTAAAGCACGTTACGAAGATGCGAGTTACTCCAGAAGAAGAGGCTAAGGGACTAGACCTGAGCGAGCATAAGGAACGGATTGATTGTGATGCGATTAATCGCTAGGATAACATGAAAGAAAATAATTTTATGTAGCTTGCCTATTAAGTAAAAAAGCTCCTTCCTAAAGTGAAAGGAGCTTTTCTCTAGTCTTTAGTTCCAGAAAAATAGTTAAGTAAAAAGTCAATTAATTTTTCAATCAAATGAGTTAATAAATTAATTATTACTGGAATAATGACTGATAGTAAGAGATACATCAAATCACCGACGAGTATAGTTAGTATTGTGGTGTAAATACTCGCCTTAATTAGTGTATCATTGACTAAATAATAATATTAGATATAATTAAAACAGTAAGAGATACACAAGTCACCAGTTTGTGGTGAACTGATGATTGAGCTTATCAGCTAAAGCTGGTGGGCTCTTTTTTGTCTTACTATCGAAGCTAATGCCAATTGAATTACCACGTTTTTGATTTTATTTTTTTCATTTTAAAACTAACATTGTTAATATTGTCTATTCAGTTTGATTATTCTAGCTCTATATACTTCACTTGAAATTGTGGGAATAAAATCCTAATACCTGAATAATTGAGTCTTCCGTAAACACCAATGTTTTTTTGCCCTAACGATCCTACGTAATAATCTAAGTTTCCTGACCCTTGATCATCTGATAAATTTTTTAATGTCTCATATTTATGGCGTTTTATGTAGTTATAAGTGGCTAAATTCTTGCTAAACTTTTTAATTTTAGTATTTGATAAAGTTATTGCTCTCATTTGAATGCTTACTGCTGCATGGTCAGCAAATAAAAGGTCAAAAGCAAGAAAACCAATCGATAAAATGATAATGAGTGATGTTGATATAAGAATTGTTTTAGCTTTCATTTTGTAGTCCCCTCAATTTATTATTTTTAGTGATAATATTTTATCACGAAATATTATTTATGTAACATAACACCTATGAAAACGGATGAGCTGATTTTATTTGTTGTAATTTCAATTTTCTCGGTGTTTTTGGTTGCTTTTAGTAATATTAATTCAAATCCAATTAATATTTTTAGCAAGGACTTAATGAGCATGGATATGGGGTCAAAGATTGCTCATCATGGAGAGTCAAAAGAAACGACATCACAATTGGCCTAAAACTGCATGGTATCGAAATTAGAAAAAGTGCTATTAGATATTATAGGTAGGCATTTATGTGATTTTCTGTTTCTCATTATAATGATGATACAATTGTCACAGGAGCCTTTATAACTCTAAAAAACAAAAATCGAGGTAGATATCTATGTCAAAAGAAGATGATCTTTTAAAGGCCGCCTTAAACGGTGGAACGTTTGACTTTCGTGACCCGTCGTTTAAACCAATCTTTGATATTCATTTTAAAAATGCTGAATTATTGAAACAGTTTAACAGTGAACCAGATCCAGTTAAGCAACAGGAAATCTTGGCTAAGATTACTGGCAGAGAAGTACCGGAAAACGTGATTGTCTTTCCACCACTTCAGACTGATTTTGGTCGCAACATTTTCTTAAAATCAGGAGTCTTAATCAACATTGATTGTCTGTTTGACGATGCTGGTGGAATTTATCTCGACGAAAACGTTTTGATTGGACCACGAGTTTCACTGATTACGCTTAACCACGATACGCGACCAGACCACCGGAATTTGATTACTACTGGTGCCATTCACATTCACAAAAATGCTTGGCTTGGAACTGGTGTCATTGTTCTTCCAGGTGTTACCATTGGTGAGAATGCCATTATCGGTGCTGGCTCGGTTGTCAATAAGAATGTTCCTGCCAATTCAACTTACGTAGGCGATCCGGCCAAACCAATTAAGCGGCATGACTAAGAGTAAAATTGGTTTTAGCGTTTTTGAAACGTGGAATGATTTGAGATAATAAAACTGTGAGTATTAACAATGTAGATACCAAAGCCCCTAACTAATGCGATAGTTAGAGGCTTTTTGTGGCGTATCAGTTTTTTATTACTATTTGTTTTATCCCTGGCTAGGGAAATTAAAGATCTGACCTACTAGTTGTTCTATGATTAGTAAGTCGTATTGAGTTAATTTTTCAATGAATTTAATATTTCTATCACTGTTACTAGACCAATCATAACTTGCTAGTTGACTAGTTATAACCTGACCATGTGTTTTGTATCCATTTAAATTAAAATTACCAGCATAGTTCCGAATTGTACTCGTAATTGGACAAACAACAACAAAACGAGTTGCGTCATTAAAGGCTTTGGTACTGATTACTAGGCCAGGACGTCTTTTTTTAATTTCGTTTCCTCTACTGGGATCAAAATCAATCCAAACAACGTCTCCTTGATTTGGACAATACGATTGATTATTCAAATCATTTCACGTCCCTCTAGTTGACTTTTATTATTAATGGGAGACTGGTAAAGTTTTCCGTTGGCATATTTTTTGTCGCCATAAATTTGTTTTATTTTTGGGACCAACATAAGTGCTCCCTGTTGATCTTTAGTTAGAAAGTATTCTTGTCCCAAAGCTAATCCATATTCTTTTTGAGTCTCACTATTGAAGTTAATACCAATTGAGTTTCCACGTTTTCTGATTTTAACTTTTTCCATCAACATCATCTCCTCAATTACATTGTATCACATGTAACACTGAAGAACATAAGAGTACATAGTTTTTCTTTTTTTATTGTTAATTAAACTTTTTAATATATTTAGAACCTCTTAATTGGTTTTGAATTTTTGGTATTTTATTTCTCATTATTGGTGGCTGTTGTTCGTTTTTGGAGGATTTATAGGATGGTTTGTTCCTGAAATTGTTGATGTATTTAAATAAATTAAATGAAGTGCCAGACATAGAATTTTAACTTTATCTGGCACTTCATTTTATTTTTACGGTTTTTATTAAATAGTTTTACTTCATTTCAATCACTATCTTGCCAGTAGCGTGGTGTGATTCCAGTAGTTTATATCCCGCTAGCACGTCACTAAACGGGAAGACCTTGTCAATAATCGGCCTTAACTGCTGGTCTTCAATCATCTGGGTTAAAATATCCAATTGAGGTCCACTGGGATGCATGATGAAAAAGGTGTATTCAACGTGATGTTTTTTAGCTAAAAATCGCAGGGGACCACTAGCGATTCCAAACAAAATTGATTTAAACCAGCCAAGATGGTGTTCCATTCCAAATTTAAAGGTTGGAATTCCATTGATTGTGATTAGCTTGCCGCCTGATTTCAAGATTTTAAAGGTATCTTTGAGGGTTTTGCCGCCACGACTGTCAAAAGCAATGTCGTAATCACTTAACACCTCGGAAAAATCCGTCGTATGATAATCAATCACTTGATCGGCACCTAAAGAGCGCATTAACGCCACGTTCTTTTGACTCGTGGTTGTCGCAACGAAGGCACCTCGCGCTTTGGCAATCTGAATTGCCATGGTACCAACGCCACCAGACCCGGCCTGAATGAAGACTTTTTGGCCCTTTTTCAGTTTGCCAATTTCAATTAAGGCCTGGTAGCTCGTTAATCCGGTTAGGGGAACGGCACTGGCGTCTACTAGACTCAAGTTACTTGGCGTTTTAGCGATGTCGTTCTCGTCAATCGCGATGAATTCGGTTAGAGTGCCACTTTGATAATCATCAGGACGCCCGTACACCTGGTCACCCAGTTGGAATTTAGTTACCTTTTTGCCGACTTTGACCACCGTTCCGGAAAAGTCATTACCAACGGTGATCGGTAATTTGTAAGGCATGATGATTTTTACTTTACCAGATTGAATCGTATAGTCGATTGGGTTGAGTGACGAGGCCGCAATTGACACTAAGACCTCGTTGTCATTGATTTGAGGAACGGGAATGGTGTCTTTTACAAAGGGCGTTCGGTATTTCAGCAGTTGCAGCGCGGTCATTTGTTTGGGGATGTTAGTCATATTAGGCACCTCTTACATAAATTTGGGGATCAGGCGATCCATCAGTCTCGTTGGTAAAACGGCATTGAAGAACGCAGTTGGTTTCGCACCGAACCCAATGAGATATCGTGGTCTGGGATTTCTGGCTAAAACGACTTTTTGAATTGTTTTGGCAATCAGAGTGGGTTGTGACGCTAATTTCGAGGCATAAATTTTATTAGTTTTCTTGGCCATTTCTTTCGCGGCTGCTTCGTACTTGGTTCCTTTAGAGGAATTAACCAGCTTGTTCATAGCGATGTTGGACCAGTTACTTTTAACGACCCCCGGTTCAATTAGGACCACCTGGATGCCAAACCTTCTTACTTCCATTCGAAGTGAATCACTTAAGGTTTCAAGTGCATGTTTGGATGCGAAGTACCAGCCGGCGAGTGGGCTACTGAACCGGCCCGCCATTGAAGAAATATTGATGATTTTGCCCGCGTGTTGTTTTTCCATGTAGGGTAGAACCAGTTTGGTTAGGGTAACTAACCCGAAGACGTTGACGTCAAATTGGCGTTTGGCTTCCTCAGTGCTGACGTTTTCGATGGCGCCAAAAGAACCATAACCAGCCCCGTTAATTAAGACGTCAATCTTACGGGCGGTTTGAATAACTTGATGAACACCTTTTTGCATCGAATCTTGGTCGGTAACGTCCATGCTAATTGGAGTAACCCCAAAAGCCCTTAAGGGTTCCATTGCGTCCGTGTTTCTGGCAGCTCCAAAAACTTGATAGCCGGAGTTTGCCAACAGTTTAGCGGTTTGATATCCCATTCCGGAGCTAGCTCCTGTGATTAAGATTGTTTTCATTAGTTACCTCCTAAATGATATAAGTTTCGTTGATTAAGTTACACGAGTATATTATAATACAACTGTTGCGTTTGCAACTATGAACTCAAAAAAGGTGATTATTAATGGAAAAAAAGATTGACAGAAGAGTTCGAAAGACCCAGAAAGCCATTCAAGACAGCTTTCGTGAACTATTGCAGGAGAAGCCTAGTTTAGATCAAATTTCGGTGAAAATGATTTGCGATCAAGCCGACATTACGAGAAAAGCCTTTTACGACCACTATTCTGACAAGTCGGCGCTGGTTTTGGACTTTATGAATTCATATTTCAAAGAGTTGAGGTTGACCTGTCAGAATGTCGACGACACGAAAGTCCAAGAAAAGATTGAACTTTGGATTAATTTCTTCACTCAGGACCGTAACTTCTTTCGTAATCTATTAAAAAGTCAAGATTCGTATCAGTTCAGAAAAGAATTCAACGATTTTACCAGGGAACAGCTGGCGTTTGTCACTAAAGACATCAGTAAAACGGAACTAGACTTCATTTGCTACGGGATTGATGGCATCATCGAAGAGCTAGTTTTATCAGATGAACAGGTTGATAAGGGTGAACTGGCTAAGAGAGTGAAGGCGATTTTAATGCCATATCTGAGTCAAGATAAATAGGAGGATGCTGCGATGAAAAAAATTTTAGTGGTCGAGACTAACACGACTAATTTCCCTAATAGTAATCGACTGACTGGTCTGTGGTTGGGTGAATCAGTTGAGTTTGTGGCGGAAGTTCAAAGGGCTGGATACGACGTGGATTATCTTAGTCCGAAGGGAAGGTACGTTCCGATTGATCCAAGAAGTATGAAGTCGTCGTACGTTGATGCTGATACTCTAAGGATGTATCAAGATCGCGACTATCAGAATCATGGATTGGCTAACACTCTGAAACCAGTCGACATCAACCCCGAAGACTATTTGGCGATTTACTATACTGGTGGCCACGGAGTAATGTGGGATTTCCCCGATGACCCGCAGTTACAGAAAATCAGTTTGGAAATCTACAATAACGGTGGATACATCTGTTCGGTGTGTCATGGCATTGCTGGAATCCTTAACATTAAGCTGCCAGATGGGAAATATCTGATTTCTAATAAAAAGATTACTGGTTTTACGACTGCTGAGGAAGTTTTAAGTGGCAACTATAAAAGGGTGCCGTTCTTAAATGAGAAGGTTGCCAACAAACACGGCGCTCATTTTGAAAAAGTACGACCATTTAAAAGCCATGTCGTAAGAGACGGACGCTTAATTACGGGACAAAATCCGCAATCACCGAAAGCGGTGGCAAAGGAGCTTGTGGGGGCGATAAATAGTAAAAGTGTTTGAACAATAAGAATGGAAGTTGTTTAATAGAGCTAACTTAATAGTAAAAAAGGGAAGAACTATTCTTCCCTTTTTTAGAATCTGATTGATTGGAGGAGATCCCATCGATGCTTTAAGTACTCAAATAAAAAGCTTTTTAACCGGAAACTTTATGTATAATTTTTCCAGGGTCCTCCCGCATGCGATCTTATCCGTAATTCTGTTGGATAAGGGATTTTCTATCAGTCAAATATCTATCATTCAAAGTATTTTTATGGTTGCAGCTCTCATAATGGAGATTCCATCTGGTATTGTTTCAGATATTATTTCAGAGAAGAACATGTACCAACTTTCCCTAATTTTGATTTTTATTTCTTATTTTTTAACTTTTATGACCAAATCATTTCTGCTAATCAGCGTGGCATGGTTTTTGTATGGGATGTCATCAGCGGGCATGACAGGGTCTTTAGACACCTATTTTGTGAAAACCATTAAAAATCATGACGGTAGTATCAAAAAATTCAACGTGAAAAACAACTATGCGATTTTGTTTAGTGGATTAATTGGTGGCGGACTAGGTGCAACCATTTATAACTACATCGGAATTAACATATACATTGTGTCTTTATTAGGATTTGTGCTTGCCTTTATACTAATTCAAGGCTTAATTCCAAAAGTAAACATCAAGATGGAAGATCGGATCACCTTAAGTCAAATGGTAGGCGGACTTAAAAGTCTTAAAGATAACAGTAAATTATCAGTAATCATTGTACTGATGTGCTTTCTGCAGATGTTTGCCCAAGTGTTCTATCAATATTGGCAATTTATCTTGTTACAAGACCATATCTCTAAAGCTTACTTTGGAATTGTGTATGTGTTGTTTCAACTCTTTTCAATTATTGGAAATATGATGTTAAAACACATCAAAATTTCAAAGATATCTTATGTTATTAATCTAATACTTATTCTGATTTTATTTGCATTGTGTAATGTGTTCAGGCTTGATTTTATGCCCGTCGTCTTTTTGACGCTCTTACAGATTCCGTTCAATGTCTATTCATATCAACTTAATATTGAATTTCAGCATTACGTTAATAGTAAGATGATGTCCACTTTTATTTCTATCATGGAGTTCTTATCAATGATTGTTGCCGCTCTCACTTTGTGGTTTATTGCTGCTTTTGTATCGAATAGTAATTTAATGATGGTTTTAAATGTAGTTGTGTTAATTTTCTTCATCGGATCTATGATAATCAATATTTTGAGGAAAAATGAAGAGATTCAGAATGAATAGATTTTATAAATGATTTGTTTTAGATGTTGAACATTAAGTTCAACATCTTTTTTTGGTGGTGCTATGATTGTCTCAATTTATTTGAATCACATGAAGATTAACGACAATTATTGGGAGCAGGTCGATGAAATATTTTGCTAAACATTTGATTAAACGAATTGGTATTTTGAAGATTATCATTTATCTTTTATTTTTATTTGTATCGTACGCCATCTTCTATTTGCAGCCGTATTTATTGAGTAACATCATTAATTCAAATGGTAAAAAAGTCATCTTTACGAGTTGTTTATTGTTTTTAACGCTAATGATTCCTTCGATTACCACTTATGTTAGTAATTATTTTTTACAAGCTACCCGTAAGTATTCTAAACAGGAGATCTGGTCAAACATCGAAAAGGGTGGTTACAAGTACTTTCAAGCAGAAAAAGTGGGCAAACTTCAAAGTTACGTTGATGAGGTATCATTTTCATGTCGTAAGTTGGTTCAAGAGGTGATGCCAGCAGGAATTAAGGGAGTTGCCTTACTTTCTTTGTATACCGTCATTTTGGCTAAAATGAATTTAATGATTGGGATTTCATATTTAATTGTCTTTCTCCTCTATATTTTACTTTCCGTTAAATTATCGGGAAAAAATCGGCAATATGTCCGCGACTCTTTAAGTAAAACTTCCAAAGTGAATGAATACATCTTGGATTTTTATAATAATAAAGAAACAATTTATTCACTAAGAAGTTTAAGCTACGAAAACGGTATTTTTAATAACCTACTAAATAATGAGAGAAGAATCTATTATAAATTACAAAATAAAATTAATGGATCTGCGATTATCCAGCAGTTATTCATTGTGGTGATGGCTTTCGGAATTATTGTATTTATCAGCATTGTTGGTAAGAACAAGGATTACAGTATTTCTGGACTTTTAATTTTAGTGTATTCAATCATTAGTTTGAGTCAATTTGGGTCCGAGTATCTGGAGATGATTGAGCTTTTTGATCGTATCCGGTCAGGATTAGACGATTTACACTATCCTGTTTTGGGTTCGGTTCATGAAGGCAGAATTTTTGCCCCAGGTAGTGATTGGTTGAGGGTTAAAAAAATTAAATTTAGTTATCGTAATAGCAAAAACATTTTTAGCCATTTGTCATTAAACATTCATAAGGGTGAAAAGACGGCGATTGTTGGTGATAATGGCTTAGGGAAAAGTACGTTGTTAAAAATAATTGGTGGACTGATAGTGCCACAAAGGGGTGAAATTATAATTCCAGCGGAAGGTCCAACTGATGTTGTTTATCTTGGTCAGGATACACCGTTATTTAACCGATCGTTATACGATAATTTAACGTATCCAGGAAATCAGAGGACATCGTTTGACTTAATTAATCAACTTTTTGACGAAATCGGATTAGGGAAAATTTCAAAAGATGATGCTTTGAAAAATTATTCTACCAAAGAATTTAAGAGTCATTTTTCTGGCGGTGAGCAACAGAAAATCCTAATTTTGCGAACTTTTATTCAAGACCCATCGGTGGTTTTGTTTGATGAAAGTAGTAGTGGACTTGATCCACAATCGGTTAATATATTTTATGGATTAATGAGAAAATATTTAAAAAACAGTACCATTATTTCGGTCGTTCATAATAAGTCTGAACTACAGTACTTTGATCATGTAGTTAATCTAAAGAGCTTCATTTGATAATCATTCCTTGACCACTGCTACATCTTCTAGTGGTGTGGGGATGATTTTATTTCCGAACAATTCGTGTGATTTTCATTTTTATTTCGTTTTATCAAAACAATTATTGTGAAATTATTATTTATGTTAATTTATTTCAGAATAAAATGAGAATCAAAATGATTTGAAATATTGATCTTAGTATATTTGCTGATTCAGAAGTGCTTGTGAAGTTATTATTTATTGCCATGCCAATAGTGTAAGCGGTTGCATTATTAAAATTCCGAGTATATATTGAATGTGTAAATAAAAACAAGCGCTTATTTTACTTACTATTAATTAATACTAAATTTAACATGATAAAAAGAGGCTATTTATTATGAACGATAAAATGAATGCTTTAGTAATGACTGCCAAACAAAAGATGAAGATGGAGCAGATTGACACTCCAACTCCTAAAGACGATGAAGTTTTGGTTGAAACGGCCTATGCCGGAATCTGTGGGACTGATAATGGGCTGTTCAATGGGTTACCTGGCTCCACTGACGCTACCCCGCCAATCGTGTTAGGTCACGAAAATTCTGGGATTGTTGCCGCCGTTGGTAAAAACGTCCAAGAATTTAAAAAGGGTGATCGAGTCGCCGTTGACCCCAATATTTATTGTGACAAGTGTTTCTATTGTCGAACTGGTCGTTATGAACTTTGTGACAACTTGTCAGCCATTGGAGTAACTCGTAATGGTGGACTTGCTCAATACTTTACAGCACCTGAAAAAGTGGTTTACAAATTACCAGATTCAGTCTCACTTCAAGCTGCATGTTCACTTGAACCAATCTCTTGTGTGGTTCACGCAATGAAGATTACCGAGAACATTACCCCTTACCAACACGCTTTAATCATTGGTGATGGTTTCATGGCTCGTCTGTTCGCTCAAATCCTGCGTGACTATGGGATTCAACGAATTGATTTAGCTGGGATTCTAGACGACTCGGTGCTTGACCGTTTGAAGTCTGAATTAAAGTTAGACAACGTGATTAACACGACGAAGACCCCGATTAAAGAAAATTATGACTTTGTGGTTGAAGCCGTTGGTCGTCCTGAGACTCAAGAAGAAGCTGCTGAGCACACCAACAAGGGTGCTCAAGTGCTGATGTTTGGAGTCGGTAAACCTGATCAGACCTTCTCAATGAATACTTACAACGTCTTTAAGAAACAGTTAACGATTAAGGGATCGATTATTAATCCCCATGCCTTTGAAGATGCGATTGCTTTACTGGCATCCGGTGCCGTTAAGACCACTCCGTTCCAGGATAATATTTTAAAGCTTGACGAAGTTGAAGGAGTTCTAAATCACACGACCCCTAAGATGGGGAAGTCGATTGTCGCAGTTAACCCAGAACTTAAATAGAAAAATGTGGTGATTGTTATGACTGCAAAGAAAACACCACGAACGATTTCGATGAGTGCTTCGATTATTTATTTTATTATTTCAATCATCATCAATTCACTTGGAAACGTTCTGACGTTGGTCACCAGTGCCAAGGTGGTTCCCCAGTTTTTGGGATCCGCCTACTGGACGGCGGCCGAAACCAACTTTAGTATTGCGATTCATTGGAATCTTTTTTGGACCTTTGTCCTGATCGGAGTTGCCATTATCATCTTGAATGCGCTCTTACTTGGGAAATGGGACTGGGGCAGAGCCATTGGAAACATGATTTTCATGATTCCGTTTTCCTGGTTAGTTCAGGTGTTCTATGACCTCCTGACCGAGATTATCAAGTTACCAGAGGCCCGTTCGTTGGGCTTAATCACCGTTTACGTGCTGGTCAACTTTATCGGAGTTGCGTTTATTGCGATTGGAATTTCGATTTATCAACGGGTCAACCTGGTCTTACACCCAAATGACGATCTAATGCAGATCCTACGTTTCAAGTATTTTAAGGGGAACGCCGCTGAAGCAATGTGGGCTTCATACATCCCACCGACTGTTATCGGAATAGTTGCGATTTTGATCACACATCGAATTGAATACTATGGTATTGGAACGATTTTTGCCTTTCTTTTCCAGGGTGGCATTACCGGAATTGCCGATAAGGTCGTCTTTCCAAGCCTCAAGCACCAAGCGTTAGATACGTCTAATGGTATAGAAGATTCAACGGTGGCAACTGGTGTTGATAATGATGACCACCAATTATCGCATAATAAAAAGGGGAGTAAGAAAATGAATATTAGTGATTACTTTACTGGTCTTCAACACGTAGGAATTCCTACCAAAGACCTTAACAAAACCATTCAGTATTATGAAAAACTTGGATTTAAAAAGATTGGCGATTTCCCAAATGGTAACATTCACTGTGCCTTTATGAAGTACGACAACCTCACCCTTGAAATTTGGGAAGGCGAGCCAACCAACCCGGTTGATGGCGCGATTAACCACTTTGCCTTAAATACCACTGACATTGAAAGTGCCTTTAAGGCCGCTAAAGAAATGGGACTGAACGTCGATGATGATCAGATTCAATACATTGGGGCGTACTGGACGAAGGGAATTAAATTCTTTAACGTCTATGGTCCTAACCACGAACGCATTGAATTTTGTCAGATTCTGAAGTAACGATTGATTGCCATTAAATTATTAAAACCTCAATTTTTAAAACCCATACCAAAAAGGGGATGTTGAACAATTAGTTCAGCATCCTCTTTTAATTTTATAGGGCTTTTTCTAATTTGTAGTTATCAGCTTGATTTATTTATCACATTCACAAAAAAACTCTTGCAATAAATCCTCTGGGGGGGGGTAACATGGCATTATGAGAAGTTAAAATTTAATAACAATGTCATGATAATGTTCGTTTTTAATGAATACTTAGTACATTGTAAGATAGGATTGTGAAAGAATAATGCATTTTGAATCAAGAAGGATTCGTTTTAATAAGGTTTTTAATCGTACGAATTTAATGTTTTTTTGTATTTTTTTATTTGCTAGTATAATTTTTTTAGGAATATGTAGTTACACTTCTCCTTTGTACTATTTTGACTATTCACCAGATAGTAACTGCTATTTTACTGTTGGGAAAGCTATGATGAATGGAATTATCCCGTATAAAGATTTATTTGAACAAAAGGGTCCTTATGTTTATTTTATTCATGGAATTGCTTGGTTAATAAATTCCAAAAGTTTGGTTGGAATGTTTCCATTTGAAGTGTTGTCTTTAATGGCAATTATGTACTTTGCTTATAAAATAACGCATCTTTATATAAAGAGTAATCCTATTTCTGTTTCAGTAGGCCTATTAACGTCAATATTATCACTCTATCACCCATACTATAATTATGGAGATTCCGTTGAGTTTTTTGCTTTTCCTGCAGTTTTAGGACTTATTTATCTTGTTTTACTAATTAGTAATAGAAACTTTACAGTTACAAAGCTTGAATGGTTAATTCAAGGTATTATTGTTGGAATTATTATATTTTCAAAATTTACTTTAATTGGAAGTTGGATTGTCTTCTATTTTCTCATTTTTGGTTTTTATCTTTTTCATAAAAGGTTTGAAGCGATGAGAAACATGATTTTATATAGTGGATTAGGTTTTTTATTATCTACTGTTCCATGGATTATTTATTTTATTATTACTAATTCATTAAAACAATTTATTAATGTTTATTTTATTGCCAATATTTTCCAATATAGTGGATCTCATGCTTCTATCATTGGGAAATTAATTAATGCTTTAATAGTATTTGAAAAATTTCTTACTTCTGATCCAATAATATTTTGTTTTGGATTTTTAGGAATTTTATTTTTATGTTTATATAATAGCTTTTTTACGAACACGTTTACACATATATTAATTTTGCTTATGTTATTTGGTAATGCACTTATTTCAATTTATGGACATGATCTATCTAATGTTCTTCAATATTATGAGCTTATATGGTTCCCTTATATTATTCTTTCAATAATTGCCTTAGTAGTCTACTTATATAAATCCTTATTAAAAAGTAAAATAAATGTAAAAGAGAGAAATATTATATTAGGAACTTTTCTTCTTTCCTTTTCATTTTTGCTAGGAATAAATAATAATGTAATGAACTCTAAAGTTTTTGCCAATAATGGATCGATGACTGTCAATCCAACTGGCAAGCCCACTCAGCCTGCGCAAGTTATATTTGGTAAAATTATAGAACATAATTCGAAAGGGAAACCAACTTTATTAAACTACGGATCTCTTGATATGGGAATTTATACAACTTCAGGTGCAATGCCATCAACTTATTATTTTCAAAATTATAATTTTCCAGCAAAGTTTGAAAAGAAAGTTTTGAATTCTCAATATAATGTTATTAAGGATAGAAAAGTTCAGTGGGTAACTTTGAATACACTTGGAGGAACAAGTATTAGTGAATATAGTGGACCAGGTGGTGAAAAACAAGGACAGATGGCAGGAAGTAATTTAAATCCTGGAACACAACAAATTTCTTCGACGCTTTTTAAAAATTATAAAATCGTAGCAAAGCATGGGCAGAATTTTGAGAACCAAAATGTTACGTATTGGTTATTAGAAAGAAAAAAGATTTCTCATCATAAAAACAAACAACATAAAAATACCATTCAACGGGGTGCTTATCAAACAACATATAATAGTTATTATTGATCACAAAAAAGGGGATGTTGAACAATTTGTTCAGCACCCCCTTTTAATTTTATAGGGCTTTTTCTAGTTTTTGTAGGTGAGACATGTGTTGGTTGAACTTGTTGTGAATATGTCGTCTTACGAAATACTTTCTGACCTCATCGATTAGAACCAGTGGAATTGGGATGGCAATCAGATAGATCCAGTCACTGACACCAATTGCGGCGGTTCCAAAGACACCTTGAAGAAACGGAACGTAGATTAGGAGGGTGATTAGGACAATCTGAAAGGCGATGCCCCACATGATGCGGTGGTTACTAAAGATCCCAATTTTAAATAGGGAAGTCGAATCGGTTCGACAGTTAAGGACGGCGGCGATTTGACAGAAGCCGATGGTAGCTAGCGTCATGGTAGTGGCTTCGGCGTAAAATGTGCCACTGCCAGCTAGCGGAATCTTGGGCCAACCGTGTTGGTAGTTGGCAAAGAAGTAACCGCCAGTTGACAAGATAGACGCAAATAGTCCGTACCAACCAAACGCTTTGATAATAAGTCCTTTGTTTAACAGGTGCGAGCTTCTTGAACGTGGTGGCCGTTTCATGATTCCCGGTTCACTCTTTTCGGTTCCAAGTCCCAGAGCTGGCAGGAGATCAGTCCCCAGGTCAACGGTTAAAATCTCCATAACCGTCAGTGGGAGTGGAATGGCACCGTTTGAGATTAGGAACAGAATTGATGGAAAGGCTTCGGCCATATTACTGTTCAAGATGTAAAGGAGGAACTTCTGGATGTTGCTGTAGACGGTTCGACCTTCTTCAATGGCAGAAACGATGGAGGCAAAGTTGTCGTCGGTTAAAATCATGTCGGCGGCATCCTTGGCGACGTCGGTTCCGTTAACCCCCATGGCGATGCCGATGTTAGCTTTCTTTAGAGCTGGAGCGTCGTTGACACCGTCACCAGTAGCGGCAACCACGTCACCGTTTTTTTGACACATGGAGACGATGCGATACTTGTCTTCCGGAGCCACCCTGGCAAAGATGACTTCACCCTTGACGGCTTCTTGAAGTTGATCGTCTGACATCTTGGTTAATTCTTCTCCGGTGATGACCCGCGCCTTGTTAGAGGTAATGCCGATTTGGACGGCAACACTCTTGGCGGTTAAGGAACTGTCACCGGTGACCATGATGATCCGAATGTTGGCACTATTACATTTCTTGACGGCGTCAAAGATTTCCTCTCGTGGGGGATCGGACATGACGGCTAGACCAACAAACGCGAGGTTCTTTTCGGTGTTGTCAATCGTGGCTTGTTTCGGATCATCGGTGTCGTCATCGCGGTAAGCAAAAGCGAGTGAACGCAGTCCTTGTTTAGCGTAGTCGGCATTAGCTTGGTTAATCTTTTGCTTATCAGTTGCGGTGATGGGGCGCACCTGACCGTTTACTAGGATTTTGTCACAAATCGAAAGAATGTTATCAAGGGCTCCCTTGGTGTAAATGACGTTACTGCCGTTTAGCGCCGTCTTTTGAATCGTGGTCATGCGGCGCCGATTGGCGTCAAATGGGAGTTCTTTCAGCCTCGGAGTTTGTTTGGCCGCGTCATCACGGTTTAAACCAGCCTTGTCGGTCAAGATGTTCAATCCGGCTTCGGTTGGAGTTCCTAAAATTGACGGAGCTTTCTTGTTGTCCTGGTCGTACTTAATGGCCGTGTCATTATTTAACAGGGCAATCTTTAACAAAAGGTTCAAATCCGGTTCGTCAGCGAGATTGACATTTTTGCCGTTGAACTGGATTTTGCCGTTGTTGAAATACCCCGTTCCGGTAACGGTATACTCCTTGTCTGGAAGCCAAACGTGGTTGACCGTCATCTGATTTTGGGTCAGCGTTCCGGTCTTATCAGAACAGATGACGTTGGTTTCACCCAAGGTCTCAACGCTGTCTAAGTCTTTTAAAAGGGCGTGGCGTTTGGCCATGACCTGGGTGCCATGGGCTAGAGACAACGTGACGGTCGGAAGGAGTCCCTCCGGTATGAAAGCCACGATCATTCCCAGTGCGAAGATAAACGACTTGGCAAGCGGGTAATGAACAAAGTAAATTGCCAGGATAAAGAACGTAATTCCAATCGCAAAAGCAATAATGGAAATTTGACGGGTCAAACGGTTCAATTCCTTAGTAAGTGGTGAGTCCGTCTTCTTCTGGTTTTGCGTCAGGCTGGCAATCTTACCAAATTCGGTGTTCATCCCGGTCTTAACGGCTAAGACGGTCGCCGTTCCGTTAGTGACAACGGTCCCAGCGTAGACTACGTTACTGATGGCAAACTTGCCGTCACCATGTTGGTACTTATTGTTCTTATCAACCGGAAGTGATTCACCGGTTAGAGCAGATTCGTCCACCTGTAGTGATGAAGAATGGACCACGACTCCATCAACTGGGATGGCGTTACCGGCTTGTAGTTGCAGGAGGTCGCCGGGAACGATTCCATCAGCGTTGATTTGAATTGATTTCCCGTTTCTAATGACGTTGACGTAGGTTGGCAGTAGATTACTCAGGGCGTCGGTGGCCTTTTTGGCCGCATGTTCCTCCCAAAATGAGAAGAGACCATTAATAATGTTGACTGCCCAAATTGCGATTCCAAGGTCGACGGTGCCTGCCAGAATAGCAATCACACCACTGACCCACAGCAGCATGGCCATTAGTGAAGTGAAGTTTTTAAGGAAGGCGATTAAAACCGATTCCTGCTTACCCTTCTTGATGACGTTGTATCCGTTTTTTTGTAACTTTTGTTTGGCCTCACTGGTAGTTAGACCCTTGGTGCTCGAGGTGTCTAGCGTGCTAGTGAGATCTGACAATGGCATTTTGGCGTAATCATCGTCAGTTAGAATTTTGTTATCCAATGTTTCTCACCCCTTTTTCCAAATATCGTTTAGAATGTGCTTCTAAACAACCGTGGACTGATTTTAGCCTCTTTTTTTAAAAAAGCAATAGAAAAAACTGACTTTCGTAAAATAAATTAATTTAACCTGAGTCAGGACGAAACCATCACGATTAAGTAGGAATAATTGCTGCTCTTTCGCTTTTGAATTATCATAAAATTAACTACTTCAAAGGAGTCTTAAAATGGTTAAATTCATTGAACGTGAACATAAATTTTCACCAGCTGATTCTGACTTCGTGGACCGCAAGTTCATCGATGTGGCCTATGCGGATGGAGAACGACACAAGCTTGACGTTTACCTGCCAAATGAAAAGCGCGGCCGTTACCCGGTCATCATTGATGTTCATGGCGGCGGAATGTACTTCGGACAGAAGAGTTCCTTTAAATTGAATGGTGCTTTGGAATTGTTAAAGCGTGGTTACGCGGTTGTCAGTCCCAACTACTCACTTAGTTACATGAAACCATTTCCCACCGCAATCTACGAATTAAAAGCGGTGGTGCGCTTTGTGAAAGCTCACGCCGATAGCTATCACTTCGATAGTAACGCAGTTTTCATGATGGGTGAATCATCAGGGGCTCAATTAGCGATGTTACTGGCAGCTTCTGAAGCCAGTGGGCACCTTGAGAGTGATTTTGGTAGTAACTTTGACTACTCGAGTCAGGTTGATGGCGTGATTTCTTCGTACGGTTTGTACGAAATGGACCTTTTAAAGCCAGAGTTTGAGGCGCTTGGGCAAAAACCTAACTTTTATGAGACCGGTGACGCCGATTCGTTTGAGGGCGCGATGCTGGGATTTCACCGACCGATTGACGTTCCTGACCTAGTTGCCGAGGCCAATCCGGTGACGTACCTAAATGAAGCCATGGTCCCGGCACTTCTGTACGCGGGAACCGGTGACCGCGTTGTTCCCTATGTTCAGACGATTAACATGGCAGCCGAACTCATCAAATTCATTGGCAAACCTAACGTTGAGGTTCACATCGTTGACGGTGTTCCCCATGGTCCGAGTGGCTTCATGAATGAGACCGTGTTTGACCAGAAGGATCAGTTCATGAAACGAGTTATAAAACAAAAGAAAAATGCATCCAATTAGGATGCATTTTTTGTTTAATTAGTGAAAGAAGTGGGCAATCGTTCCGTTTTGAACTAGGACAGAGATTCCTAAAAGAATGTACACGATTGATGACAGGTAACGACCGTACTTTCCTAACAAATTTTTAATTGGTTTATTGTCCTCAATGAGGATGGCACAGAAGAAAAAGATGACCGCCATGATGAGCATGGTGATTAGGGCTACCAGTAATTCTAAATTAGTCTTTCGGATGAAGATGGGGATGAAAACGGCGACGTTATCAGCACCACACGCGGTGATGGTGATTGCCACGACTTTCATCACGGTTTTGAATTTCGATCCCTTACTGGTACTGATGTCACTACTTGAGTGCGGCTTTGGTGGAAATAACTCCTTAATTCCGAATAAAATGGGGAAGATCCCAAGAAGACCGAGAATCCACATCTGAGGCACGGCCCCGAGAATTCGCGCAATTATCATTGGCAGTAGAGTGAGCCCCACCGTTCCAATTAAGTCACCAGTTAGGACCAACTTTGGGCTCTTATAAGCTCCTAACAAGAGGACCAAGACGAGTAAGTAATCCAGATTGGTTGAAAAATAAGCCACGATTGAGCTGAAAATAATTTCGATCATTAATTCACTCCCTAAAATGCTCGAACGGCAATGACGATGCCATCGGCGACGAAGAACAAGGCCAATAAGATGACCATTTCTGAGGTGGAAACAAACGACAGAATGGTGAGGGCAACTGAAACGATGACTCCCAAAATGCCGAGGCCAATCACGACTGCGTGGTACCACTTCCGAACTTTAGGAATGAATCTGACCGTTAAAAGTTCGGTGAGGGAGTCCACGATTATCCAGGCAAATATTAAGATCAGGACCACGTGAAAGTTCAAGAATTGATGAAAAAACAAGATGATACTGATTACGAGTTCAATCGTTCCCGTTACTATCAGGGTCTTATTAATCACATTGAAATAGTTGGACAACTCGTAGTACAGAACGTAGCGATAGATTCCGGCTAGTAGGGTTCCAAGTGCCATAATGGTGATTAAAGAGCCAAGCGGTCGGATAAATAGGAGGAACGCAACAAATAAAAAGTAGAGTCCGACTACAAGTGAGAAGGAGTCGAAGCGTTTGTTTTTGGTGGTTAGCATGGAGGGTTCTCCTTATTGATAGAATAAATCTGCAGAAAAGATGATGTAAGAACGTTGATTTGATAGTCTTTGTGTACTTGATGGTGCTAAAAACCTGCAGAAAACATGAAGAAAACCTGCAGAAAAAATTAATTATTAGCTTTATTTTCTCACAGTTTTTGGTCTGACCAACAATAAGTTAATCAGAATCATGGCAATTAAAATGATGAGTCCCATTGGCAAATACGTATTTTCACCCATGATACCAACGAGTGGTGAAACAATTCCACCCATGGCGTTTTGCGTTAGACCCACAAGAGCTGAGGCACTGCCGGCGTTCTTACTGGCAGCGTTCATGGCGACGGTCGTGGATAACGTCAGCATGGCACCGATAAAGATGAGAATGATGAAGACTAGGATAATAACCACTAACAGGTTTTTAAACCAGATGGCACTGAGAATTAGGATAAAACTAGTGATGATGGTGGCCTTAATGAACCGTTTTAATAGTGTAATGGAGTCGGTCTTCATTACCAAGCGACCAGGCAGCGCACTCCCAATCCCAATGGCAACGCCGTTTACAGCGTACAAGAAGCTGAAGTCGGTGACTGACATGTGGAACTGACTCTGAAAGACAAAGGAAGAGGAAGAGATGTAGCTAAATAGTGACCCGTAGACCAGTCCGGTTGCGAGCACCAGGCGGAGAAACTTAGGGTCCTTTAGTAGGTAAAACATCTGCACTTCGGATTGAAAAAGGGAACCGGTGCTGCGGTTTTCGGGCGTCAAAGTTTCGGGGATGCCAAAGAGGCACATGAAAACGATGACGATTCCGATCACCCCTAAGATGAGAAAGATTCCCTGCCAGTTGGTAATTTTGATGATTAAACCACCAAAGATGGGAGCAATAATGGGGAAGATGCCGTTAACAGCGGTTAATAACGAATAGAAACGGGTCAGGATTTTTCCTGAAAACATGTCGCGGGCGACGGCTCTAGAAATGACCTGGCCAGTTGCTCCAGCGATTCCCTGAACTAGTCGTAAACTAATGAGCGCGTAGACGTTGGGAATGAACGCAATCATCGCAGATGAGACACTAAATAGGATAAAACCGATGATTAGTAGTGGTTTTCTACCATAATGGTCACTTAAGGGGCCGATGATGACTTGTCCAACCGCCAGGCCAATCAGACAAGCAGTGATGCTTAGTTGCATCATGGAGGCGTTGGTGTGAAACGTTACCATCATCTGTGGGAGCGCCGGCATGTACAGGTCCATTGAGAGTGGACCAGTTGCACTTACGATCCCAAGCAGGACCGCTAACCAAATGACATGACTTTTCTTTGTTTCCATTTTTTCATCCCTAGTAAAAAATTTGCGATCAATGACGCACTAATTGCTATTATAAGGTATACTTACTAAATATATAAAGGAAATTTTCGGGATGGAGTTCATCCCTGACAAATCATTAGTGATAGAATAAAATTATACATAATGATTGAGGAGAATCTGAAATGAAATTTTTTAAGAGCGTCATGAGTTGGGTGATTCCGATTGTGATTGGACTGATCCTAGCCTTAATAATCAGACAATATCTATTTACGCTGGCCAAGGTTGATGGACCATCGATGCAGCCGAACCTTGAAAATGGAGAACGGATCATGGTCTTCAGACAGGCGAAGATTAAGCATCGAAGTGTCGTTGTATTTAATGCGGCAGGGGAGGATCCCACTGCTGCCCCAAACACCGACTACGTTAAGCGGGTGATTGGACTTCCTGGTGATACTGTTGCCTTTAAGGGTGGCAGTATCTACGTTAACAACAAGAAGGTTAACCAGGATTACATCAGTAAGAGTCAGCAGCAACAGGGAACTTACTACAACCGGATGCCTGGTGACTGGGATCTAACTAGTTTATCCAAGAACTGGCCTAAGAATAAGGGCGCTGTAAAGGTGCCAAAGGGAGAGTACTTCGTTTTAGGTGACCACCGGAGCGTCTCAAACGATAGCCGTTACTGGGGCTTTGTTCCAAAGAAGAAGGTCGTTGGGGTTGTCAAGACCTTCCCATGGAGTACCACCAAGCAAAAGCGGTATAATATTAATGAATTAGGATATTAAATCAATAAAAGCTCATCATATTTATGATGAGCTTTTTATTTAAATTAATTTTTGGGGGGATTATATGAAGGGATTGATGAAGAGGCTTTTATTTGTGATGTGTCTGCTTTTTGTTGGATTGGTCGTCATTTTTTACCTTTTAGAATTTATGAAATCAAATCAAAATGAGACCCAATCATCAAAACAAGCACACGCCTATCAGGTAGTTGACAACAAGGATTACTCACGGGGCTATTATCCATACGAATCGGCCTATAAACCAAATGAGAACTATCCGAACACTTTACATACGATTCGGGGTGACGGTCATTCTGACTTTATCACCCAGTACTTTTTACCTACTTATACCAGTAGATACGCGCGTTTGAACGACCGTAATCACCGGTTGATGCGTAATCCACAGAGTGTGGTGCTACACGGACAGTATGCGTACGTTATGTACACCTTCTACGGTGGCTCCAACACCGGGTTCGTGGTGCGCTACGATTTAAAAAAACTAAATGAACTGGGATTTGACTTGCCAGGCTACATGGGGAAGTTTCGTCATAGTAAGACTGAGTTATCCGCCATCAAGGTTGGGCCCGTCTTTCACACGGGGCACGGGCAGTCGATGGCCTATAATCCTAAGAATAAACAGATATGGTTTATCAAACAGAATGGGTTCAAACCAGTTGTTCAGCGCCTGAACATGGACACCTTAAAGCCAGAACAAAAAGTCAGAGCACGGGTTCAGTCGACCATTCCGGGTAAGGTTCCAATGGGCATGGTCCTCGCCTTCGATAAAGCCGGTCAGGCCTACTTTTACAGCATTACTCATCACGGCATCGCTCCAAGGGGAGCCGTCAAGATTTATCGCGGTCAGATTAGCGAACGGGTAGCTAAGTTCAAACTAATTCCGCAGTTAATCCGACACGCTCCTGGGATTGTACCCCAGTCACTGGCGTATAACGGTCAAAATAATAACCTTTACCTCGTTTCTAATGGTGGGGTCATGCGAATTCCGGTCAGCAAGTTAGGTCACTTAAAGACCAGCGACATCCGGACGATTATTACCGACGGTCACCGCGAGTTTGAGGGACTGTCGTTTGAAAACGGGAAGGGCATGCTACTGGTAAACCGAGGTCCCGAACTGATGCGGATGACGAATCCTAATTTTTAGTCCCTTCGCTTGTAAAACGATTAGTTGAGACTTAGAATTACAATTAACTAATTAATCGAAAGAAAGGACAAAAATAATGACAGAATTTAACCACCCAATTACACCAGATGACGTTGATCAAATGCAGGCCGATCTGGAAGTGCAACCTAAAAATGAAGTGATCTCACGGGCCATCATGACTAACGGGATTGATAAAGCTTCTGAAGATCCTAAGACCGCAGTCCGCTTAAACCGCACCTTTTCAATTGACATTGATACGGGAACGGTTTCTAATCAGAAACACAGTGGCCGCTGTTGGCTATTTTCATTGTTAAATACTTTGAGACACAAATTTGCGGTTAAGTATAACAAGAAAGACTTTGAGTTATCCCAAAACTATCTGTTCTTCTGGGACAAGATTGAACGGGCTAACATGTTTTACGACCGGATGATTGCACTGGCTGATCGCCCAACGAGTGACCGGGATGTTGACTTTTACTTGAGCATGCCGGGTGAAGACGGTGGCCAATGGGCAATGGCAGCGGCACTGGTCCAAAAGTACGGCGTTATGCCCAAAGAGGCTTTTCCAGAAACGGCCGTCACCGATGACACCACCGACTACGATGAGGTGATGGATCGAAAGTTACGTCACGACGGGATGGTCCTCAGAGACTTGGTTAATTCTGATGCCTCAGACGACGATATCAACCAAATGAAACAGAAGATGATGACAGAGGTCTACCGAATGACCGCCTATTCGTTTGGTGTTCCACCAAAGACTTTTGACCTTGAATATCGTGATGACGATAAGAAGTATCATTTAGATCAGGGTTTGACTCCCAAGCAATTTTACGACAAGTACATTGGCGTTGACTTAAACGATTACGTCGTTTTGACCAACTCACCTGATAAGAAGATGGATGAGATGTATTCCCTTCCAAGTCAAAACAACGTTGAGGGTGGCATGCCGATTGAGTTCTTGAACGCCCCAATGGACGAACTGAAGGAAGCCGCCATTAAACAACTTAAAGATGGCGAGACCGTTTGGTTTGGAAATGATGTTTTGCATCAGATGAGTCGACAAAAGGGTTACTTGGATAGCAAGCTCTACCGTCAATCTGCCTTATTTGATGTAAACATGACCATGACCAAGGCTGAACGTCTCAAGTATCACGAAGCTGAAGTTTCCCACGCCATGACGTTGGCTGGTGTTGATTTAATCAACGACGTTCCAACGAAGTGGAAAGTTGAAAACAGTTGGGGCAAGAAGGTTGGAGACGATGGTTACTTCGCAATGACCGACGAATGGATGCAGGATTTCGTTTACGAAGTGGTTGTTAAGAAGAGTTATCTAAAACACACTCAAAAAGAGGTCTTGAAGAAGGCTCCAATCAAGTTGGATCCATGGGATTCATTACAATAAAAATTGATTTAACATCCTTCTGATGTGGAGGGTGTTTTTTTATGGATTATTTTATTCCATATGATAATATATAATTATAAAAAAGCAGTCGCATTGATATACAGCTGCCAGTACAATGGCTTCATACTTTAATGAATCGTTATTGGGATGCATAGCTAGGACAGTTATTGATCACAAAATGTTATTGGTAAAAACGCGTAAATATTCCATTTTTGGTTTTAACGTAAGTTCGTTTCACAGTAATTTACCTCTTTTTTAGATTTACATTCGTTGTTTTGGCATGAAAAAAGTGTTTGTGACATTATACACTATTACAATCCATTTAACAGCGGGTTAAAATTCCAAAACACCGCTACTAAGCGGTAGACACCGATTTATATTGCTTGTATAATTTGCATCAATAATTATTAAACAAGCAGTAGAATAGGTGGGAGAGTAAGATGAAGTGGTTTTTAAAAATTGGATTGTACGTCGTTGAATTTATGATATTTGGATCGTTATCTTTGGTACTAATTAGTCTCCCCATCGATTACTTTCCGATGCTGATACTGCTTTTCTCCAGTTTGGCATTCTTATTAATCATCAATCAACGCGTTCAGAGTACAATTAATCATCATTATCGATATAAATGAAACATAAAAAAGTGTTCCATAGTTGTGAGCGATGTTTACTAATCGCCAACTATGAAACACTTTTATTTTTTCAAAAACAATTGATAGACTAAGATTGCGATGACTATGGCGGCAAAGACCATGGTTGCGACCTGCGGATTGGCAATCAAGGCGTTGACTAATCGATGAAGAATCGAAAAACTGTGTACACCATGTAGTCCGAGGACAAAGTAAGAATTCATTTTCATCACCTGCTATTTCATGCGAAGTACATATCATTTTAATCCATCGTTAGCAAAAAAGTAAGCAAAGTTTTTTAAAATTATGTATTATAAACGTATAAAACCTAGGAGGATCTACAATGGCAATTGATTGGATGTTAATTTGGCATATTATCGTCATCGGTAATGCGATTTTTGCGATTATTACCGTGTTCAGGCAACCACGAGACATCGCCGCAACGTGGGCATGGCTTTTAGTACTGGTATTTCTACCATTACTAGGTTTCATTATCTACGCTTTTTTTGGAAGAAAACTACCCAAGAGTAAGTTCTTCCGGTTAAAGGGTAGCGTGAAAAAACACGTGAGACATGAACTTAGTGAAGAAAAAGCAATGCTTAAAAAACCAAAGGATGCTGACACGCAGTCAAAGAAGATTGCGTGGGAATCAGCTAATATGGTTCGCATGTTTATGAATTCTGATACTTCTCCACTCTACGATAACAACAAAATCGATGTTTTCACTAACGGTGACAAGTTGATGGATCAGATGTTTTCTGACATTAAGAACGCTAAAAGTTCCATTAATCTAGAATTTTATACTTTTTATGCTGATAAAATTGGGAAAAAAGTTTTAGCTGCGTTGGTTGAGAAGGCCAAAGAAGGCGTCGACGTCCGGGTCATCTATGACTCATGGGGTTCAATGGGAACCACGCAGAAGTTCTTTAAACCGCTGTTTGAGGCGGGTGGTCATGCTTATCCATTTCTACACACCCACTCTAATTTCTTTGATTTCCGGGTTAACTTTCGAGATCACCACAAGATTTTAGTGATTGATGGTGAGCATGCTTACGTCGGTGGCTTTAACATCGGCGACCAGTACATGGGTTGGAGTAAGAAGTTTGGCAATTGGCAGGACTGTTCAATTCGAATTCACGGAAACGCCATTTATGGACTCCAGTCCCAGTTTATTTTGGATTGGAACGCCACTGATGGGAAACTCCAAATTAATCCCAACAACCCAGAAATGATCAAGAAGTACTATCCAATCATTCATACCGACGGCGAAGCGGTCATGCAAATTGTTTCCAGTGGTCCTGATACCAGTATGGAACAGATTAAGATTGGTTACATCAAGATGATTGAGATGGCCAAGCACAAGGTCCAGATTACTACGCCATATTTAATCCCTGACCCATCGGTCTTAGACGCCCTGAAGATTGCGTCCATGTCAGGAGTGGACGTCCAAATCATTGTGCCAGACATGCCAGATCATCCGTTCGTATACCGTGCCACCCAGTACTATGCACGTCAGTTAACCAAACTGGGGGTCAAAGTTTACTACTACAATAACGGCTTTATGCACGCTAAAACGGTTGTCGTTGATGATAAAATTGTCTCAGTTGGGTCCGCTAACATGGATTATCGTAGTTTTAAACTAAACTTCGAAATTAATTCGTTTACCTATGATGAAGCATTTGGAAAACAAATGGGAGCAATTTTTGAAGAGGACTTGAAGAATAGTACCCTTCAAACAACAAAGATGTTTGAATCGGAATCATGGTGGTTAAACTTCAAGCAGCACTTTAGCCGTTTGTTGTCACCAATTCTCTAACGTTCAAATTTAAAAATAAAGAAGAGCCTAGATCAAACGATCTAGACTCTTCTTTATTAAAAAGGATGAATTATTTAAGTTCATTCTTAGTTTGATTTATTTTTCAGGATCAGTGGCAACCAGTGCACCTGCCAGGTTATGCATATCTGGTTCTTGAGCGGTAACGATCAATTGTTGATTGACGAATGCCATTTGTCCAATGTCACTCATTTCTCTACCATAACCAGAACCTTTTACACCACCGAATGGTAATGCTGGAAGGGAAGCGAGGAAGTTGTTAACAAAGACCATCCCGGTTTCAATCTGGTCGGCAACCTTGGCGCCATGTTGGGGATCGCCAGAGAAGACAATCCCACCTAGTCCATAAGGGTTGTCGTTTGCAAGATCAATGGCTTCTTGTTCACTGTGGGCCTTGTAGACCGAAGCAACTGGACCAAAGAATTCAGTGGTGTAGCCAGGGTTAGACTTGTCGATGTCGGTAAGAATGGTTGGCATGAAGAATTGGCCTGGGAGATCAACTGGTTCATTGCCATAGACTACCTTAGCGCCGGCTTTAATGGTGGCATCAACTTGGGATTGAAGTTTGTCCTTAGCTTTCTTGGAATTCATTGGAGCAAGCGTTGTGGATGGGTCCATTGGATCGCCCATTTTAACTTTGCTGAAGTCTTCCTTTAATTTCTCAACAAACTTGTCGTAAACGTTGTCCATGACGATGAAACGTTTGTCAGAACAGCAGACCTGACCGTCGTTATAGAGACGAACCCGCCAAGCAATGTCTTCCGCTTTGTCTAAATCAGCGTCATCTAGAATCAGGAATGGATCCATTCCACCCAGTTCCATTGAGTTTTTCTTGAGGTTCTTACCAGCAGCTTCGGCAACGGATGAACCACCACGTTCAGAGCCAGTTAGTGCTACTCCTTGAACTCGTTTGTCTTCGATGGCCTTGGTAACTTGATCATAAGACAGGAACATGTTGGTTAAAGCACCTTCTGGAGCGCCAGCTTTTTTAATAACATCCGCAAATAATTGAGCTGAAGCAGGAATGTTGGATGCATCCTTTAAAATCATTGGGTTTCCGACCATAAAGTTGGGAGCGAAGACTCTCATGATCTGGTAGTAAGGGAAGTTCCATGGTTCAACCATGACTAACGTCCCGAGGGCATGGTAGTGAACCTCAGCCTCACCAGTTACGATTGAAGAGATGGCCTTTGGTTGAAGCAATTCTTCGCTGTGGTCGGCGAACCAATCAGCAATGATGGCACAAAGTTCAACTTCACCTTGAGATTCGCGGAACAACTTGCCCATTTCAATGGTAGCGGTCTTAGCTAGATCGTCCTTGTTGTCACGCAAAGCCTTGGCAACGTTGTGAAGGATTTTAGCTCGTTTTTTAATGTCTTGTTTTTTCGTTTTTTGATAAAGCGCTTCGTCAGTTTTTAGGACTTGCTCTAATTCTGCGTCGGTAGCGTTTGGATAAGTCTTAATTGTTTCGTTGTTAAATGGATTTACAGTCTCATATGCCATAATAACTCTCCCTTATTATAAATAAACTTGAATTAAACTTTAGTGACCAAATAACTATGAGAATCAGTTAGCTAACTCGGATCTCACCTTGAGTATAATCCATTCGGAAGCGGTTACAATGAAATTGGCTTAATTGTTTTGAAAAAATTATTTACCTATATATTTACGAAAAAGATACAAAAATCTTGCAAGTGGAAAAAGAACAAAAAATAAATATGTACTTGATAAGGAGAGAATATAATGAATAAGTTAGAAAAGTATGTCTTAGATAGAGATAAAAAAGAACCCGGCTTTAGAAGTAGGGTTCAAAAAGAAGAAGGCAAATTAGAAGTTGCTGTTTCAGTTATGAAAGCACGGAAAGATGCGGGATATTCTCAAAGAGAACTTGCTAAAAAGGCTAGAATTCCTCAGTCAACTGTTAACCGCGTTGAAAAGGGTGATAACGTTAGTGTAAAGACGCTTTCAAAAATTGCGACGGCGTTAGGTAAAAAACTTAGTATTACCATTTCTTAAAAAAGCCCCAAAATGAACTTTCAAATTCATTTTGGGGCTTTTTGTTATTTTACGTTTAAGATCCACAAGAAGACTAGGAAGATAATTGCTAACGAATACATCATCCAACCGACTTCCTTGCCACGTTTAGCGGCAATCATGGTAATCGGATAGGCGATGAAACCAAGTGCAATTCCGTCAGAGATACTGTACGTTAGTGGCATTCCAATTGCGATCAGAAAGGCTGGGGCTGCCACTTCAAACTTGTTCCAGTGAATGTTACCAAGTGACTTGGCCATCAAGATTCCGACGATAATTAGTGCCGGGGCGGTGACTTGACTGGTAATGACGGTCAAAAGTGGTGAGAAGAACATTGCCAACAAGAACAGAATTCCGGTCACAATGACAGTAAAGCCAGAACGACCACCAACCGCGATTCCAGCTGAAGATTCGACGTAGGCACCCATTGGCGAAGTTCCAAGAAGTGACCCAACCAGCATGGTAACCGAATCGGCACCTAAAGCGCGGCCAATTCGTGGAATTTTATTGTTTTTCATGTAACCAGCCTGTTCGGCTAACCCAACTAACGTTCCGGCGGTATCAAAGAAGGTTACCAAAAGGAACGTCAGCACGACGACAATTAACTGGGGCGTGTTGATCTTGTCAACGTTGAATAATCCTACTAGGAAAGTGGATTTAATGCTTGGAACCGCCGAGACGATTCCGGTAGGCATTTTGATTAATCCGAAAAGGACTCCAATTACGGCTGAAGCAACCATCCCAATGAAGATTGAGGCTGGGACGTTAGCGGCCATCAAGAACAAGGTGATGACTAAGCCGGCAACCGTCAGTAAAGTGAGTGGGTTACTGAACGAACCAAGTCCAACCAGCGTGGACTTGTTGGCAACCACTAGTCCACCATTGTTTAACCCTAAAAAGGCAATGAACAGGCCAATCCCACCCGCAATGGCTGACTTTAAGTCAGATGGGATCGAATCGATGATCTTTTCTCGCAACTTGAGCAAGGTCAAGATGACAAAAAGAATCGAAGCGACAAACACGCCGGCTAGTGCGGTCTGCCATGGAATCTTCATCCCAATACATACGGAGTACGCAAAGAAGGCGTTGAGCCCCAGACTGGCGGATAATGCAAACGGATAGTTTGCGATGATTCCCATTAGGAAACAGCCAAAGGCAGAGGCGAGGGCCGTTGCCGTAAAGACGGCACCTTTATCCATTCCTGCGGCACCCAAAACGTTCGGGTTTACGAATAAAATGTACACCATGGAAACAAAAGTCGTAACTCCCGCAACCGTTTCACGCATAAAGTTAGTCCCTAATTCCTGAAAGTGAAAAAACGAGGCAATTCGATTAGCCATTTCCACAACTCCTATCAAATTAATATTCGGTTTTTCAAAAACGAATTACGATAATAGGATAACACAAAGTTAAAATGTGTCAAATCACGAACGATCCTAATTACAGTGCAAAAATCGTGCATTAACGTCCGTTGACATGTTTGTTAGAATTAGAGTATGAATGGAGTTTTAGAGATGAAGAAGATTTTATTATTAGGAAATACTCCGGCCGAACAAATGGTCTTTAACTATTTTAATAGAAGTAATAAATTTCAGGTTTTTGAGATTACCGCGGGCGATTTTACTAAGGAACGGACGTATCAGGGACACTTAAAGGATGTTGATATCGTGGTTTCTTTTTTGGGACCGATGGACGTCGATTTGGACATGGAAGCGTTGTTTTCCGTGATTTATTCGCACCGCCTTCAACTAAAACGAGTCATTTTTCTCTCGGTAGCGGGCATTGACAAAGAAGTTGACGGAAAGCTGGATTACCCCGGGGTTGACGACGTTTCCGAGTTTTTAAAGCAGCAGCAGTACGCCGTAAAAGTCATTGATGAATCGGAAATCCCCTACACCGTGTTTCGCTTGGTTAACGTAGTTAATACCAAACACAACGATGGTCATACGATTGAAGAGGGAAAGTCCGTTCCGGTTGGAGACGTTTCCCATGAAACGGTTGCACATTTTGTAATTGACGCAATCGTGAACGAGAAATTTATCAATCAGTCACAAGCACTCATTGAGGAGCGTTCAGAAAGGAAAGCATAATGGCACTACAATTTGTTTTAGGCAAAGCCAGTAACGATCATTTTAAAAAAGTGGTCGGCGATCTTGATCAGTCCATGCAGCAACATCCAAATGATGCTTATTTTTATTTGGTACCGAATCACATCAAGTTTGAGTCCGAACTAGGGACGCTGAAACAATTGAATCATAAGCAGCAGAGCACGTTTGCTGAGACACGGGTCCAGGTCTTTTCCTTTTCACGATTGATGTGGTATTTTCTCGGCAACAGTAAGGAGTATCAACTACCTCGGCTTTCAAAAGATGCCATCAACATGATCATTTTCCAGATTATTGAAAATCAACAGGAACAATTATCCGTATTTAAGGGCGAGGGAGCCCAACCAGGATTTATTTCGCAGGTGGCTGATCAGATTAACGAACTGCAGCAGGGCAAGATTGACCCCGATACGTTGGATAAGATTGCTGATCTTGATCCTGGAACGATTAATCCCGAGTTACAGGGGAAACTGAAAGACAGTAGTGTGATTTATCGCGAATTCTTGAAAAAAACGGACGGAAAATATGTCTACAGCTCACAGACTTTGACAATGTTAAACCAGTACCTGCTGAACACTGACCTGTCCCAGATGCATTTTTACATCAGTGGTTTCTCGCAGTTTTCCGCTTCGGAACTAGATATCGTTAAAACGTTGATTGATAAGGCTAAAGACATTACGATTGACCTCAACTTGGACCGTTCGTATCCAAATGAAATGCCCGATAACTCGGCCTTCTTTTTGCGTTCGGGAAGACTATACAATCAGTTGTACCAGTACGCTAAGGCAATTGGGGTCAAAATCATGACCGATCAGTACGCGGGCGACTGTCGTTGTAGTGACGGCATTAAGGAACTAGAGGACTACTGGATTTCAAGTAGTCAAGTGGGCTTCCCAATTTTGCCGAACACGAATGGCAACTCGGACCTCGAACTTTTTCGGGCTGATTCCAATTATGACGAGTTGATGAACATTGCGACCATGATTCGTCAGATGGTTGCCACGGGACGCTTTCGTTACTCCGATTTCATGGTGGTTACCAGACATTTGGACAAGTATCAAAACGTCATTGATCCCATTTTTCAGATGCAACAAATTCCATATTTCGTAGACATTCAGAAACACATGAACAATCATCCCTTAGTGGAACTAATTGACGCGTTGTTTTCCATCTATCGTACCGATCGGAAACGGAATTACCGCTACGACGATGTGATGCGATTACTAAAGTCAGAATTGTTACTGCCAAGGGATCAAGACGGAAAGCCGATGAACATTGACCGTTACCGCCGCTGTCTTTCGTTGTGTGAAAATTTAGTCCTAAAGAATGGCTACGAGGGGAAACGCTGGACTCAGGACGAAGACTGGGAGTACGCCACCGTTTCTGATAATGATACGGGGATTGTGTCAAATCGAAATAAGGAAATCTCCACTGACATCAACGTCATTCGCCACTTTGTAAAAGAAACGTTACCACCATTTTATAAGAAAATGGCGCAAGCCAAGACGGGAAAAGATGCTGCCAACCTGCTGTACCAATTTTTGGATGAAAATGGTGTAATTAATGAACTAAAACACTGGCAGGATCATGCCACTGAACGTGGTGACCTACAGGAAGCTGGTCAGTCGGAACAAGTTTGGAACACGCTGTGCGGTTTACTGGACGACTTTGTTACTTTTTTGGGTGATCATCCCTTTGAGATGGACACCTTCCTGGACCTCTTAAAGGCTGGTTTTGAAGGTGCTTCGTACTCCCAGATTCCATCAACCTTGGATCAGGTCACAATCTCTGAAACCGGACTAGTCCAATTGAACGATAAAAAAGTGACCTTTGTAATGGGAGCTGACGACAATAGCATGCCAGCCACGATTGAAAACAATAGTCTTTTTAATGACGCTGATCGTGACCAGATGAATGATCACTTTACTGATGACCAGTATTTAAATGACAACAGTGAGACTCAGATGGTCAACGAACCCTATTTAAATTATTTAGCTTTCATGACTCCATCTGATAAATTGGTCTTTTCATACAACTTGGGTGGCGGAAAGGAAGACGTGACTCAGTCCATCTCACCGTACATCGCCAGAATTAGGGATCATTTTAACCTAAAAGAGCAACATGTAAGTGGGACGCCAGTATCTGATTCTAATGATGTTCGGCAGTTCATTGGTTCCAAGCGTGCCACCCTGAAGTTTTTGGTCAAGGCCGCACTCGATGCGAAGGTTAGTGGTAAAAAATTGAGTCCGGCTTGGAATCAGATTAAAGCGAACCTTGAAAATGACCCAACGATGCGGACCATCACGCAGAAGTTACTTGGCAGTCTGACGTATGAGAACGTGCCAGTTTCTTTGAAGCCACAAATTGTGACGGGTCTGTACGGGAACACGATTAATACCTCCATTTCTAAGCTAGAAGAATTCTACTATGATCCGTACGAATACTTTTTGAAGTATGGACTGCGACTAAGAGAACGAGACGAGTTTAACCTTGATCCCAGTAGTACGGGAACGTTCTACCACGAGTCTCTTGATGAACTGGTCAAGAAGATTAATGCCGAACACATTGACATTACTAAGTTAACCAACGAACAGATTAAAAACATGGTAACTGAAATCACAGATACCATTATTGAAAACGACCCGAACCTGCAGTACGAAATTCTGAAGAGTTCCAACCGGATGGAGTACATTGCTAGGCAGTTAGTTCAAACCGTGATTCAGATGGCGACGGCACTTAGAGACCAGTCCCATTACACCAAGATGCGGCCGAAAAACACCGAGGTCATCTTTGGTGAACCCGGAAAACCAAATGGCATTGACGGTCTGAACTTTGATTTAGGCAGTCAGCACTCGGTGAACGTGCGGGGTCGAATTGACCGGATTGACCAGATGTTCATTGATGGGACTGAATATCTTGGAGTGGTCGACTATAAATCTGGTGAAAAGAAGATTGATTTGTCGGAAGCCTATGACGGAACGCGGATGCAGATGATGACTTACCTTGATGCGTTGCTACGAAATCAGGACAAGCTGTCTACTACTGACAAGGTGAAGTTAGCGGGAGCGCTCTACATGCACATCTTTGACCCGATTTTGAAGCCGCAAGACGTTAAGAATTTTGATGATCCGAAGCAGCTGGAAGCCGCATTGATGAAGGCTCATAAGTACACGGGCCTCTTGGTTAATAACGACAGTATGTTAAAAGACATGGTCAATAACATTGACGATGCCGGTAATATTTATCCCTATCAGTTTACCAGCAAGGGTGATTTATACAGTAATGCGGTCAAGACCAGCATTGTTGAACCACGTGACTTGGACCTCTTACTGAAGCGGACTGAGGATCGGATTAAGAATGCCGGTAAGCAGATTTTTGCCGGAAACATTAAATTGGAACCGTCTCAGTATAAAGACCAATCCAAGATTATTTATTCTCCCTATAAACCGGTGATGCAGTTTGACCCATTATTAACTGAAAATAACTATCGAATTGTGAAAGACATGGGGAACAACAAGGACGTGATTGACTTCTTAAGAAAGGAGGTACGTGATAATGGCGAACAATAGTATGAATTTTACCCCCGAACAAGAAAAAGCTATTACGGAAAAGTTCCCGGGAAATGCGCTAGTGTCGGCCTCGGCTGGCTCGGGAAAAACGCGGGTGCTGGTTCAAAGAGTCTTAAATAAGGTTGAACACGGCGTTGACGTCGATCATCTATTGATTGTGACGTTCACGAAGGCCGCTGCTAAGGAGATGCAGGACCGCATTAAAAAGGGTCTCCAGGATCAAATTAATCAGGCCAGTGACAATGCACAAAAACGAAACTTGGTCAAACAAATTCGGAAGTTGTCAGTGGCCCACATTTCAACGATGGATGCTTTTTGTCAGTGGTTGGTCCAGAAGTACTACTACGCCATTGACCTAGATCCCAACTTTCGGATTTTGGCCGACCGAACGGAGCTGGAGATGCTCCGGGATACCGTTTGGGAAGACGTGCGCGAAAACCTGTACGGAGACGATGAGGATGGGTCATTTGCCAGATTAACCCGCAATTTTTCAAGTGATCGGGGTGACGACGGTTTAACCGACGTAGTTCTGGGACTTTATGATTTCGCAAACGTTGATCGAGATCCAGTGGCGTGGTTAGATAAGCTTTCAGGCTTGTACCAGATGGACGGTAGTATCACTCAGAGTGCGTTTTACCAGAAGTACCTCCTCCCAGAACTTCAAAACAAAATGAAGCAGGCCCTTAGTTTACTTGAACAGTCCCGTCAGGAATTTTTAAACGGTGCCATGTCTGATCGGGCCGATTTGGTTGAAGCTGACATTAAAAAGTTGAATCAGATTTACGATCGGTTGAAAACGGCGGACTGGGATGCTCTCTATGATGTATTTCATGATTTTAAACTGGGAACCATGTCTCGGAAAAAGGTGGATGATTCCCAAAAAGAATTCAAGAAACAAGCCATGGAACTGCGTAAAAATGCTGATGATACGATCAAAAAGAACCTTACCAATCGATACTTTTTTGCCAAACAGGCAAACAATCTAGATGTGATTCATCATTCTGAAACCATCGTTAACAAATTAGTGGACGTCGTTAAGACGTTTTCGACGCGCTATGCTGAGGTCAAAAAACAAAAGCACGCCTACGAATTTATTGATATTGAGCACTTTGCGTTAAACATTTTGACGGGGAAGGGCAAGGACAGTCCTGAAATTCAACATCAGTTTCAGAACTACTTTAATGAAATCATGGTTGATGAGTATCAGGATAATAATCGTCTTCAAGACGCCATTTTAAACGCCATGAAGAATCCGAAACATGAGAACATGTTTATGGTAGGAGACGTCAAGCAGTCGATTTATCGTTTCCGGTTGGCCGATCCCGGGATGTTTCTGGAAAAACTAGACGATTATCAAGAATCCGATAATCCGGATACGGCGGTCGTTTTGGCCGATAATTTCCGTTCGGCCAAAAACGTCGATGACTTTACCAACTTAGTCTTTTCTCAAATCATGGACCGGGGTCTTGGTGAGATGAACTATACCGGCAACGCCAAGTTGAAGTACGGGGCCACTTACTACGGTGACGACGTTCAATCAAACGCCAATATCATGATGTACGTTGATGATTCAGACCATGATGACGACGATCTGACCCTTGAACCAGACAGTAGTTCTGAAGGTCAGGTTAAAATGGTCGCCGATCAAATCCAGGACTTAATGAAAAAGAAGATACAGATCTACGACAAGGCCACGCACGAGATGCGTGACATTCGTTACGGTGATATTGCCATCTTGGAACCAACCCGTAAGAACAATTTAGATATTTCCAAGGAATTTGCCCAAAAACAGATCCCACTTTCAATTGATGGTGGCGAGAGCTACTTTAAAACCACTGAAGTTCAGATTATGATGTCACTCTTACAGATTATTGATAATCCTTATCAAGATATTCCGCTCGCGGCTGTCCTGCGTTCGCCAATCGTGGGAATGGATGAAAATGAGATGGCTTATCTGCGAATTAACCATAAGACTGGTGACTATTTCACGTCGCTTCTTGATTTCTACCACAACTATCCGACACAGGAACCAACCGAATTCGGGAACTTGGTTTCCAAAAAAGTGCAGTTGTTCTTGGACCAACTGAATGATTTTAAGGACTTTGCGACAAAGCATGAGCTTTCGGACTTGATCTGGCACATTTACAGTGTGACGGGTTTCTTGGACTACGTTGGTGGGATGCCAGCTGGAAAGAAGCGCCAGGCTAACCTGCACGCTTTGTACGAACGGGCCGCTGAATACGAAAAGAGTAGTTTTAAGGGCTTGTTTGCCTTCGTGCAGTTTGTGAAACGACTGCAGGACAAGGATGACGATTTAGCGGAGGCCCCTGCAGAAGTTGAGACCGACTCGGTCCACGTCATGACGATTCACGGTAGCAAAGGGCTGGAATTTCCGGTGGTCTTTTTGATGGACGCTACCAAACAGTTCAATAACTCTGACAGCCGGGGAAACTACATTTTCAATAATAAATTGGGAATTGGGGTTAAATACTTAGACCAAAGAAAGCATGAACTTTTGCCCAGTTTGCAGTACGTGGCCATTAATGATCTAGAGTACAACAGTATGCTAGCCGAAGAGATGCGGCAGTTGTACGTTGCACTGACCCGGGCTGAGCAACAACTCTACATCACTGGGATTGTTAAGAATAAGAAGTCGGTTGAAGATGAGACCAAGAAGTGGGAACGCGCTTATCAGAGTTCAGACCTGGTCTTAAATCAGTCCACGAGAAGTAGTGCGAATAACTTTATGGACTGGATTGGGGCGGCCCTTGCTCGTCACCCAAACTACTATCAGGACCGTGGAAAAGTTGACGCCACCCACGTTTTGGCGAAGGATCCGACGAACTTTAAGGTCGAATTTGTGACGGCAAAGGATTTGAAGCAACCTGGGACGACCGAAACAAAGTCGGCCACAGAGGAACAGGAATTTCCAGCTGATCAAATTGATCAATCACAAATTAAGCAGATTATGGGGTTCAAATATCCATACAAAGCAGCTACTACCACCACTGCCTATCAGTCCGTTTCGGAAATCAAACGATTGTTTGATGATCCGGACAACATTCAGCTGGGAAGTGTCGCCGAAAGTCGTAACATGATTTTAAGGCGAACGCGATACAATAACTCAACGTTTATGCAGCCGCAGTTCATGCAATCAGTCGGACAACCCAACTCGATGGAGATTGGAACGGCAACGCATTTGATTTTGCAGAAGATTAACGTCAAAGAACCAGTTAATCACGAGACGGTTTCAGAACTCTTGGCGCAGCTGATTAATGATAAGTTAATTACGCCGGAGGTTGCCAAAAAGGTCAACGTTGATTCGGTTGTCGAGTTTTATCAAAGTGACCTAGGCAAACTAATTAAGGCTCATCCCGATCAACTTCATCGGGAAGTTCCGTTTTCACTGCTGGTTTCAGCCGACCAAATCTTCTCTGAATTTGAAAACGATTCAAAACAAAAGTTGTTGGTCCACGGAATTATTGATGGTTATCTTGATTTAGACGATGGACCCGTTCTGTTTGATTACAAGACCGATTTCGTTAATCCGAAGAAGCCGGATGAAAGTGTCAAGAAGATCATTGACCAGTATCGTGGTCAGGTAAATATCTATGGGATTGCTTTATCAGATATCTTGGGCAAACTGGTTAAAGACGAATATTTATACCTGCTATCAAATAATACTTTGCAGCGGGTTAGAGCTAAGAAGTAAATAATAAGAACGTCAGTCAAAAATGATTGGCGTTTTTATTTTCATAGAAAACGAACAATATTAGCTAACCAACTTAATTGATTCAAAGAAAAACGAATGATAGAATTTGTGGTAACTTAATGATTTGCCTAATGTAATTCAGAATTTTAGTAATTGAGGAGGCGTTCGAATTATTCGTTGTGAAGGATTCTTTCAGTGGTATACTTGAAATAAGTTGCAAATACGACCATCAGACAGTAAACCAAACCAGTCGTTAATAATTGGAGGATAAAATGGAGCGAAATAAGAAATATGCATTTGAGTCAATCCCAATTTCCGAACGAGACATGAATTATTGGGATATGTTTGCCACGTGGTTCGGAGCGAACGCTAACAACGGAACCTGGTTCATTGGTGGCGTGATTGCCGCCGCTGGTTTCTTTGGCGGAATTAGTTCCGCCGTCATTGCTTCGGCAATTGCCTTCGCGTTTTTGAGCATGGTGGGCTACATGGGATATCAAACGGGGGCATCGACCACGATCTTGTCCAGAGCTCCCTTTGGAATTCGGGGAAGTGTCGTGCCATCAGTCATTAATCTGACGCTCTTTATGGGGTGGACGGCCGTTAATACGTTTATCGCCGCTACTTCCCTTGCGTATCTGTTTCACAGTATGTTTGGCTGGGCGTTGTTTGGTCAACCCGGCGGTTACTTTGGGATTATTGTTGGAATTATCATCATGAGCATTCTGCACTTACTTAGTATTATTGCTGGTCCCAAGTCCGTTCAAATTATCGAACGAATTGGAGTGATTTTGGTAATTATTTTTGTGATTATCGAAGTCATCGTGGTCTTTCGTGACGTTTCGTTTTCACAGATTGCCAAGTATCAAGTTCCAATGAAAGCCCGGATGCCATTTGGGGTTGCCCTCGATACGATTGCTGCAGCTGCGCTTGGCTGGGTAGTTGGTGGAGCTGACTTTACCCGGTTCACTTCCAGTAAACGCATTGCCACCCAAGCTCCGTACGTTGGTGCCATTCTTGGGATGGTCAGCTTTGTCATCATCGGTCTGTGCACGACGCTGAGTGTTGCCTTGACGTCCGGAGTCTTCAATCCTAATAACTCCGATCCTAGTACGGTTGCTAATAAATTGGGACTAGGGGTTATTGCGATGGTTGTCATTGTTTTGACCAGTATGACTGCCAACGCCGTCAACATTCAGTCTGGTGGATCCGCTCTAAATAACCTAATTCCTAAGATTAGTTTGAATAAATCACTGTTTATCGTTACCATTTTGTCCATGATTTTGACACTGGTTCCTTTGATTAACGGTAGTTTCCTCGATGCCTTTACCGCATTTCTGAACTATACCGGGATGTTCCTTGGTCCAATTATTGCCATCTTGGTGGTTGATTACTTTGGCTTGTCAGATGGGAAATACGATTTGAAGGCTCTGAAAACACCTGCTGGAAAGTATTGGTACAAAAATGGAATTAACTGGTTTGCGATGTTATGTATCGCCATCGGGGTGGTATTGTACATTGCGTTAAACATGTTGCCAATTATTAAGGCGACGGTTGGAGCCACTTTCATTTCTATGATTGTGATTGCCATTATCTACTATGTTAGTAGTAAGTTAATGAGAAAAGCGTAATTAAATAACAAACTAAAAAAGCATCAAATCATTATGTAATGATTTGATGCTTTTTTAGTTTTTATCAATGAATTGTTCATTTACGAAGCGATGATATTCTGGAACTCGATTCATTAATTCTTCGTGGTTTCCAAAGCCTAATATTTTGTGACGGTCTAGAAAGTATATTTTATCGGCATTTATAATGGTTGAAAGTCTGTGTGCAATGGCAATAATTGTTTTGCCGGTCATCATCTTATCAATTTCATGTGTTACTAATTGTTCAGAATCAGAGTCCAGACTAGAAGTTGCTTCATCAAGAATTAGGAATTTAGGATGTTTTAAATATGCTCTAGCAATTTGTAATCGTTGTCTTTGTCCTCCAGATAATTTAAGTCCTTGTTCACCAATGATTGTTTTTATTCCATCTGGTAATGATGATACACAATTTTCTAAATCAGCAATTTTAATTGCTGTTAATATTTCTGATTTGCTTGGGATATTTACTAAACCAAGAACTAAGTTATCATAAAATGTTCCAGAAAAAATAGTGTTATCTTGAGTTACTACTCCAAAAAGCGAACGCCATTGCGAAATCGAAAAATTAGAAGCGTCATTGTCATCAAACAAAAGTTTTCCATATTGGATTGGGTAAAGTCTTGTTAATAAATTAATAATAGTGGTTTTCCCAGCGCCTGAGGGACCAACGATTGCAATTTTATCACCAGGAGTAAAATCCATTGAAACGTTACTTAGTACTAGGTGATTTTCATAAGAGAAAGATACATTTTCTAATTTAATAACAGAATTTTTTGAAGTGTTTTTAATAACAGGATTTTTATAGTTATTTTCTGGACTTAACTGTAAGATTTTAGTAATTTGTTTTGTTGCTCCCTTTGCTTGCTTGTAGCTTGCATAGAAATCAGCTATGACATTAATTGGTCCAATTACTTGGAATAGATACATTAGAAAAGCGACTAAGGTTCCAATGGAAAGAGTTCCAGCTGATACCCGAACACCACCGTACCAAATGATTATAATAATCAATAAAAGTCCAAACATGGTTTGAATTGGACCTGTTATAGCAAAAATTGCATTCATTTTTAGTGATAAATGATAAAGAGCATTTACATCTTTTTTGAATTTATTTTGGATACTATGTTCTGCGTTATTTAATTTAACCGCTCGAATGTTTCTAAGACTTTCAGAACTGGTTTCATTCATTTGAGCTAGTTTCTCTTGAGATTTAATTGAAACCTTCTCATCAATTATTCCAATTGGGATGGTAACCATCGCGTCTAGTGGAAATGCAATTAAGATAAGTAAAGATAGTTTCCAATCAAGTGAAAATAAAATTGCAAATGTTCCTACCACAGTAATTATCCCACTAATTGAAGAGGGGATTATTTCAGTAGTAAAGTTTTGAATTATTGAGGCATCATTAATAACTCTACTAGAAAGTTTTCCACTTAATTGGTTATCAAAATAGGTAGTTGGTAAATAAAGAAGATGATCTTGAATACGAGTGCGAATATTTGCAATTTGTTTGGCTCCTGAACGACTAAGCAAATATCCACTAATTGCTGTAAAAATGGCACTAAAAATTAGCAAGGCCAAAATTCCAATAATTGTCCACGTATTATTTTTTTGACTGAGTAACGATTTAATGTTGATAGCCTTACCAATTAATAGGGGAATAAATAAAGAAACTATTGTTCCAATCAGACTTAAACCGAGTCCAACGAAGAAGCCGGCATCTAGTTTAATGAAATTAATTTTTGTCTTTTTCATTATTTTCCTACTTTTAATTTATTTAAGAATTAATCATAATAAATGATTTTATACGATGACATTAATTTAATTTTGATTAGGAAAGAAACAGTTGATTTAAGACAGATTTAGGCACTGGCATCCATTTCCAAGCGTTATTATCTTTAATGCCTTGTAAGACAGTCATTAGACCAGCATTTCCAGTAAACAAATCATTTGAAAAACGATATCCATATGTTCCGGGTGACATAATATTATTATTAGAATCTACAAGCAGATAGTTTTCTAATGACTGGACTAATTTATCGATGTCGGATAATTTGTTTTTATTATCAATTCCTATAAGGATAATTCCACTGATCCCTCTGGTTAGTCCAGATGAGTATGTGCAGTAAGTTTGGAGATTTTTAGTGAATTGTTCTTGAAGGTTTAAATATTTTTCGTTTTGAAATTCATGTAAGCGCCTAATAAATTGGCTCAATACTAATCCGACACCAACTCCTCCTTCTCCCAGATATGGAAGTATTCTGGGAAAACCAATTGAATTATCCAAAATCTCTGCAGATTGTGAGTCGGAAATTTCAATGTTTTTATCTAGTTCAAAATTCAACATATCTTTGGCATTTTTCAGAGTTTCTTTGTTTTTTGTTACATCAAATAGTAGTAATAAAAATAAACTCGCGCCTGACCATCCATTCATTAATCCATAAGGAATGGTATCTTCATCATCTGGTTGAGTTCCCGAACCATTTATAAATAATGTATTTAAGCGGATCGCGATTAATTTACTCATTTCTAAAAATTTATTATTATTATTTTTTTTAAAGAAGGCTAGTAAACTTAAACCAATTCCGCTTAATCCAGAGTAAAGAGTGTAATCTGTTTCTTTTAAAATTCTATTTTTTTGATCAAGTATAAATTCAAGAAATTGGTTTGAATGTTCCTGTAAGTTTAAATCATCTAAAATAGACGCGATTCCTGAAATACCATTAAATAGTCCAAGACTGGTGTCTTCATTGAAGTGGCTAATAAGATTTTTGCTGCTATTATTAGCCCAATTGATTTCTTTTGTTAACTTTGTATTACTCCGATTTAATGCCATTAGTATTCCAAAACCACCATTAGCGATGTTAACTTTTCCAAGCTTGTCAATAAATTGTCTAATGTCACCACCTGAAAAACTATCATTTTGATTTGATGAATATTCAATTATTCCGGTTTTTAACCCATTGATGAGTTTGTCTACTGCTTTTATATTGATTTCAAATTTTGGGACGTCGAAAATGTTCTTTAATTTTGGAATGAAATTTTTACAATTCTTTTCTGTATTTTGTAATATATCAAGTGCTTTTTCTCCAAAATAATCTGTTATCCATTTATTTTGATTTTCTTCAATTTTTAAAGACAAATCAGAAACGAACTCAATCGGTAGTAACAAAAATCTTGAGATCCTCATGTAAGCAAACCAATCAGCACTTTTAAAGTCACTAATTTTAGAATTAACGTATCCCATAGTTTGTAGTTCTGGATGATATTCATTTGAGAGGAGGGTAGCAGTCTCAAAATCGATTAGTTTAATGTTATTGTTAGGAGTAACCATAATATTATTTGGATTTAAGTCACCAATAGCAAAACCAGCCTGATGAACTTCTGTGATTGCCACTTTTAATTGTTTGATTAATTGATCTATAAGTTTTAAATATTCATTTCGATTCTTTTCGTATGAGAAAGGAAAGTTTTCTGGAATGAAATCGGATAATGAATTTCCAGGAACAAATTCTTCAATCAAGTAATTATTTTCCCATATCTCAAAATAATCATAGACCTTAACTGTTCTGTTAATCCCATTTAATTTTTTTAGGGTATTGTATTCATTCTTTACACGGAAAAAACCATCATTCCCTTGTGCATCAATTCCAGACTGTTTTCGCCCCTCCTTCATTACATAATTTTTACCATCTTTTGTGACTTGATAGACGCCGCCACCATTACTAAAGTGAATTGCGGAAATAACCTCATAGCGTTTGAATTTAGTTAAATCAATTTTGGAATATTCAATCGTTTGTATTTTATCCATTTTTTTAATTTCTTTTGGTTCAGAAATAAATGAGGGAACGTTATAGTATGGAACCCTTAAGTCTGGCACTAACTCTCCATTTGGATTTTTGATTCCCATGATCGTTTTTCCATCATGTACCATTGGCATTCCAATAAATCCCCCATACCTAAAGAAGATGTTGGAATTGTACCACTGTTTATCGTTTAAAATATATGCACCCTTGGGGATGTCATTGGTTAGGTCAGTTAGGGGACTTAATAGTTGAATAAATTGATCTTCATCTTTGGGGTAAATTGTTATGAATTTTCCACATGCAGATCGATCACCATATTTTGAATTTTTCATAATTAATTCTTTTTTGGTAGGAACAAATTTAAAAGAAATGTTATTTTCTATCAAATACGGTGTGATTTGGTCCAATGTTTTTTGCGCGTAATCAATGGGAGATGTTACATGAATTTTCCACCCTTGGTTTGGCAGTTGTCTATTTTTATTGATAAAATAATTCCAATTTTTATCGATATGATGATTCCATTTATCCTTGTCGTGAATAGTAACTTTATAAATTAAACTGTTTGTTTCGGCTGTGGTGGGTTGATAAAATAATGATCCTTTTTTTAAATAATCTAAATATCTTAAATCCATAACTACATCCTTTAAGTTTAAAATAAAAAGAGAGTCCTATTAGGGCTCTCTTATCTCTTGCATATAAGAATACTAACGTCACTGTTAATTGTGCATCCAACGCTCAGATGAGAACCCTTACGTCCTTTTCGGTGCTTTTTTCTTAATGCTACATTATCAAGTTGTTGTAATTGCAGAATAGGTTTCATGAAATGCTCCTATAGTATTATTTGCACATAATACTAATATTGCTGTTGTTGCCACATCCCATAACACTAATATGAGAATCTTTTTTCCCGCCAACAAGCTTCTTGGCATTTTTACCCACAGTCTTTTGGAGGTCTAGCAAAGTTTTCATAATAAATACACCTATTGTTAAATTACTGACAGAAGACACTTACATTGCTTCGAACATCACATTGAACACTGATATTACTTCGTACTCCGTGATGGTGATGACGACGCTTCTTCTTTAACTCCACGTTTGGTTGTGCTTGTAAATTAAGCAAGTACTTCATATTAAATCTTCCTTTCTTGTGAGAGGTTTAATTACCATAATTAATATAAATTAAACGATATAGAAAGTCAACAATTTTTTAAAGTTATAAAAATTGTTTTTTATAGTTGTGTAATTACACTGAAAATTCATTTGAGTATTCGATATTTGACTTATGTAGATTTAATTAAAATATTGTTTAAAGCTTTATCAAGATTATTATTTGTATTAAAAAAGCATCAAATCATTACATAATGATTTGATGCTTTTCCATTTAATTAAACGTCTAACTTAGTTTCGCTATCTTTTTTGGTACTTGCTTTGGTTGTTTTTTTAGTAGTGGCCTTATCGTCAGTTGACTTGGATTTTGTATCCTTGTTACTGTTATCGTCCTTTGATTCTTCATCATTGGCGATGCCATAGGCTTCTCTGACCTTATTCTTGATTTCTTCGACCATCTCGGGTTTGTCACGCAGGTTGGCTACGGTCTTGTTTAGACCCTGTCCCAGTCGTTCTTCACCATATGAATACCATGATCCAGATTTGTCGACGATGTCTTTGTCAACGGCTAAGTTGACCATATCGGCAATTGGTTCGATACCCTTTCCAAAACTCATCAAAGTGTCAACGGTCTTGAATGGGGGAGCCACCTTGTTCTTTACGACTTTAATCTTGGTTTCTCGACCAACGACGTCTTGACCTTCCTTTGATTGCTTACCAGAACTAACACGGAGTCGCACACTTGAGTAGAACTTAAGAGCCCGACCACCAGGAGTTGTTTCTGGGTTACCGAACATCACACCAACTTTTTCTCTTAGTTGGTTAATGAAGATAACGACTGTATTGGTCTTGTTGATACTGGAAGCTAATTTTCTAAGTGCCTGTGACATTAGACGAGCCTGCAAACCAACGTGAGAATCACCAATGTCACCCTCAATTTCAGACTTTGGAACTAGGGCAGCCACTGAGTCGACAACGATTAAGTCGATGGCCCCAGATTGTACCAATGCATCGGCAATTTGTAGCCCTTCTTCACCGGTTCCTGGTTGTGATAACAAGAGGTTGTCAATGTTAACTCCCAGACTGTTAGCATATTCCGGATCCATCGCGTTTTCGGCATCGATGTATGCGGCCGTTCCGCCAGCTTGTTGTAAAGCAGCAACGGTCTGAAGAGCGATCGTGGTTTTACCTGATGATTCGGCACCGAAGATCTCAACCACACGACCACGAGGGAATCCCCCAATGCCAAGAGCAATATCTAACGATAAAATACCGGTTGAAATGGAATCAACGTTTTGGTTAGGGGACTCACCCATCCGCATGATAGCACCGGTCCCAAATTCTTTTTTGATCTTGCTAAGTGCTTTATCGAGCTCGATTTGACGCCCGTCGACACTGTTTTTAGAATTTGCCATAAAATTCCTTTCTTTTTACATATTACATAATTGCGAACATACGTTTGGCTATTTAATATAATCAATTGTACACTAATAATTACGTAATTTCCAATTAAATTAAATCAATTAATTAGATTCGTTTATTAACGTAATAGGGCGAAGTTTGATCGTTATTTTTAGTATCTGATTGAGCGTTATCCGAAAGGAAAATATCGAATGATTTTTTGTCTTTTCCATGGACTACTACGACGTTTTTGGCCTCCACTTGTTTGTCACGGTAAAGTTGAGCAGAACGAACTGCATCATTATAGTCGTGAAAGTTTCCAAGTGAGTCGCCGGGATTGAAAAATACTGTTTCTGGCATAGTAATTACCACCTTTCTTCTACTATATTGTACCAGATTACGACCTTAATTATCTATTCGCAGGCTGATATGTGAGTTGCTTAATGGTTGACATTAGAACATTAATTAAATAAATTATTAAATCAAATTGATAAGTTACACTCCAACTTTTGGGTACGTTATAATATAAATATAAGCATATGTGAAACTGCTAACATAGAGACCAGTGCTTACTACGTATTTAAATCTAGGAGGTTTAATATGACTAAGAAAAAAGCAATTATGATTGGCGCCGGCATTTCCAACATGGCCGCCGCCGTTTACTTGATTCAAGAAGGTCACTGGGATGGAAAGAACATCACTTTCTATTCCTTGGACGACCATGGCGCAAATGATGGTGCCAAGACTGACGTGACCGGCAATGAATACTGGAATCGCAATCACGAAACATCTGACCAGACTGGCTTTGTCGCTCGTGGGGGAAGAATGTTGAATTACCGAACCTACGTTGATTTGATGGATCTCTTAAGTCGGGTTCCGTCAGCCACCGAAGAGGGAATGACTGCTGCAGAAGACACGCGCGACTTTGATTCTAAACACCGGACCTACGACAAGGCGCGTTTGATGGAAGGCGAAAAGGGAATCCTTAACTCCGCTAAAATGGGCTTTAACAACAAGGACCGGCTCTTATTGACGAAGTTAATCATGATGCCAGACGACAAGGAGACTGAACTTGATAACGTCTCAATTGCTGACTACTTCAAGGACGATCCTCACATGTTTCAAACTAACTTCTGGTACATGTGGGAGACAACCTTTGCCTTTCGTACCCAGAGTTCAGCTCAAGAACTCCGCCGTTACATGCATCAAATGATTTACGAATTTACCCAAATTAACACGCTTGTGGGGGTTAACCGAACTCGATACAATCAGTACGAAAGTTTGATGCTACCATTAATTAATTACTTGAAGAAGCAAGGCGTAACCTTCGTTTTGAACCGTCGGGTTAATGATTGGGACTTCAAAGAAACTCCAATGAACGAAGAAATTACCGTTAAGGGCCTAGAAATGGAGAACGTTGACACTGGTAAAGATGAACACATTGATGTCGATGATGATACTGCGGTCTTCTTCACCAATGGTTCCATCACCGATTCGGCTACGCTTGGAGACTTCAACACCCCGTCCGGTGAGAACACTGATTATGGGGCTGCCTCAAGTTTGTGGAAGAAAGCCACCAATCACTTCTACAACTTAGGTAATCCGGACAAGTTCTTCGCCGACCGAAACGCTAGTGGTTGGAGTAGTTTTACCGTAACCACTAAGGATCATACCTTCTTAAACGAAATCACCCGTATTACTACGCAACTGCCTGGGAATGCTTTGAACTCCTTCCTATCAACGAGTCCAATTACTCCGTTAGGTCAAAAAGACGTGAGAATGTCGATTGTGGTTCATCATCAACCTCATTTCACCGACCAAAAGCCAAACGAAACCGTTCTTTGGGGTTACTTCTTGTATCCATATCGTCGCGGTGAATTCGTCGACAAGCAGTACATCAAGATGACTGGAAAAGAAATGGTTCAAGAGTTGATCGGACAGCTTTCAAAGGTCGATCCAGGTCCCGTAAACATCCGTGATAAAGAAAAAGAAATCATGTATTCAATTGTCAACTCCGTTCCGGTATACATGCCATACGCTTCGGCATTGTTTAACAACCGGGCTAAAATTGACCGTCCCAAGGTCATCCCTGACCATTCAACGAACCTAGCCTTCACCGGTGAGTTTGTTGAACAACCTTACCAAATGGTCTTCACCGAACAAAGTGCAGTTCGTTCTGGTGAAATGGCCGCCTACCACTTTGCTGGTGTTCCAATGTCAAAACTCGTGGACAACCCACGATTTGATAAGAATCCGAAGATTTTGGCCAAGGCCGCTAAGAAATTATTTGAATAGATGATCGTAAATGAAAAGCTCAACTTCGAAATGAAGTTGAGCTTTTTGATGTTTCAATCAACATAGTCTTTAATTTCAGTAAAACATACGTCACGTAGTGAATCCGGGATGGCAAATAAATCCATGAATTTCTCTAGGTTAATCTGGTCAATTTCCTTGTTGTCAGCGTAGAAGGGAATTAGGAGCCTAACGGCATTCACGTTGGCCTTCTGTTCGTACTTGGGATTCATCAGAGTGGTAAAACTAAGAATGGCGTCATCTTGATCGCACTGCAGGACGTGGCTAATCTCGTGCGCAATGATAAACGGAAGTTGTTTTCGTGGTTGCCAGTTGGCATTAATCACAATTGAATGGGAACGAACGTCCGCGAAGGATTGGGTATTTTGATGGAGTTTGTCCGTGTATACAACGGCAATGTCATTATCTAACGCATAGTTAAAAAGACTATTGATGATTTCGTGCATTTCGAAGTTTCCTTAAGATTTCCACGACTGTTTCACGGTCTTCTTCTGGGATGGGTTTGCCCCCAAACATCATGATCGTTGAGAGGTCATCTAAGTCAGCCGAATTGCCGGTTGAGTTTCCTAAGAGATAGTCAACGGAGACGTTGAAGTAGTTGGCAACCCTTTTTAGTTTTTGCGAATTAGCGGTTTGGTCCCACTTTTGCATGGTTCCGTTGGAGAACCCAAGTTGATGCTCTAGTTCGCGAATGGAAATATTTTTATTTTTAGCAAGCTCTTTAACACGTTGATAGATCGACATTTTTGACTCCTTTTAATTATTTACATAGAAAATTAATCTATGAAATTGTTGACATGTAGAAATTATGGATATATGATTGTTCCTGTAAACAGATAAGAAATCAAGCAACAACCTCGAAGTGAGGTTGGTTTAGATTATTTCAGCTGATTTTCTTTATCATCATTGTAGAACTTTTGTCTATAAGATTCAATGATTATTCTACATGATTGCGAATTGATTTCGATGTGTTTACGTACGAGTTAGCGCTAACTCTTAAATCTTATAAAGAGAAATTTAGGAGGAAATAATTATGGATGAACAAGTTTTAAGCGTTCAAAAGTGGTTGAACCAAGAATACGGTAATGTTTCGGGATTTGATAAGGTCAAGGAGAATGGAAAGACGGGTTGGCCAACTATTTATGCTTTAAGAATGGGACTTCAGCATGAACTAGGGATTAGTCCACTTGGTAGTGGTTTTGGTGATAAAACCAAAAAAGCACTAAGTGGAATGGTCGATCAGTTGAAGGTCGGTTACAAGGGCAAGATTGCGAAGTTAATTCAGGGTGCCTTTTGGTGTAAGGGAATTAGCCCGAATGCATTTGATGAGAAATATACCAAAGATACACAGAATGCGGTAAATAAATTACGTAATGATGCTGGATTAAAAAATGGTTCGATGACGGTCATTTTAATGGGAGCATTATTCGACATGAGTGCTTTCACTATTATTGGTGATGGAACTGATGGTGTACGAGGGATGCAACAATATTTGAATAATCATTTTCTGAATTATTTTGGTGATGATATTGGTTTGGTTCCTACTGATGGTATTTATGATCGGAATACGAATACCGCATTAATTTACGCATTGCAGTCATCTGAAGGGATGTCTCCAAACACTGCTAATGGTGTATATGGACCCGGAACAATTGCACGAACACCAACTGTGAATCAAGGTGCGAGTGGCTTGATTGTTAGAATTATTCAGTATGGACTTTTAGTCAATGGTTTTATGTTTAATCGTGATGTTGATGATAATTTTGATAGTTCAATTGCTAATAGTGTTGTTAAGTTTCGTAAATTTATGAATCTGCCACCTTTCACCAGTACTGCAGACTTGACTGTCATTAAGGGATTATTAACGAGTAACGGAAATACTAACCGTGACTCAGATACGGCCGATACTGCTACTCAATTAAATTCTTCGGATGTAAACCTATTAAAACGTTATGGCTTTAGCATTGTTGGAAGATATTTAACGGGTAGTGTAGGAGCTGGCTCTAAAAAACGTGATAAAAATCTGACGACAGCTGAATTAGAAACAATCAAAAATGGAGGTATGAGTGTTTTCCCTATTTATCAAGATGGTGGGGATGAGATTTCATATTTTAAGTATAATCAGGGATTTAAAGATGCTTTAACAGCTTCTAAAGCTGCTAAGCAACTTGGATTTCCTAAAGGAACGACTATTTATTTTGCAGTTGATACTGATATTCAATCCGGAGATATTGATGGAACAGTTAAACAATATTTTGAGGGAATATCTGATGCAATGTCTTACTATAATATTGGAGTTTATGGAACGAGAAACGTTTCTACTCACATGATTAGTTCAGGATTTGCTAAGTATTGTTTTGTTTCAGATATGTCGTCAGGATACAGTGGAAATCTTGGTTATCCGATGAGTAAAAATTGGGCTTTTGACCAGTTTACTGAATATTCACTAGGTCATTTAGATATTGATCAAGTTGCTTCATCCGGGAAAGATCACGGAGAAAAAGAATTCTCTACTAGTGGTTTAACTTCTCCATTAAATGCTGTTAGATTCTTGTTGGATAATTCATCAATTCAGTTTAATCAACCCATTTTGGAATTTGATGAGGATTGGATCAATGTAAAAGTTAGTGCATCTGAGAATGTTCAACATGTAAATAGTTCTGGGATTTTTTCAATTAAGAATGGTAAAATTTCAAGTGATTTTACTGGCTGGTTTTCTAAAGAATATGGCTTATCTGCTTCAATTTCTGGGGTTGTATTTAATCAATTAATGAAAACGATGTTTCTTGATAAAATTAATGATGGCCAATTAACCATTCAAGCTAGCTTAACAAGTGATGGAAAGGTAGGAGTTTCAGCAACTTTTAATGTATTTGAATTAAAGGATAAAAACATTTCTGGAAGTTTTGCTGTTAACTTTGATATGACAATTAAACCCTTTAATATTCCAACTAGTATCTTGGGTGCAGCTGTAGAAGTTTCAGAAAAAGTTTTGCAATACTTTAGTTCACATAAGAAAGAAGTAGCCACAGGATTAATGGAAAGTATAGTTCCACTTAGTGGGGCAATTAAGGAGGTCTCTAATATGAGTGTCGATGAAAGAAATGCATCACTTGATTTGTTAGGGGAGAGATTAGGAACAGTCTTTAGATTACTTTATACTGCAATGGAAGCAGTATAAAGTTAAGGACATCTCATTTTAATGGGATGTCCTTTTTAATAAAATATAAAATGATAAATTATTCCACAAATAATATTTATAAACGATAAAGCACAAGCAACTATCACTAAATAGTAGATAAAGTTAACATGCTTAAAAAAGTGTTGTTTTAGATTTTTAAATTCGTTATTTGTGTTACTCATATAATTAAAGCGTTTTAACTTATGAATGGTTAAATATAGGATAAGCGAAATAAAAAATGTTGAGCCGATCATTAATGCAATAAAGTAATTTGTATTTCCTAGTAAAAGGTCCCAACGATCGTTTAAAGTTATTTTCCACAAATTTTTTTTATCGAAGGTATTTACTGTAATGTTATTAATAAAGAAGTATGCAATTAATATTAATATATATGAAATTGAAGAAACACTTTTATAATTTTTATTTTCTTTTTCTAAATGTTTTCTAGAACGTTCATACGCGATGCATAAATATATTACAGGTATAATTAAACAAAAATATATTATATTAGAAAATACATAGTAGATGATTGGTAAGGTAAATTGCAAAAGAATTCCTCCAATAAGAATGTTCGTTAATGTTTTTCTATCAAGCTGAATAGTTTTCCTTAATTCTGATCCTTCTTATTATGATTATGTTAATAAAGAGAATCATCTATTAAGGTAGCTTACTTTGTTTAAACTTTTTAATTCCCTCAGTAAGTTCTTTTGAATATTTCTTTTTCCGATATTTTAAGGTGCTTTTAGAAAGATAATATAATAAAAATCCAGAGCAAATTAAAAACGTTGGCAGCATTGGAGATTCATATGCCTCCCATAAATTGTTTGAAAGTAATAGTATTTCAATTGATCCAATGAAAACAAAAATTCCAAAACACAGAAATAAAATAATGACCCATAAACAATAATAATGTTTTAACCTTGAAGGTCGCATATGCTTAATCTTATATTTTTCTATAATTAATCTTATTGTAGTTCCTAGTGCGGTAATAAATAGCGAGAATGTAATTCCATCGATTGTTCCCATGATCCAAAGGATGAATTTGTTTGCATGCATACTAAGGAGAATGAATCCCAAAGTGAAGGTAATGATTACCAATATAATGGATGGCAACAATAAGCGTGACATAATGTGGTATTTATGTAAGTATTCTTGGTAGTCTTTGATGTAGTCCGGTTTTTCAGACATTTATCTTCCCCTCACAATTATGATATTACCTTATTAGTAAAATATAAAATGGTAGATTATTCCTAATGCAACATTAATAAATGAAATTATGCAAGTAAATATAATTAATATATAGATATAATTAATATGTTTAAAAAATGATTGTTTCAGTTGTTTAATTAATTTTGGCTGTTGGTTCCCATTATTGTAAATGTTCCAGCGTTTAATTGTCATGCACAAAACAATACTGGTCAGACTAATTACGTATGACATTAGCATAATTAGTCCACTAGGGTTCCCGATTAAATAATACCAGCGATCTGTTAATGTTTTGTTCCACATATAATTATCAGTTAAAGTATGTCCAATGATATTGTTAGAGGCAAAATATAGAAAAAGAATCAAAATGTATATTAGGGAAGAGATATTGTTAAATATTTCTTCCCTTTTTCTTAAATAATGTCTGGAACGCTCATAGGCAACAATTTCATAGATAATTACTATAAGCATACAAAAAAAGAATAATTTAGCCAGCAGATAATAACCTAATTGAAAATATGATTGCAAAATAATTCCTCCAGTAAAAGTGTTAATTAATATTTTCTATTTTTCATCTCAAATGTTATTTTTATTAAAGTAAATGATAGATAGTGACTAACACGATGTTTACACTTGCAGCAACGCAGGAACAAATTACCAACCAATACGCAATGTTAATGTGTTTAAAAAACTTTGATTTTAATGCTCGATATGTTAGAGATTTAGTAGTTAAACTTACATCATCATTCATCTTTTTTCTAGTGGTTAAAAAGATGATGATAATGAAGTAAGCAGCTAACACAATTAAAATGAAAAAGACCAGATTATTGTGAAGTAGAAATTGACGACGTTTCTCTGCGTTATTAGTAATGTAATGTTTATCAAAGAAAGCATGACTCAAATAACTTGTTATGCAACAATAGAAAAATATCATAATCATATATTTAATGTTATGCAATTTGTATTTAAAATTATGAGTTTTTATTAAGTAAATTTTAGAACGAATATATGCAACAAGAATATAAAGGAGTCCCACTAAAGCTAAAATGTAAGTTATCCATGTAAATGTTGTATATAAGTCATGAAATATCATTTATGTACTCCTAATGGTTTAATTCCATTTTAAAAACAGGCTCAATAACTTGGGTATATTTCTTCCCTTTTTTAAAATAATGTCTGGAACGCTCCTAGGCAACAATTTCATAGATGATTACTATAAGCATACAAAAAAAGAATAATTTAGCCAGCAGATAATAACCTAATTGAAAATATGATTGCAAGAGAATCCCTCCAGTAAAAGTACGTTATCAATGTCCTTATATTCCATCATTTTTAATCCCCTTAGTAAATTCTTTTAAATACTTCCCTTTTCGATACTTTAAGATGTCTTTTTCCATCGAATAAATAAATATACTTCCAAAGACTGAAAATGTGGTTATGTTAGAAACAAGATATATATAACTTAAATTATGTAAAATTGGCATCAGTACAATTAAAATAATAAAAAGTAATATACCAAAGACAAATAAAATTATTAAGATCCATAAATTAAGGTAGTATTTCTTTCTCATTAAATTTACACTCTTAGGTTTTTTTATTTTTAAATTTAACCATGCTCCTAATGAGGCTATAAATAATGCCAGTACAATTCCAGTCAGTAATCCCATTATTAAAATAATAACCCTATTTACATCTAGCTTGATAAGAGTAAATCCTATGGCTAAAAAAATTACTGATATTATGATAGAAAGGACCAATAAGCGAGAAGCGGTATGATACTTATGTAAAAATTCTTTTCGATCTTTAATGTAATTGGCTTTTTCTGGCATTTTATTTTTCTCCTTATAACTATGGTTACCTAATTAATAAAATATAAAATGATAAATTATTCCAAAGCAATATTTATGTGTATAAATTTGATTATCTTATTGTATTTCATTAAAACTCTTCTTAACTAAATTAACGGTTTTAAGTATAGTAAAGTCTCAATGTTTACACAAATTGATGGTTAAAGAATCCCAAAACAAAAGGCCCAATCCGTGAATATCATAGGTTGAGCCTCTTTTTATACCAGAATAACTAGGATGATAATGAAAACCGAATATTCTTATTGATTAATCGTTATCTTGATCATTATTGGTATTTGGTTCCGTAGTTGTGTCATCGTCAGAGTTGGTATCAGTATCTGAGTTATTGTCATTATCAGAATCTGAATTATCGTCGTTTGAATTTGTGTCAGCATCTGAGGAGTTATTGTTAGAGCTATTATCGTTAGTATTAGAGGCACTATATGTACCATTTAAAAAATTATTCGAACATCCTGATACACTTACACTTCCATTTTGATTTTTGGTAATCTGTATGTTTTCTGGTTTACTAATAGTTGAGGTTGCCGTTGATTCTCCATCTCCAGAATTGCTATCACCTTTAATAATGTAAGTATTCCCAGTCTTTTTATAAGATTTAACTAAGATACTACTATCGGCAGTTCCTAAGCCCACGGTGTTACTAGATATTATTAGTGTATAATCGTCTGATTCCTTATAATCTCCCTGTAATGATTGAGGCAAAGTTGTTCCGGTTTCCTCAGCATCTGAACTGTTATTTTTAGTTGAAGCTTGATCAGTTGCTTGCTTATTTTTGTTGTCAGTTTCTTTTTTGTGCTTAGTTGGCTTACGTTTCTTAGATATACTTGTAGTATTTTTCTTATTATTACTATTGTTATTATTTCCATTTATTTTAAATGCAAATATTATTCCTAAGGCAAATGCTAGGAGGACTACTAGAACGACTATAATTATATTTTTCTTGTTTTTCAAACCAGTTTACATCCCTTAACTTTTTATTAAATTTTGACACATAAATAATTATATTCTTTAGATAACAGAATTAATAGGGCGAATGTGAAATCTGGTACACATTATAAATGATTAGTTATTAATTATAGTAGAAAAAATAAACAAAATTACAAAACAAAAGGCTCAACCCATGAATATCATAGGTTGAGCCTCTTTTTATACCAGAATAACTAGGATGATAATGAAACAAATTGCCAACACCGATAATGCCAAAAAACGTTTTGACGTTAATTTGTGGGTCTTGTGATAGGTCCATCCCATGCAGCCCAAAATTACGATCAATCCGAACGTTGCCATTATGATTAATTTGATTAATACCGCTGTGTCGCCCAATTTGGCCACTTCCTAGTTATTATTTTAGTTCGATTTGGTAAGCGAAACGTTTTGTTCCATGACTCTTTTTACCGTTTGCGTAAATGATACCACGTTTAGTGAAACCATTTGAGAGAATGACGTGTTGCATGCCCTTGTTGTCGGGATGAGTGTCGATTCTGACGTCTTTAAAACCACGAAAGGCTGAGATGGTGAATAGGCCACTGATGAATTTGGATGCTAGTCCCTGACCACGATAGTCGTTTGAGACGGCGATACGGTGAATGGCGGAGTAGTGACCTTGGTCACCATTTTCCCACTCGCCACCTTCAAGGTGTAAGTAATCGGGGTCGATTCCTAAATGCAATGTTGCGGTTCCAGCAACTTTTCCGTCAACATCTAGGACGTATGAGATGCCAAATTTAACGTCTCTTGCTAAATCCTCTTCACTCGGGTAATCACTTTGCCATTGGTCGATGCCTTGTTCGCCCAAAAACTTCTTGGCGTTTTTGATGATAGTGTAGATATCGTTTAAGTCAGCTTCAGTAGCTTTTCTTACGTAAATAGTAGACATAATAACACTTCCTTACTTTTATTATCAGACGATAAATAATTATAGTGAAGCTCATGTGGTTTTTCAACCACCAAATTAATTAGGGAGCCGGCTTTTTTTCTGGTAAAATGCATTGAACAGTAATTTAGGAAAGTTGGGAAAAATTTGGAAAAGAAATTAAGTGTAAGACAGATTATTTACGTCGGGATAATGTTGTTTGGGATTTTCTTTGGCGCTGGCAATTTGATCTTTCCCGTTAATATGGGACAGATGGCTGGTGGCAACGTTTGGTGGGCAACCCTCGGATTTGTTTTAACTGGAGTGGGTCTCCCCATCCTAGGCATCATTGCGTTAGGGGTTACCGACAGTTCCGGAGCCTTTGAAATTTCTTCAAACGTTGGCAAGTCGTTTGCGTATGTCTTTACGATTTTAATTTCTTTTATAATGGGACCACTTTTGGCCATTCCGCGTTTAGCAGCCACTTCATTTCAGATTGGAATTGCACCATTTCTTAGTTCTGGTCGTCAGCAGTTAGGCTTAATCGGATTTATTTTAATTTTCTTCATTGCCGTTTTTTTACTCTCGTATAATCAAGGGCGCTTACTGGAATACATCGGAAAATTTTTGACCCCGTTGTTTTTGATTTTACTGGCGGTCATCATCGTCATGTCGATTGTTAAACCAATGGGGTCGCCACATTTCTATCATCCAATGGGTGAATACGGGCATTCCCCTCTCCTTTCGGGTTTCGTTGAGGGATACAACACGCTTGACGGGGCCGGATCGATTGCTTTTGGAATCGTGATTGTGGAAACCGTGCGTGGACTAGGAGCCAAAAGCCCCAAGCAGTTAGCCGTTAGCATCGGAAAGGCCGGCTTGATTGGTGGATTGATGATGGCAGTTGTCTACGTTCTATTAAGTTACATGGGCGCTAGCAGTCTGGGTGATTTTCAGCCGTCAGCGAATGGTGGCATTGCCCTAGTGCAGATTGCGACGCATTACTTTGGCGGGTATGGGAACATTTTGTTGGCGCTAATTGTGATCGTGGCCTGTCTTAAGACGGCGATTGCAATGAGTAGTGCCTTCGCGGATACGATGTCTGATGTTTTTCCCAAGTTTAAGTACCTTCCCGTTCTGATCTTCGCGGTGGTGATGTCAGCACTTTTGGCAACGCTGGGCCTGACTGAAATGATTAAGTTTATCATGCCAGTCTTAATGATTGTTTACCCGTTTTCCATCTGTCTAATTTTGATTTCGTTAATTAAACCATTACTTAAAAACTCTAAGATTGTTTACCAAATGACGATCTGGTTCATCGCCATTCCAGCCTTTTTAAGCGGGATTACCACCATTCCCGAATTGACGCACGTTCCAGAATTAGCTTGGTTATTTAAAATTAATGACCTTTTGCCGCTGGCGCAGTACGGAATGGGATGGGTTTTGTTCGCATTGATTGGATTTGCGATTGGATTGATTCTTTCGGTGAAAAAGACCAGAAAACAATTGAAGCAAGGATAAATAAAGACCCCGGTAGTTAAAAATGAATCTAACTACTGAGATCTTTTTTTGTTTCTTCATTATAATGTGTGAACGGTCATTCCCATTCCCATTCCACCACCGATACAGAGGGTGGCCAGTCCCTTAGTCTGACCAGTCCGTTTGAGGTTGTTGATTAAGGTGATGAGGATTCTAGAACCGGAATCGCCGAGGGGGTGACCCATTGAGACGGCACCACCTGTAATGTTAAGCTTAGCGTCTGGGATGTGAAGGTCCCGTGCTACCGCTAAACTTTGAGAGGCAAAGGCTTCGTTTAGTTCAAACAAATCAAAGTCACTGATTTGTTGACCCGTCTTATCCAGTAGTTTATTAACGGCGTAGTAGGGGGCATATCCCATGATTTTAGGGTCACATCCGGCTTCGGCGTAGTCATCCAGCACCGCCAGCGGAGTTAGACCAAGTTCGTTGGACTTACTTTGCTTCATTAATAGGATTGCGGAAGCCCCATCATTTAGGCTGGCAGCATTTCCGGCCGTCACCGTGCCGTTTTCTTTAAAGGATGGTTTTAACTTTTTTAATTGTTCCATTGAGGTATCAAAACGAACGCCCTCATCCTTATCAACCATAGTGTTCCCATGGCGATTCTGGATTTCAATTGGGATCATTTCTTCATTAAAGTAACCATTTTGTTGGGCGGCACTGGCTTTTCGATGGGACTGGAGGGAAAAAGCATCCTGATCCCTTCTTGAAATGTTGAACTGGTCGGCAACGTTTTCGGCGGTCATTCCCATCGGTTTTCCACTCCTGGCGTCGTTTAGTCCGTCTTTTTGAATGCTGTCCTCTAAAGTGATTGGGCCAAACTTGTGGCCCCTTCTTTCGTTCATATTTAGGTATGGAGCGTTCGACATGCTTTCGGTTCCTCCGACAAGGACGATGTCAGCATCGCCCATTTGGATGGCAGATTGCCCCAGTCGGACCGCTTTCATACCGGAACCACAAACTTGGTTAATGGTGGAGGCAGTGGCTGTGTCAGAAATGCCAGCGTTTAACTCGATTTGTCTGGCGACGTTTTGTCCACCGCCCGCTTGAATTACGTTTCCAAAGATGACTTGGTCGATTTGTTTTGGATCAATGCCCGCGTCTTTGATGGTTGCCTTGGCGGCAATGGTTCCAAGATCAACCGAAGTTAGGCTAGCGAGGGTGCCGTTGATTTTACCAATCGGAGTCCTCTTTGCGCTTACAATTACGATATTGTCATTCATAGATTCGATGCTCCTTTGACATGATTCGTTGATAATTATACATGTTTTTACTTAACTTTTTTTAAAGTGCAAAAGTTAATGTTAATTTCGAGTTTCTACTATAATAAAATGAATAATAAGATTAGATTTAGGAGATGGAGTCATGGATAAGGATGAAGAAGTACAACAAGTAGGGGAAATGATCGATCGTTGGTTAGATGATATTGATGATGAACCTGATGTCTTAGAGAAGACGCAGGATGAGATTGACGAGATTGATACCATCATTGATAGTTTTGCTGAAATTGCGATCGTTGGGTTGGGAGTTCAGCCTAAGAACTGGAACGTCGATTTGGTTACTAACGTAATGTTTAATCGTTTTACCTTGATACTAGATAGTGATGAAAAAACGGACTCGCTGTTTCAACTAATTCCCTTTGCCTTAATCCATTTATTTTCTTATTTAAACGATCAGGGAATTATTAGTAATGGTCATAGTTTGAATAAATGGGTAGAAAATAATAGTAAAGCATTACGTTCAATGTACGATTCTAATTTTGATGCCTTTTATAAGAAATTGGTTAGTGCGATGGAAGATGCTGACGTTGATTTAGAGGATAAGAGTGCAGTGGATGCTTTTACGACGCGTTATCTAAGACAACACCCGCAAGATGGAATTGACTTATATTCAAAGAAAAAGTAGGCCAATTTTCTTGATAAAAAATGAAAATTAAAAAAGTTTGACCTTTTTTGACCAAAAGTGTTGACAAATGATTTGAGCGCATGTATAGTAGTAAATGCTCAGTGAGGGAGACAAAGTGATTTGATAATAATCGATTAGTCACTGATTATGAACTGAATTAATTATTTTAATCATTTCTCTTGCATCTTCATTATGAGCGTTGTATAATAGTCTTTGTTGTCTGGTTTCTCCGGATACAATGCTTGAACAAATAAATTTAAAATAATTGAGTTTATCTGTTGACATTTAAAACACAACGTAGTATAGTTATACATGTTGCGTTAAGGAAGAATCAAACGGCAACAATCAAGAGTAGATCTTTGAAAACTGAACAAGATTTTGATTACAAGTGTAAGGTAATTTTAAGTTGTAGAACTTAAAATTAA